>JBIIHJ010000147.1:0-9006 GCA_044235875.1 Pseudoxanthomonas sp.
GGGCGCGATGGCCGTGGCCATCGCGCGGCGGGAGGCAGTGCGCCTGGGTGATGCGGTGTTAGCGGGTCTTGCCGGTGCTGCGGTCGGTACTGAACTGATAGACCATGCGGTTGCTGTACTGCTGTCCGGGCGCCAGGCGTCCGGAACCGAACGCTGGCTGGTTGGGCGTATCCGGGAACAGCTGCGGTTCCAGCACGAACGCATCGCCCTGGCGATACAAGTGACCGCTCTTGCCGATCGTCGTGCCGTCCAGGAAGTTGCCCGAATAGAACTGCAGGCCCGGCTGCGCCGAGGTCAGGGTCATGACCCGACCGCTGCGCGGATCGTGCACGCGCGCCACTTCCCGTGCCTGCTTGGCGACCGTGCGGCCCACCACCCAGTTGTGGTCATAGCCATGGCCCAGTGCCAGCTGCGGTTCTTCCTTGGCCTTGCGCACGTCCTGGCCGATCGGCTTGGCCTTGCGGAAGTCGAACACCGTACCGGCGACCGGCACGATCTTGCCGGTCGGGATCAGGGTGGTGTCGACCGGGGTATATGCATCGGCGGCGATGGTCAGCTCGTGGTCCATGGCCGTGCCGGTGCCTTCGCCCGACAGGTTCCAGTAGGTGTGGTTGCTGAGGTTGACGATGGTCGGCGCGTCGGTGGTGGCGCGGTACTCGATCGCAAGCTTGCCGTCGCCTTCCAGCGCGTAGCTGGCGGTCACGGTCAGCGCGCCGGGATAACCCTGGTCGCCCGAGGGGCTGACATGGCGCAGGGTCACACGGTCGGCCTTGGCCTCGACGACCTCCCAGACGACCTTGTCCAATCCCTTGGTGCCGCCATGCAGGCTGTTGGGCCCATCGTTGACCGGCACGCTGTACTGGCGCTTGTCCAGGGTGAATTTGCCCTTGGCCAGGCGATTGGCGAAGCGTCCGACGATGGTGCCGAAGTACTGCGGCTTGGCCAGCGTGGCGGCCAGGTCCTTGTCGCCCAGCACCACGTCGCCCAGCTTGCCGTCGCGATCGGGCACTTCCAGTGCGTTGAGCGCGGCGCCCAGGGTGAGGATGCGGGCCTTCATGCCACTGGCATCGTGCAGCGTGATCGACTCGACCTTGGCGCCCTCGGGCGTGGTGCCGACGGTGCTGCGTTCCTGCGCCATTGCCGAACCGGCAACCGTCAAGGCGACCGCAGCCGCGCACAGTCCCGCTGTCTTTGTTGCAAGCCCCATTTGTTAGCCTCCCCGCAGTGTGAGGTTACTAAAACATATAATCGGACAATTAAAAAGCTGCAGCGCAACAGAAGGCGGCGGTGTACAGCGAGGGGTCGACGGCCTTTAGTGCGGCGCTGTGCGGCCGCGCGTGCGAAGCGTCATCCAGCCCTGTCTGCCTGCCGGTGCAGGTCGATCTCCACAAAGCCGCGTACCACTGCATCGGCCGAGGGCACGATGTCCGCGGCCATACCCAGCTCCTGCAGCGCGGCCTGGTACAGCCCGCATGCGGCCTGCGATCCGACCAGCGGGACGCGTGCGCCAGCCAGCTGCGGGAACAGCTGCAGCGCGTCGGCGATTTCCGCGCCGATCAGCACCCCGCGCAGATAGGCACTGGCCTCGGACGCCGTCAGTCGGCCGCGGATCACCCGAGCGCGCACGCCGAACAGCAGGCTGCCCAGCCCCAGGCCGCGCGCAGCCGCCGTCCGGACGCCTTCGCGGAAGGCCGGGCCGTCTTCGCCCGCGCCGCTGACCACCGAGGCCAAGGCACCTCCCGAGGACAGCCGGTCGTGCAGTTCGCCCGACATGGCGGTCATGAACTCGTGCACCTGGCCTTCGCCGACCGACACCCATTTGGTATGCGTGCCGGGCAGGGCGATGACCGGGGCGTCGTGGAGGCGGCCACTGGCCATCAGGCCGAACAGCTCGGTCTCCTCGCCGCGCATGATGTCCGGGGCACCGTCGTGCGTGCGCGTGCAGGCCACGCCGGGGACGATGGACAGGGCCAGTCCGCCGATGGTGGTGGGTTTGAGGCCGGCGCAGATCTGCGCCAGGCCGGCGGGCGCGTCGACATAGCCGGCATCGAGCCAGCCGATGTTCGAGCCGATCATGCCGGCGGCGTACACGCGCGTGGCCTGTGGCCAGCGCATGTGGACCTGCGCGGCCATGTCGATCATGCCCGCGCGCTGCAGCGTGGCCACGCCGGCAGGCGATTCCAGGGTGTCGCGGACCGCGCCGTCGGCGCCGATCAGATAAGCGCGGAAGTTGGAGCTGCCCCAGTTGATGCCGACAAGGTCGCCGGCAGCGTGTGCGTTCATGCGGATTTTCCTGGAAGTACGCGCTCAGCGCGCGTGTTGCGTTGCGACCACCGGGCGACCATCGCGCCAGTCCAGCGGCAGGATGTACATCGCCCGATGGCGCTTGCGCGCCGCGCTGGCCGGGCGCCAGCCGTGGAAGGCGATCCAGCTGCGTCCGTTGAATTCGAACACATGCTGATGCCCGGGGCCGACCAGGGCCGGCGGACCGGGCTGGCTGCGCAGGATCGGGTTTTCCGGCGCGTCCTGGCACGGCCCGGCCGGTCCGTCGCAGCGCGCATAGCCGGTGGCGTAGGCGCCGCTGCCGTAGTCGTTGCCCGCATAAAAGAGGAAGTAGCGGTCGGCATGGCGCACCAGCTGCGGGGCTTCCACCACCTTGCCTTCCCAGGCCTGGTCATTGACCACGCCCAGGAGCGTCTGCGGCGTGCCACGCAGCTGCAGGCCGTCCTGGCTCAGAGACTGGGCAACGAAGGTGGTCGGGATACCACAGCAGTTGCCGTCGGTCTTGTAGAGCAGCCACAGCTGCGTGCGGCCCTGCGCGTCGGTGTCGCGGAACGGGCTGACATCGATCACGCCGTATGCGTCGCCACAGGTCAGCGGCGCGGCCTGCGGCACGAACGGGCCGGTCGCCCGTGTGGCCACCGCAGCGCCGATGCACAGCGTCAGGCCATCCGGGCGCATGCGGGTGGCGTGGCGCGCACTGAAGAACACCACGTATTGCCCGCCGACCTGCAGCACCTCCGGCGCCCACAGGTCCAACCCGTCTGCGCGTGCCCACGGCGGGGGCGCGGGCATGGCCTCGGCCGGCGCGGTCCAATGCAGGCCATCGCGCGAGGTGGAAACCGGCAGGTGCATCGGCGTGCCGTCATCGGCGCTCCGGTTGGTGGCGTAGGCCACCAGCGTGCCGTCGGCGATCGGCAGTACGAAGGGATCGGCGAATTCGGTATCCAGCACCGGCGCGATGCCCAACGAGGGCGCGCTTTGCTGTGTCGCACAACCGGCCAGCAGCACCAGCGCGCAGGCCGTGAGCTGACGGATGCGACAGCGAAGGACATCTTCCGTTGTAAAAATCATATTGTCGGATAATATGCGCCAGCGCCGGACTATAGGGTCCGGCACGCATCTCGTCGATAGCTGCGCACACTCTGGGAGGGGACATGCGCCACGCGGCAGGTCGTATCGCGTCCCTGGTGGACGTCGCCATTCCAAAGGACCGCCCGCTCTGGCGCGTCCTGCACCACGCCGTCCGCGCCGCATATGCGGGCCGGACCCTGGCTGTGACATCGCCGCGCGCGTTGCTGCGCGCCAGGCCAGCGCTTGCGCGGGCGTCCTCCGACACGGCCTGCGCGCTTGCCGATCTCTCGCCCCGCGCGTTGCGCCGGCCACGCGGGCGCCTGTCGTGCGTCAACGCCGCCGAGGCTGTGCCCGGAGCGTCCATCCATCACCCAACGGAGCACACCATGCCTCGCTTGTTCGCCGTCGCTGTTCTTCTCGGTCTTTATCTTCCCGCCACGTTCGTCGCCCATGCGCAGGCACCGAATGCGGCCACCCACAGCGCCACCGTCGCCGGTGCCTCGGACCGTTGGAGCCCGGAGAAAGCCGAGGCCTGGTACAAGGCCCAGCCCTGGCTGGTGGGCAGCAATTACATCCCGGCCAACGCGATCAACCAGCTGGAGATGTTCCAGGCCGCCACGTTCGACCCGGCGCGCATCGACCGCGAGCTGGGCTGGGCGCACGCGCAGTTCGGCATGAACACCATGCGCGTGTACCTGCACGACCTGCTGTGGAAGCAGGACGCCAAAGGTTTCACCAAGCGCCTGGACCAGTTCCTGACGATCGCCGACAAGCACGGCATCAAGCCGATCTTCGTGCTGTTCGACAGCTGCTGGGATCCGGACCCGATGCTGGGGGCCCAGCATCGCCCGATCCCCGGTGTGCACAACTCCGGCTGGGTGCAGAGCCCGAGCCGCAGCGAGCTGGTCGATCCGGCCAACGACGCGGCATTCCGCAGCTATGTCGAGGGCGTGGTCGGTGCGTTCGCCAAGGACAAGCGCGTGCTGGCGTGGGACATCTGGAACGAGCCGGACAACCCGGGCGGCGGCAACTACATGGACAAGCAATTGCCGTCCGAGCAGGACCGCATCGCCGAACTGCTGCCCAAGGCCTTCGGCTGGGCGCGTTCCAAGGCCCCGATCCAGCCGCTGACCAGCGGCGTGTGGATCGGCGATGACTGGTCGCCAGGTTCGAACAAGCTCAACGCCATCCAGAAGGCACAGCTGGAGCATTCGGACATCATCAGCTTCCACAACTACGAGCAGCCCGAGTCGTTCGAGGCGCGCATCGTCCAGCTGCGTCCGTACGGCCGCCCGCTGATCTGCACCGAGTGGATGGCGCGCGGCAGCGGCTCGGCGGTGGATACGATCCTGCCGATCGGCCGTCGCGAAAACATCGGCATGGTCAATTGGGGCCTGGTCGATGGCGCCATCCAGACCCGCTTCCCGTGGGACAGCTGGGAGCGTCCGTACACGATGAAGGAGCCGGTGGTGTGGTTCCACGACCTCATCAAGTCCGATGGCACGCCATACCGCCTGCGCGAGGCGGAGCTGTTCCGTCGCCTGGCCACGCCTGCCGGCGCGACTGCCGCGCGCTGAGTCACTGCAAGACAGAAGAAGGCCCCCACGCCCTCTCACTCGGCCATTGAAGGCCCACCCCCGGAGTTCCGCATGAACATCGCACGCATGTCCTGTCCCACCACGCTGCTGGCCACGGCGATCGCCGCGGTCCTGATCGGCGCGCCTGCGTTCGCCCAGGACGCCACGCCGCAAGCCACGACCGTCACGAGCGACGCAACGCCCCAGAACACCGCCACGCCCGTGGCGAACGCACCGCAGGACGTCACGCAGGCCGATGCCAAGGACCTGGACGCGGTCAAGGTGGTCGGCCTGCGCGCGAGCTTGCAGAGCGCGCAGTCGATCAAGCGCGATTCGACCCAGATCGTCGATTCGATCGTGGCCGAGGACCTGGGCAAGCTGCCCGATGTCACCGCATCGGCTTCGCTGGCGCGCGTGACCGGCGTGCAGGTCACGCGCGCGGCCGGTGAGGCGGCCGACGTGCAGGTGCGTGGCCTGCCCAACCTGACCACCACCTACAACGGGCGCGAGCTGTTCACCGCCGAAAACCGCAGCGTGGCCCTGCAGGACTTTCCCGCGGGCGGCGTGGCCGGACTGGATGTCTACAAGTCCAGCACCGCCGATCTGGTCGAGGGCGGGATCGCCGGCTTGATCGACGTGCGGTCGCGCCGGCCGTTTGATTTCGAAGGCCGCGAGCTGTCCGGTTCGGCCAACGTCGCCTATTTCGACCAGGCCGACAAGGGCGACCTCAACGGCAACTTCCTCTTCAGCGATCGCTGGGATACCGATGTCGGCGAGATGGGCTTCCTCATCAACGCCGCCTGGAACCGCCTGCGTTTCCTCGATTCCACCCGCGAGAACTCGCTGGTGATGGGCGTGGCCCAGCCCAACCAGACCGACCAGCCGGGCTTCCGTTATCCCGATGGCATCGGCACCTTCTACGGCCAGGGCATGCGCACGCGGCCTTCGGTCAACAGCGCCTTCCAGTGGAAACCGAGCGAAAGCTGGGAGGTCAACGCGGACTTCCTGTTCCAGGGCTTCCGCAGCAAGGACGACGACAGCTACATGTTCGTGCCGCTGTATTCGGGCGACACCCAGTTCTCCAATGTGGTCACCGCGCCGGGCGCCTCCGGGCCGCAGGCGCAGCGCCTGACCGCCACGGGAGGGCTGCGGCCGGAGGGCTACCAGGCCTCCACCGACGCCAGCACCAACACCTACCAGATCGGCCTGGGCGCGGTGTACCACGAGGGCGGCGTGCGCTGGTCCACCGACCTGGCCGCGACCAACTCCAAGTACAAGCTCAAGCAGGCCAACATCGACTACGCCTTCGCCTCGGCGCCGGTGGTCGATGTGAACTACGCCGTGCCCGGTAGCGACGGCGGCGGCAGCTACAGCTTCCAGAATTTCGACCTGACCGACCCGAACAACTTCATCTTCCGCGGCCTGTACGACCGCAACTACGAGGCCTCGGGCAAGGATTTCCAGGCACGCACCGATTTCGAATTCACCCCGGAAAGCGGCCCGATCGCCGCCTACCAGGCCGGCCTGCGCTACACCGACCGCGATGCAGAGCGCAAAAGCGGCGACCGCTACGGCTATGTCGAAGGCGCAGGCCTGAGCTACCTGGACCTGCCCGTGACCCTGTCCACCACCGGCGGCGGCTTCGAAGGCGATGACCACGCGCCGCCGACCCGCTGGGTCGCCCCGACCCGCGACAGCATCCGCGACAACGTCAACCAGCTGCGCGCGCTGACCGATTCGCTACTCGGGCCGGACAACCACGACTTCGACGCACTGGGCCTGCCGGTGTTCAACCCGCTCAATACCTTCAACGCCAACGAGAAGGCCTCCACCGGCTACGCGCAGGTCAAGTACGCCTTCGACACCGGCATCCCGATCGATGGCGCGGTCGGCATGCGCGTGGTACGCACCAAGACCCAGGTCGATGGCACTTCGCGCGACGACGCCACCGCGACCTATTCGCCGATCAGCAGCACCACCAGCTACACCGATTACCTGCCCAACGCCAGCATCCGCCTGCGCGTCACCGACACCTTCCAGATCCGCGCGGCGGCGACCAAGACCCGCACGCGGCCGAACTTCGACCAGCTCAATCCGTCGACGATCGTCAACTCGCCGCAGGGCGCGTGCAACACCGATCCGACCAGCGTCAACTGCTTCCGCACCGCCTCCAGCGGCAATCCCAACCTCTCGCCGCTGGAGTCGGAAAACTACGACCTGTCCTTCGAGTACTACTTCTCGCCCACCGGCTCGGCCACGCTGGCCTTCTTCCGCCGCGACGTGAAGGGCTTCATCGCCAACGTCACCACCGACCAGGCCGACGCCGAGTACGGCACCCTGCGCCTGACCCAGCCGGAGAACGGCGGCGAAGGCAAGCTGACGGGCGCCGAATTCGCCTTCACCAGCTTTTTGGATTTCGACGCGCTGCCCGAATGGGCCCGCGCGTTCGGCGTGCAGGCCAACTACACCTATATCGACGGTGGCGCCGAGCAGGGCCCGACGGTGGCCGAGTCGATTCCGGGAGAGCCGCGCATCCCGGGCGTGTCCAAGAACTCCTACAACCTGATCCTGCTGTACGAAAAGCCGGAGTTCTCCGCGCGCCTGGCCTACAACTGGCGCTCCAAGTGGGTGCAGGAGTACTCACAGGTGTACGACGCAGCGCTGGGCGCCAACGGGCCGTTCTTCCCGCTGGTCCAGGATGACCGCGGCACGCTGGACATGTCGCTCAACTACACGCCGATCCCCGCGGTGACCTTCGCCTTCGACGTGTCCAACATCCTGGGCGACCCGATCACCAATTCGCGGACCTACAACGTGCAGGGCGATGCCTACGCCCGCCAGATCAAGTATCTGGAAACGGTGTACTCGCTGGGCGTGCGCTTCCGCTTCTGACGCACCGATCGCATCACCGCACGCGGCCTTCTTCGCCTGATGGCGGGGGAGGTCGCGCGCGTTCTGGGCCTGGCGGTGCCCTGATGCCTGCCGCAGCGCCGGCCTGATTCATGAGCTGAAAGCATGTGCAACTCACGGCTGGGCATCAGCTACGGCGTCGCACGGCCCCGCGTCCTGCCTCAGAACCACATGGCATCAAGCTTTTCCCGCATGCCGGCGTGGGTGGCGGTGTCGTTATGCGCCTGCGCGCTAATCATTCCCGCTCCGCGCGCTTAGCCGGACGCGGTCGTGGTCCTAGTGTCGCTCTCCAGGTCAGGACGGATAGCGACATCTCCCCATGAGCAGCAACGGGACCCCCACGGTCCGCACCATCAGCTTTGAAGAAGCCGCCGCGCTGCCGCGCCCACAGCGGCCGGTGTTCGATGACGTGGCCCAGGAGCGGCAGCATCGCCAGCGCAAGCTGGTCGCCTCCTTCCGGCTGTTCGCGCAGTTGGGCTACGACGAAGGCGTGATGGGCCACATTTCGGTGCGCGATCCGGAGTTTCCGGACACGTTCTGGATGAATGCCTTCGCCGTGGATTTTTCGCTGATCACCCGCGACGACCTGGTCCGGGTGAATTACCTGGGCGAGCGCCTGGAAGGGACCGGCTACGTGCATCCGGGCGGCGTACCGCTGCATGCGGCGCTGCTGGCCCAGCGCCCGGAACTGCAGTCGGCCGTCCACACCCACGCGCCTTACGGCAAGGTCTGGTCGAGCAGCGGCCGGCTGATCCCACCGATCTCCAACGAAGCGGCGGTGTTCTTCGAACGCCACGCGCTGTACGACAGCTTCGCGCTGGGTGAGGGCGAGAACGTCGGCAAGGCGCTAGGTGAACATGGCCGCGCGCTGATCATGCGCAACCACGGCGTGCTGACCGTAGGCCGCTCGATCGATGAGGCGGTGTATCTGTTCACCTCGCTGGAAAAAGTCTGCCGCGAGCAGATCCATGCCCAGGCGCTGGGCACGCCGACGCTGATCGACGAAGCGCGCGCACGCGGCACCGCGGCACGCTTCGACAGTGGCTATGCGGGCTGGCTCAACTTCCAGCCGCTGTACCAGCGCATCAGCGCGCAACAGCCGGGCCTGGCCGCATGAGACGCACCGATCGCGCGGACCGGTGCTGTCGGCCCTGAGTCCAGTGCC
>JBIIHJ010000437.1:0-2751 GCA_044235875.1 Pseudoxanthomonas sp.
ATCGCGCTGAAGAACTGGCTCTGGCCCGGTGCGGCAATGTTATCCAGCTTGGGCAGCGGGTACGGCACGCCGAAGTAGTCGTTGTATTCGGCCAGCACGTCGCGGCCGGCCTCCAGCGCGAACTGGGCCTGGTCGACCTTGCCCTTCTGCGCGATCACGCCGATCTCGGTGCCGTTTTCGGCCTTGAGTGCGGCGCGGTCGAAGTCGCCCAGCCCGAAGAACAGCAGGTAGGTCGACATCTTGGGCGAGGTCTGGAACACGGTGCGGGTCAGGCCGCCGGCGATGTCCTTGGACGAGGCGATCGGCATGTTGCTGACGGCCATCTGCCCGGTCGGCGCGTTGACGGTCAGGTCAAAGGTGGCCTTGAAGTTGGGCTCGTCCCAGGACGGGATGAAGCGGCGCGCGTCGGAGTTTTCGAACTGGGTGTACAGGGCGCGCTTCTGGCCATCGGCGGTGGCGTAATCCAGCGCAAACAGGCCGTTGGCCTGGGTGTTGATGATGCCGCTGTAGTCGGTGGCCAGCACGTACTTGCCCGGCGCCAGCGGTTTGTCGAAGGCGAAGGTGGCGGTCTGCGCGTCTTCATCGACGGTGACCTTGGCGGCCAGCGGCTTGCCCTTGGCTGCGGCCAGGGTGCTGTGGGCGAAGGTCAGGTTGGCGGCCTGCAGCACGATGGTGTTGGTGGACTGCAGGACCTGGATGTCGATTCTGACCTTGCCGTCGAAGGTCATCTTCTCGGCATGCGGGGTGATCTCCACCGCGTAATGGCTGGGCACGGCGGTGCGCGGCAGCTGGGTGGTGACGGCGCTGGCCGACGCGGCCACCGGGGCCGGCGCAGCGGCGCCAGACTGGGCCGACGCGGCCAGGGAAGTGCCGGCCAAAGCCAGCGCGATTGCGGTCACCAGGGTCTTGCGCATGTATTCCTCTAAGGATTCGATGGCGCCAGGCGCCGTGTAGTCCCCCATGGTCCCCCTGCCCCGCGCCTGGCGACACCGCCGGAAGTCATGTCGGATTTGTCAGGTAGCGGCGACAGTGGCCTGGAATTCAGGTGATTGGCGAGACATGCGGGCGATCTGCCCTCCCCAGGAGGGCGATGACTGCGGATGTGTAGCGCCGAGCTTGTGGCAAGCCCCTTTGGGAGACTCTGCTGCTTTTTCGGCGCCCTGTAGCGCCGAGCTTGCTCGGCTGCTTCCGCTTCTTGTAGAGCCAAGCTTGCTCGGCTGCTTCCGCTTCTTGTAGAGCCGAGCTTGCTCGGCTGCTGTTTGCACGGATCGTGGGAAGGCGCCAGCGGAGCAAGCTCCGCTCTACATCAGGGCGCCACATCGCCGGCTCGGTTGCTTCTTCCGCTTCCTGTAGAGCCGAGCTTGCTCGGCTGCTGTTCGCACGGAGCGCGGAAAGGCGCCAGCGGAGCAAGCTCCGCTCTACATCAGGGCGCCGCATCGCGGGCTCGGTTGCTTCTTTCGCTTCCCTGTAGAGCCGAGCTTGCTCGGCTGCTGTTCGCACGAAGCGCGGGAAGGCCGCAGCGGAGAAAGCTCAGCTCTACACGAGGCCGCGCCGCGAGGGGAGACGACGCAGCCCGGGCGAGTGCCGAGCGGACCACGTCGGCGCACCACGGTCGAGCATTGACCCGTCGGAAACACCTTCAACTCAGCTGAAATCGTCTTCGCGCTGATGGCGCACTGCCAAGATGGTGACGGTGTGGTCGTCCTCGACCTCGAACAAGGCCACGTAACCCGCACGACCAAAGCCGATCACCAACTCTCGGAGAAACGTGGGCGCGCCGTGCAGCTTGCGGCCTGCAAACGGCGAGGTCTCCAGCAACGACAAGCCGCCGCGAATCGCAGCCAACGCACGCTCAGCCAGCGTCCAGTCGCCGTCGGCGCCTTGCAGCAGGAAATCGTAGAGCCGCTCAAGATCGCCCGCGGCTTCTTCCGTGAAGCGGACCTGGAAGGTCATGCGCCGCTAGTTTTCGCCTTGGCCAGCCGCTGCTGCAGGCGGTGCACGACCTCGTCCGCTCCCACGTACGCGTCTCGCCCGCGCGCTTGCTCTCGTGCGGCGAGCCCCTTGGCAATGAAGGCGTGTTGCGAGCGGCGCTGCTCGATTTTGGCGCGCAACGCCGATTCCAGAAGCGCCGACAGGGTTTCACCTTCCTGCAGCACTTCTTCAGCCGCTCGCCGCAGGTCGGGGTCAACACGCAAGGACGGGATGGTAGCGGTTCGCATGGCGGCCTCGCGGATGCATCGCAGTTGCGATGCATGGTCGCGCGGGCCTTGTGCGGATGCAAGTCATGGCGGCCCATCACCGGGTCGCAGCCGGATCGCATGTCCCACCGCAACATCCAGTGGTGGCACACCGCCCAACCTTCGATGGGACAGCGCTGGCTGCTGTGAAACTGCGGGTCTCTTTATGAGGATCAGGCAAAAAAAGAAGGCCCGCAAGGAGCCTTCTTTCATCCACGGATGACTTGACGGATCAGGCGAACGGATCCTGCAGGACCATGGTGTGGTCGCGGTCCGGGCCGGTGGAGACGATGCTGATCGGGCAGCCGGCCAGTTCCTCCAGTGCGCGCAGGTAGGCGCGGGCGGCGGCGGGCAGCTTGTCCCACTCGGTGATGCCGTGGGTGTTCTCGCTCCAGCCGGGGAACTCCAGGTACACCGGGGTGATTTCTTCCCAGCCCTGGGCGTCTAGCGGCGCGTACTCGGTGCGCTTGCCGCGGTATTCGTAGGCGATGGCGATCTTCAGCTTCTCCATGCC
>JBIIHJ010000463.1:0-2747 GCA_044235875.1 Pseudoxanthomonas sp.
TTCTTCAGGGGGAGCGTTTCTGCAAACTCGTCATAGCAATACTTGACTAGGCCCACATAGCTCGGGAGCCCAGCGCCCATCGATACACCAGCACCGCAGAAGATCACCACACGATCATCTTCGAGGGATTGCACTAGCTCGTCCGGAACGACGGGCCCTGCTTTGACGAACTTAGGCATATCCAGCCTCCTGCCACGTTGAAGCACATCTTAGGACGCCAATCAGCTCTTCGGGCTGGGAAGTCGGTAGCACCTCGAAATCTGTGACGAGGGTTTATCAGGCCTTGGGCGCACTGAGTAGGTAGACCCTCTATCATCCTCGTGGAATACCGTGGGAGAAAACGGGGTGGGCTACTTCTTGCGTGGGGCGCACATTGGCCCTCAGACAATTATTGAGATCAGTGAAGAGCGCTATGAGCTTTTGGCCAATGCGCGAAGAACTCTTGTGGACGCTGGCGCTTTTGAACAGCGTTATGAGTTGATGCTCGGCAACTTCACGGCATTTGAAATGTTCTGTGCCAAAGTTTCGTTGCGAGGCACATTCGAGCTTGAGTTCCGCTATGAGAAGTGGGCAAAAGTCCTCGCGGCGGCCAATCGTCACGCCATTAATTTTCTGACCACCGCACGGCTGTTCGCCGACCATGTGGTTCGTGACTTCAAGCACCTGGCGTTGCCCGAGCCTTTTGCTGATGCGGCCAAAAGACTCCTTTCAAAGGCCTACGACGCAACGCTTGGCTACCAATTCGTTTGCGAGTTACGGAACCACGTTCAGCATCGTGCCGTGGCTGTTCACGGCATCAAAGGCCGCCCTAAGGGTGCGTCATGGTCAGAAGCCAGCATGATCTACTGCCAGAAGAAGCTGATCTTGGAGGACAGGGGCACCTTCAAGATGCGGGTTCTGGACCAGCTTGAGGACCATATCGACGTGTTGGCTATGTTTCGCGCTTACATGTCTTCAGTCAGTCGTGTTCAGCTATCCTTGCGAAAGCTCATCCGTCTGGCCTGCATCGACTCAAGAGGAGCCATAGAGCTAGCGATGAAAGATTATGCATCCGCTCAGAGGGAAGACGAAACCGGGAGTGACAGGGTGATTGGCCTAACGGCAGTCAAAGGAGAAATCGGAAATTTCAGCGAACCCGTTCTGCTCATTCTGGAATGGGATGACGCGCGCGTGACATGGGGAGATAAGAACTCACGTGCCATCGATCTTCCAAAGCCTGATGCAAACGCGGGATAGTTTAGACATTGACGAATGACCGCTTCTGGCCGAAAGCGGTCGTCACCGTCCAGCAAGGAATTGCTCACCGACATCCGTTGGATACACATAACACCCCTTCATCCCCCGGCTCATCAGCGTCTTGTACGTATTGCGAATGATCCGATCCACCCGCTGCCGGGTTCCCTCCGGGTCTTGCTGCATCAATGTCTTGTAGCCACGGATCGAGCGGTCCATCTTTGAGCGGTGTTCGGGCACGGTGATCAGCTGGCCATCCCGCGATTGCAGGTCCGGGCCAATAATCACGCCTACATAGTCCAGTTCCAGGCCCTGGCAGGTGTGGATGCAGCCGACTTCCTCAATGGAGTTGGGGGCGGTGATCCACAGGCTGCCATCCTGGTCCAGGTTCCAGCGACGCTCGTAACCGAATTCCGGCATGACGATGTCGTAGGCATCCCGTTGCTTCCTGCTCTTCCAGTCCCAGCAGTAGCCGGCCACGACGCGGGATTTGTTGTTGATTTTGTTGCGCTCGGCGATCAGGGCGTGCAGTTCAGTCGGCGAATCGACGATACGGAAATCGAAGGTATCGCGGTCGAAGTCGGTGTTGGCCGTCTGGCGGATGCCCAGGTAGTTATCCAGCCAGGCCAGGTAGCCGTCGGAGCCGCCGCAGCGGAACTGCGAGGACAGGTCCACTTGGGTGACCTCGGCACCCAGCTGTTTCGCCCAGCCTTCGAGCGCACGGGAATGGCCGATATCGTTCAGGGTGACGATCTGGTCGTCGTCCACGAAGAACACCGTGCATTTTGCCGCGACGATCAGCTCCTTGATCTGGTTCTCGCCCAGGTTGCCGTACAGGCCGCTCTTGGCGTTGAGGCGGTGCGCCTCGTCCACGATCAGTGCGTCGAAGGTGTTGGGCGCGGTGTCGATGAAGGCGCCGGAGCCACCGAACATCGCCGAGATTTCCGCCTTCCTGCGGTGGCCCTTGAGCTTCTGCTCGTAGACGGCGCGCGGTGCGGCGTTCTTGGACACGTACTTGCTCAGCAGGCCCAGCCTCGATAGCTCGACGATCAGGTTGATGGCGACGACGGATTTTCCGGTGCCCGGCCCACCGCGGACGATGACGACCTGCTTGCGCGCGGCCGTCGCGGTGCGGGCCTTGGCCAGGGCGGTTTCGTAGACGACCTTCTGCTCGTCGATCAGGACGAACTCGCGGTTGCCTTTGAGCATCTGCACCATGCTGTCGGCCAGCATCTTGGATGGGCGTACGCGGCCTTGCTCGATCTCGAACAGCAGTTCTGCGTTGTCGCCGTGCTTGACGTGCTGCTTGATGAAGGTCTGCAAACTCTGGCGTTCGGCATGTCCGCGCAGAAACAGGGGTGCCTTGTCGGTATAGGGTGCGTACTGTGCGTGGTCGATGATGCCGTCGCGCTGGTAGTTGTGGAGGTAGGCACAGGGTCGTAACGCCACACCGCCGTCATGCACAGCCTCGTTGAAGCCCTCAAGCAGGGCCGCATAGGACCAGGCTTGATAGG
>JBIIHJ010000148.1:0-8947 GCA_044235875.1 Pseudoxanthomonas sp.
AGCCGCGCCACGGCTACGAACTGATCCAGTTGATCGGTGAGATGTTCCTGGGCCAGTACGCGCCCTCGGCCGGTGCGGTGTATCCGGCGCTGGCCCAGTTGCAGGAGATCGGCCTGGTCCAGGCCAGCGAGGACGGCGCACGTCGCCTGCACACGCTGACCGAGGCCGGACGCACCTTTGTCCGCGACAACGCCGAGGCGCTGAACGAGGCGCGGCTGCGCACCGAGCGCAGCGCCCGGGTGCTGGTGCGGGCCGGGATGCCGGCGCCGGTGCGCGCCGGCATGGCGGCGCTCAAGCGCGCCCTGGTCAGCCATCACGCGCAGTGGGACGACGGTGCCGGCGACCAGGTGGCCGAGATCCTGCAGCGCGCCGCCGCCGACATCGCCCGGGTGGGCCGTGGCTGAGGCCGCGCTGGCCCATCGCGTGCAGGCCGCCGGCCTGCGCATGACCGCACCGCGTCGTGCGTTGCTGGCGCTGCTGTCGCAGCAGCCGGCCGCGTGCGATGCCATCGTCCTCCACCGCCAGCTGCAGGCCACCTGCCCACACGCCAGCCGGGCCTGCCATCTGCCTCCGGGTAGGTCGCGCTGCGCTTGTGCGGGTTCGGGGCAAGGAAGCGCGAGGAAGTGGATGTCCATCCACGACCGAGCAATGACGCCGCCCCGGGGCCGCACAAACGCAGCCCTCCGGGTTGGGCCTGGTTGGCCGCCATCCGGCGCCGCGCGACTTGACCTGACGGCCAGTCAGGCGCTGCGTCGCACAGCACCAGCTGACGGCCAACCAGACCCAACGCGACCTGCCCGGAGGCAGATGGCAGGCCCCACCGTCTATCGCCTGCTGCGCGAGCTCGAACGCCGGCAGCTGGCGGTGGCCATCGCCCGCCCGCACGGCCGCACCTTATGGCGGCTGTGCTCGCAAGCCCTTCTCCTGCCCGGCGACGACGCCGCGACCAGCGCGTGGCTGCGCGCGCTCGCGGCCGAGCTGGGCTATCGACTGGTGCGCGTGTCTTGAACGCCGCCTATCCCCATCGTTTTCCTGGAGTGCATGCCATGACCCAACACGAAAGCCGCAGGCTTCAACACCCCGTCGTCCGCCGCCAGCTGCAGGTGCTGGCCGTGCTGGACCTGAGTCCGCACCTGCGCCGCATCGTGCTGGGCGGGCCGGAACTGGCCGGTTTCCACAGCGCCTCGCCGGACGACCACATCAAACTGTTCTTCCCCAATCCCGATGGCGCCTTTGTCACCCCGGTCCTGGGCCCCAACGGTCCGGAACTGCCGGTGGGCGCGGTGCCCTCGCCGATGCGCGACTACACCCCGCGCCTGCACGATGCCGAGGCAGGCACGCTGGCGGTGGACTTCGTGCTGCACGGTGACGGCCCGGCCAGCACCTGGGCCGCCCAGGCCCGCGTGGGCGATGACCTCGTGCTGGGCGGGCCGAAGGGCTCGTTCGTGCCGGCCGATGACTTCGACCATTACGTGCTGGTGGGCGATGAGACCGCGCTGCCGGCGATCGGCCGCTGGCTGGGCGAGATGCCGGCCGGCCGCAAGGCCACGGTGCTGATCGAAATCCCCGAAGACGCCGACCGCCAGGACCTGCCGACCCTGGCCGACGCGCGCCTCACCTGGCTGCCGCGCAACGGCGTGCCCGGGCAGAAGAGCGAGTTGCTGGAAAATGCGCTGGATGATCTGGAGATCGCCGGCGATGCCTTCTGGTGGATCGCCTGCGAATCGCGTCGCGCGCGGATGATGCGCAAGTTCCTGGAGGGGCATCGCAACGTGCCCAGGACGTGGATCCGGTCGACGGGGTACTGGAAGCACGCCGACAGTGTGGATGACGAGGAGTGAGGGATAAGGGCGACGGGAGTCGCCCTTTCTTTTTGGGGTGGTAGCGGACACGGCCTTTGTGGCTGGCGCGGAGCCTCGCGGGACTCGGCGGGGCCTGAGATCGCGGAGGGTCAGGCGTGGAGCAGCAGGCGAAGCTTCCTGGGGGCAAAGGCCGGGATGTGGATCACGAGTCCGCAGACGAAGACGAAAGCGAAGAGCGAAAGCAGTCGAGCGAGCTTGGCTCTACAAATGGGGCGCTTGGTCGCTATCGATACGCGGTATCGCGCAGGGCGTGCGGCAGGTGGAAGCACAGGGATGTCCGTTCCATTCAGGACAGACGCGTCACTGCGGATTACGCCTGGCTGAGTGCGGTGATGATGCTGCCGCACTCCTGGGCACTGGCGCGCCCGACCCGGGCCGGCGCGCGCCCCTGCAACGCTACAGATCCACCGAGAACTCGATCTGCGCCGAACGGCCGTAGGCGTTGTAGATGCCCGAGTCGTAGAACGGCCAGCCGCCGTTGGTGACGTCGATCGGCGGACGCTTGTTGGTCAGGTTGTTGACCGAGAGCATGACGCCGAAGATGTCGGTGAAGCGATAGCTGACGCTGCCGTTGTAGGTGGTCCACGGGCCGATGTTGCGATCGTCGCCGGCCTGGTTCCAGGTCTTGGCATTGTGGATGCCGTAAAGCGTGGCGCCGATCGGGCCGCGGTTCCAGCTCAGCGTGGCGCTGGTGCGGTCGTGGATCTCGTTGGAGTTGGCGCAGCACAGTTGATCAAGCGACGGGTCGCCTTCCTTGTACTGGGTCTCGTGGGTCAGCGCGCGGTAGTGGCCCAGCTGCACGTCGAAGTTGCCCAGCGTGTCGGTCGCCCACTTGTATTCGATGTTGGCCTGCAGGCCGGTCTGCTTCTGCTTGGACAGGTTGATGGGGTAGGTCTGGACCTCGTTGATGCCATTGGGGTTGACCGGGTCGGTCGCCGGCTTGCGCGTGACCTGGCCCAGCACGTCCTGGCAGGTCGGCGAGTTGATGTCGTAGGCGGTGGCACCGTTCTCGGACACGCCCAGGCGGCAGTTGGCTTCCAGCTCGAGGATGTCGCCCTGGCCCAGCAGCTGCACCTCGTTGTCGATCTCGATGTGGTTGTAGTCAAGCGACATCGTCAGCGCGTTGTTCAACGTCGACCACACCGCGCCATAGGTGAAGGTCTTGGCGGTGATGTCCTTGAGGTTGCGGTTGCCCGCGCTGACCGAACGGATCGAGCCGTCGGACTGCGCGCAGTCGTCGTAGTTGTCCGAGGTATAGCCGGCCGAGCGGCACAGATAGTAATCGGTCGCGGTGGTGAAGCCGCTGGACTCGGACGAGTACAGGTAATACATGTCCGGCGAGCGGAACGCGGTGGCGTAGCTGCCGCGCAGCAGCAGGGTGTCGATCGGGCGGAATTCCAGTCCGACCTTGTAGGTGAACTTGCCATTGCCGCCGCCGCCCTGCAGCGAATACTTGTCGTAGCGGCCAGACAGGTTGGCGTTGAAGTTGCTGGTCACCGGCACCTGGAATTCCATGCCGCCGGCATACAGGTCGCGCTGGCCCTGGGCGACCGTTGCGCCGCCGTTGCCGCGGAAGATGTTCTCCGAATTCGGCGCAGAGGAACGGTTGTTGAAGTACTCGCGCTGGCCCTGGACGATCGCGGCGAAGCCCACCGGGCCGGCAGGCAGGTCGAACAACGAGGTGTTGGTGATCGTCGCGGTCTCGGACTGGGTCCAGGCTTCGGACTTGGCGCGGTTGGTGCCGCTCCACGCGTAATACTGGTCAGCGGTGATCGGCTGGTAGAGCACATCGGTGTTGGGCGCGAAGACCGGATAGCCGTTCAACTCGCCCAGCTGCGGCCCCAGGTAGTACTGGTCCACGCCATTGTTCTTGAGGAAGTCGGTGGCCTTGCGGATGGCCTTGGTGCCGGAGCGGTTGAGGTAGAGGTCGTACTCAAAGCCGGTATCGCCCAGCGGCCCGCGGATGCCGGTGGCGATGTTGTAGCTGCGGGTGAAGACGCGCTGGTCCTTGGACTTCAGACCGACCTCTTCCGGCGCGTAGATGCGCTGCCAGCTTTCGTAGGTCCCAGTGGTCTGGTTGTAGAAGTCCTGGCTCCAGAACGGGCTGCCGCCGGTGTAGGTCGGGCGGCCATAGCTGACCAGGATGTCGGTGTAGAGCTCGGTTTCCGGGGTCAGGTGGTAGCGCGCGAACAGGCTGCCGTTGACGTTTTCGGCCTTGTTGAGCAGCGAAGCGGTGCCGACGTTGTCCAGGCTGCCGCAATAGCTGTTGGCGCTGCCGGTACGCGTGGCGTACTGAGTGCTGCCGCCGTAGAGGTATCCCAGCGGCGCGCACGTGGCCGCCCCCGGATCGATGTAGCGCGAGGCCCCGGCGGTGATGTCGCGCCGCAGGAACGTGCGCGACGGATCGACCACATCCCCGGTATGCCCGTCGGCGGCGCTGTCCAGGTAGGTGCGGTCGAAGCCGTAGATGGGCTTCTGCTTGTCGTACTGCAGGCCGAAGCTCAGGTCCAGGTTGCCGATCGCCGTGCCGCTGCTGAACTCGAAGCGCTGGTTGGCGCCGCCGCCTTCGCTGTAGCCACCGGCGCGGTACTTGAAGTGGGTGCCTTCGACATGGTCCTTGAGGATGATGTTGACCACGCCTGCGATCGCCGAGGAGCCGTACACCGACGACTGGCCCCCGGTCAGCACGTCCACGCGCTCGACCATGCCCATCGGGATGTTGGCGATGTCCACGATGGAGGTGTTGCCGTTGTAGGCCAGCGGATAGCTGGCCATCGGCCGGCCGTTGAGCAGGGTCAGTGTGTAGCTGGGATCCAGGCCGAACAGGCTGATGGTCTTGGCGCCCGGCGTGTAGTTGCCGGTGCCCTGCGAATCCTGCACCGAGCCGTTGGACTGCGGCAGCGAGCGCAGCGCATCGAACACGTTGGTGAAGCCCTGCTTTTCCATCTGCTCGGAGGTGACCGTGGTCACCGGCGAAGGCCCCTCGATCTGCGCACGCGGGATCAGCGAGCCGGTGACCTTGACTGCATCCAGGTCGCGCGCCTGCTTGCCGGTGCCGGCCTGGGCGTCGGCGGGAACGGCCGCGGGGTCCTGCGCCTGCACGCTGGCGTCCTGTGCATGCGCCATGCACGGCAGGGCGGCGGAAATCATCAACGACAGCAACTTCAGCTTCATCTGGCTCTCTCCCAACAAGATGCGAAGACCGCGCTCCGGGGGATGGGGCGCGGCGTGGCGGGCACTGCGGACAATCACAAACGGCACGACAAGGAACAGACGCGGCGGCACGCCGCCCAGGACAAAAGCACTCACCACCAGGGCCATCGCCATCGCAGCGGCGCGATCCACTCGGTACGCACGTGCCGCCAGGCATGGCGCCCCCAATGCACCGGAGAACTGGCTCCACGACGACGCTCTGGATCGATGACCCCAGCGCCGTTTTAAATCGTTTTAGAAAGAAGTGTCAATCCCGTCATGCAAAGCGCGCAACCCGTCACCGAAATTGATGCGCCGCGCAATGTGTGGCCCATGCGCGATGTGCCGGCCGCTCAAGTCTTGTGCGGCACGGATTGCCATCGGCCGGGGATTTATGCAGGATCGGCGTCTTGCTTAAAACGATTCAGAGTCCATGGCCGAATCCGATCAGCGTCGTCGACGCGTCACCCTGGCCGATATCGCGCGCGCCTGCGGCGTGTCGTCCGCCACGGTCTCGCTGGTCCTCAGCGGCAATCCCGCGGTGGCCGCCAAGACGCGGCGCCAGGTGGAAATCGAGCTGCGCCGCCAGGGCTATGTGTACAACCGCAGCGCGGCCAACCTGCGGCGCAAGGTGTCCACCAGCGTGGCGCTGGTGATCAACGACCTCTCCAATCCCTTCGTCGCCGAATTCGCCGCCGGCGTGGACGAGGCACTGGCCGAAGCCGGCTGCGTGCTGCTGCTGGGCAGCTCGGGCGAATCGATCGAACGCCAGCGCGCGGTGCTGTCGTCACTGCTGGAACACAACCCCGCCGGCGTGATCCTGACGCCGGCCGAAGGCACCAGTGCGGCCGACCTCAGCCCGGTGGTCGGCCTGCATACGCCGCTGCTGCTGTTCAATCGGCAGGTCCCCGACTCGAGCTGGGATTACCTGGGCGCGGACAACGTCGAAGGCGCGCGCCTGGCCACCGAGCATCTGCTGGCGCAAGGGCACACGCGCATTGCATTTTTCGGCGGGCATCGCGATTCGAGCTCGTGCCGGCAGCGCCTGGAGGGCTATACCGCGGCGTTGACGGCGGCGGGCATCACGCCCGAGCCGCGCTGGATGGTCGAGTGCGCGCCGACGCGCCTGCAGGCCGCCACCGCGACCGCCGCCCTGTTCGCGCGCGATCCGGCGCCGACCGCGGCGGTGACCTACAACGATGGCGTGGCGCTGGGCCTGATGATGGGCCTGCGCGCGCGCAACATCGTGCCGGGCCGCGACTTCGCCGTGACCGGCTTCGATGACATTCCCGAAGCCGCCGCCACCGTGCCCGCATTGACCACGCTGTCCACCAGCCCGCGGGCGCTGGGCCGGCAGGCGGTGGGCATGGTGATGTCCCCGCGCGACATCGATGCCAAACCCCACACCACCATCTCGCCCGTACAGCTGGTGCAGCGCGACAGCTCATTGACCTTCGCACATCCCCTGCCCCCGTTGTCGCCGACAGCGACACGCTCTTCGCGCGGCAAGCGCCGCGCCCGCACGGAAGGAACTTCCGCATGACGCTTTCCGCTTCCCGACCGCGCCTGATGCGCGGTGCGCTGTCACTCGCCGTCGCCCTGGTCCTGGGCGCGCCTGGCCTGGCCAATGCCGCCGATTTCACCACCTCCTTCGAAAGCGGCCAGCCGCAGGCCGGCGCGGGTGCCGACGGCATCGCGCTGCGCGTGGGCACCGGCCCGGCCGAGCCCTATGCAGCCAAGCCCAACGCCGGCTACAGCGGCGCCAGGGCCTTGCGCTATGACGCACGCGTCGGTGGACGCAGCAAGCTGTTCGATGTCGATGTGACCGTGGATGCCGATACCACGCTGTCGTGGCTGGTGTTGCCGGAAATCGTCGGCGCCGATACGGTCGCCTCCACCTACGTGTCGCTGGATGCGGTGCTCGACGACGGCACGCGCGTGTCGACGACGCCGGCGCGCGACCAGCATGGCTTCGCCCTGGGTGCGCAGGCGCAGGGCGATTCCAAATCGCTGTATCCGCAGCAGTGGGCGCGCAAGGCCGTGCGTCTGGGCGATGTGCCGGCGCTGCGCGGCAAGCGCGTGGTGGCCATCGAACTGGACGTGCAGCCGGCCGCCGGCAAGACCGCGCAGGGCTGGATCGACGATATCGCGCTTGAGGCCGCGCCGATCGCCACGCGGAGCGCGCCCACCGACTGGGTGCTGACCACGCGCGGCAGCCAGGCCAATGCCAGCTTCTCGCGCGGCAACAACTTCCCTGCCACCGCGGTGCCGCACGGTTTCAATTTCTGGACGCCGGTGACCGATGCCGGCTCGCTGTCCTGGCTGTACAGCTGGAACGAGAAGAACGACGCGGCCAACCGTCCGCGCCTGCAGGCCTTCGCGCTCAGCCACGAGCCAAGCCCCTGGATGGGCGACCGCCAGACCTTCCAGGTGATGCCATCGCTGGCCACCGGCGTGCCCGATGCCGATCGCGACGGGCGCGCCCTGACCTTCTCCCATGCCAACGAAGTGGCACGACCACAGCAGTACAGCGTGCGCTTCGACAACGGCATCGCCGCCTCGCTGGCGCCGACCGACCATGCGGCGGTGTTCGCCTTCGAATTCCCCGCGCTGGGCGATGCCAATCTTTTGTTCGACAACGTCGATGCGCGCGGTGGCCTGACCCTGGATGCCAAGACCCAGACGTTGTCCGGTTACACCGATGTGCGCAGCGGCCTGTCCACCGGCGCCACGCGGATGTTTGTGGTGGCGACCTTCGATGCACCGTGGCAGCGCAGCGGCGCGATCGAGACCGGGCGGCCGACCGGCTACATCAAGTTTGCAGCAAGCCCTGCAAAAGACGGCACGCGCAAGGTCACCATGCGCATCGCCACCTCGCTGATCTCGCTGGACCAGGCCAGGCACAACCTGGCCCTGGAAGTGCAGGCCGGCGACAGCGTTGCCAGCGTCGCCGCGCGTGCGCAGCAGCTGTGGGATGAAAAACTGGGCGCAGTGAAGGTCGAGGGCGCCAGCGAGGACCAGCGCATCACGCTGTATTCCAATCTCTATCGCCTGTTCCTGTATCCCAACTCGGGTTCGGAAAACGCCGGCACCGCCGCGGCGCCGGACTGGCGCTACGCCAGCCAGAACAGTTGGTCGGACGACAATACCGATGGCAGCGCGGTGCGCAGCTTCGCGCCGATCCGCGACGGCCAGGTTTACGTCAACAACGGCCTGTGGGACACCTTCCGCACCGCGTGGCCGGCCTATGGCCTGCTCGATCCCAAGGGTGCCGGCAGCCTGATCGACGGCTTCCTGGAACAGTACCGCGCCGGCGGCTGGGTGGCGCGCTGGTCCTCGCCGGGCTACGCCGACCTGATGGTCGGCACCAGTTCGGACGTGGCCTTCGCCGATGCCTGGGCCAAGGGCATCGCCGGCATCGACGCGGCGCTGGCCTACGAGGCCGCGCTGAAGAATGCCACCGTCGTGCCGCCCGATCGGCACGTGGGCCGCAAGGGCATGGCCCAGTCGACCTTCCGCGGCTTCGCCGATACCGACACCCACGAAGGCATGTCCTGGACGCTGGAAGGCGCGCTCAACGATTTCGGCATTGCCACGATGGCCCAGGGCTTGGCCAAGGACGCAACGACCGCGAAGGACAGGCAGCGCTACGCCGAGGAAGCGGCGTATTTCCGCTATCGCGCCGCCGACTACGCCAACATGTTCGACCGCGACGTGGACTTCTTCCAGGGCCGCAAGCCGGACGGCAGCTGGCGCCTGTCCAGGCAGGACTACGACCCGCGCGTGTGGGGCTTTGATTACACCGAGTCGGCCGGCTGGACCTTCGCCTTCACCGCCGCGCACGACGGCAACGGCCTGGCCGCGCTGTACGGCGGGCGCGATGCACTGGCGAA
>JBIIHJ010000149.1:0-8937 GCA_044235875.1 Pseudoxanthomonas sp.
CCGCGGTGGCGCGCACCTTCGTCTGCATCGCCGACGGCAGCAAGCTGGTGTCCCTGCTCGGCGGTTTCCCGCTGCCGGTGGAAGTGATCCCGATGGCGCGCAGCCTGGTCGCACGCCAGATCCTGGCCCTGACCGGTGGCCAGCCGGTGTGGCGCGACGGGGTGATCACCGACAACGGCAACGTGATCCTGGACGTGCACAACCTGGCGATCACCGACCCGGTGGCGATGGAGACCGCACTGAACCAGATCCCCGGCGTGGTCGCGGTCGGCCTGTTCGCCCGTCGCCCGGCGGACGTGCTGATCATCGGCGGCGACGCGGTGCAGGTGCTGTAAGCGCCACGCGTTCACGGCTTTCACTTCATCGCCCGCAAAGATCCGCCCATGACCCCACGCGTTGCCGCCCTCACTGCCCTGCTGCTGGTCAGCCTCACCGCGTGCGCCCGCGCCCCGTGGGTGGAACTGGACGGGCACCGCTACGCGATCGAGATCGCCGACGACGATTCCGAGCGCGCGCGCGGCCTGATGTTCCGCGACGAGCTGGACGCCGACCAGGGCATGCTGTTCATCCACGACAATGAAGAACCGTTGGCCTACTGGATGAAGAACACCCACATCCCGCTGGACATCCTGTATTTCGACCGTGCATTCAAGCTGGTGGGCGAGCAGCGCAACGTGCCGCCGTGTACCGCCGGCAATGCCTGCCCGTCCTACCCCAGCAACGCCCCGGCGCTGTACGTGCTGGAGCTCAACGCCGGCCAGGCCGAGAAGATCGGCCTGAAGAAAGGCGATGCACTCAAGGTCGATCCCAGGATCGAGCTGAAAGCCGTGGCGGAATGAACGCGCGGGGCTTGATCGCCCGCGCGAATCGCTGCAGTCTTAGCCCATGGGGGATCGACTGACACTGCCGGAGTGGAGTTCGTTGGCCAGCCAGGCCGATGAAACCCTGCCGCTGCTGGGCACCGCGCTGCTGATCGCGCGCGACGAATACCCGCAGTTGGACGCCGCGCTCTACGACACCCTGGTCGAAAGCCACGCGGCACACCTCAAACACGAGATCGAGATGATCGATTCATGGCCGCTGAAGATGGCGGCCATCAACCGGCACCTGTTCGAGGAGCTGGGCTATGCCGGCGACCACGACGAGTACTACGACCCGCGCAACAGCTACATCAACGAGGTCTTCGAACGCCGGCTGGGCAATCCGATCTCGCTGGCGGTGGTGCAGATCGAAGTCGCGCGGCGCCTGGGCGTGCCGCTGGACGGGGTGTCATTCCCCGGGCATTTCCTGGTGCGTCTGCCGGTGGACGACGGCATCCTGGTGATGGATCCGTTCAATGGCGGGCGTCCGCTGGGCGCCGACGAGCTGCGCGAACGCGCCAAGCCGCACCTGGGCGGCGACGTGCCGGACGACAATGCACTGCTGCAGATCCTGGACCCGGCCCCGCACCGTGCCATCCTGGTGCGCGTGCTGCGCAACCTGCATGGCGTCTACGCCGAGCGCGCGGAATGGGACCGTGCCGCGCGCAGCGCCGACCGCGTGCTCAAGCTGGTGCCCGACCAGCCCGACGCGCTGCGCGATCGGGGCCTGGCCTATCTGGAGTTGGATTACCGCAAGGGCGCACTGGCAGACCTGTCGCGCTACCTGCACGTGGCGCCCAGGGCGAGCGATGCCGATGCGATGCGCGAGCGCCTGATTGGTCTGAACGTGGGTCGCTCGCACACCCATTGACCCTGGATGGATCAGCCGACCTGGCGCAGATCCTCGGCCACCATCGCCATGGTCCGGCCCAGCGCGCCACGCCCCCGCTCGACAAGCAGGCGACCCTCGGCCGCCATGTGCGCGCGCCGGGGCGCATCGGCCAACAATGCCGCGAGCAGGTCCTCCACTTCCTCCGCGGTCCTGCCGATCTCCAGCGCGCCGGCCTCCTTGAGGCGGCGTGAGATCTCCACGAAGTTGTGCAGGTGCGGGCCGGTGACCATCGCAGTGCCCACCGCAGCCGGCTCCAGCAGGTTGTGCCCGCCGACGGCCTGCAGGCTGCCGCCGACGAAGGCCACGTCCGCGCAGGCGTAAAACGCCATCAGCTCGCCCAGCGTATCCAGCACGAACACGGCATCGCCGGCCTGCGGCCATCGCGCCACGCTGCGTCGCCCCACCTGCCAGCCGGCGCCCTGTGCCAGCTCGACCGCACGCCCGAACCGCTCGGGATGGCGTGGCGCCCACAGCATCAACAGGTCGGGAAAGCGCGCCAGCAGCCGACGATGCATCGCGACCACGGCCGCTTCCTCGTCCGGATGGGTGCTGGCGGCGATCCACACCGGGCGCCCACCCACCTGCGCGCGGAAATGCGCGACCAGCTCGGCCAGTCCGGTCGGCGCGGCGATGTCGAACTTCAGGTTACCGGTCTCGACGATGGCTTCGCACCGAGCGCCCAGGTGGACGAAACGCCGGCCATCGGCCACCGACTGGGCACCGATGCGGTGCACGCTGGCCACCACGCGCCGGATCAGCGGCGCCAGCACGCGATATCCCCGCAGCGAGCGCGCCGACAGGCGCGCGTTGAGGATATAGGTCCGGATGCCGCGTGCCTTGCAGCCCAGCAGCAGGTTCGGCCACAGCTCGGTCTCCATCACCAGCGCCACGCCGGGGCGGAAATGGGCGAGGAAGCGTCCCACCGCGCCGGGCAGGTCGTACGGTGCGTACACGTGCAGCAGCGAATGGCCCCACAGCGCGCGTACGCGATCCGAGCCGGTCGGGGTGATGGTGGTGACCAGCAGCTTGAGATGCGGATGGTCGCGGCGCAGCGCATCGACCACCGGCGCGGCCGCGTTGACCTCGCCTACCGACACCGCATGCACCCACACATCCACGTCGTGCGGCGGACCGGTCCAGGCGGCGTACCGCTCGCCCCAACGCTGGAAATAACCCGGAACGCGGAAGCCGCGCCAGATCAGGTGGTAGACCGTGGCCGGCGTCAGCACGTAGAGCACGGCCGAATACAGGGCACGCAACCAGGTTTCAGTCAGGTCACGACGCATGAGTCAGCAAGGATACGAAAAAGCCGGCCGGCCGGGGCGTGCCGTCGCTGCCTGGGCGCGTGGCGCGGCTTTTTCGCGTGTCAGCGCAGGCAGGCGCGAAACAGCGGGCGCCGTCCACGACCAAAGCGATGACGCGAGCCCGAACGCGCCGTGCCGCCCCATCTCAGGCCTTGGCACCGATGCGGCTATCGGGGGATCGGGTGACACGCCCTACAATGGCGGCATGACAGAACGCTCCGCCGAGGCTGCGCCGCGCCAGGCCACACCCTTCGATCCCGGTCCGCCGCCGCGTCAGCCTTCGACCTGGTTGACCTGGCTCGGCGTGGGGTTTGCCGCCCTGATCGCCCGCCTGCCCTGGTCGCTGCAGCGGGCGCTGGGCCGGCCGCTGGGGGCCTTGCTCAAGGTCGCGTTGGGCTCGCGCCGCAAGGTCGCCGCGCGCAACCTGGAGTTGTGTTTCCCCGAGCTGTCCACGGCCGAACGCGCGCAATTGCTCGATGCGGCATTCACCGCGCTGGGCACGGCGATGTTCGAGTTCGCGCGCGCCTGGTGGGGCGATGTCGAACCAATGCGCCAGGGCCTGCGCGTGGAAGGCCTGGAGCACCTCAAGGCCGCGCAGGAAGGAGGCCGCGGGGTGATCGTGATCTCGGGTCACTTCACCACGCTGGAGCTGTCGGCCCGGCTGATGTGCGATTACGCGCCCCTGGCCGGCATGTACCGCCCGCACGCCACCGGCGCGATGGAATGGGCGGTCAAGCGCGGCCGCCTGCGCTACGCCACGGCGATGTTCGGCCGCGAGGAGCTGCGCCCCGCCCTCAAGCATCTCAAGCAGGGCGGACTGCTGTGGTTTGCGCCGGACCAGGACACCCGCCGCGGCGAAAGCGTCTTCGTGCCGTTTTTCGGCAGGCCAGCCTACAGCCTGACCTCGACCCACCAGTTGGCCCGGCTGTCCGGTGCGGCGGTGATTGCATTTGCCCACGAGCGGCGCGCGGATGGCGGCTACACGCTGCGGCTGTCGCCGGCGTTCGAGGACTTTCCGTCGAAGGACGCCACCGCCGACACCGCGCGGGTGATGGCGGCGATCGAAGCGATGATCCGCGCGGTGCCCGCGCAATACCTGTGGATCCATCGCCGCTTCAAGCGCCAGCCGGACGGACGCGGCGCGCTGTACAGGTGAGGCGAGGAGTGAGCCGGGAGGAGTGAGGAGTGAGGAGTGAGCAAAGCAGGCCCTCTCTTGCCCACTCCTCACTCCTCTTCGCTCACTCCCGCTCAAATCAGCGTGCGTACGGCGACGGCCCGCCTTCAGGCCGCGTCTTGAAACGCCGGTGCCACCACAGGTACTGCTCGGGATGTATGCGGATGACGGCTTCCAGCTCGCGCATGTAGCGCGCGGCGAACGCGGCCGGATCCTCGCCCGAGGCCTCTTCCCACGGCGCATCGACGCGCACCCGATAGCGCCCATCGGACAGGCGTTGGCACCAGTACGGCAGCAGGGCCACCTTCGCGCGGCGGGCCAGGTCCGGCGTGGTCGTCAACGTGGCGGCCTGCACGCCGAAGAACGGTACGAAAGCACTGTTGTAGGTAAAGTTCTGATCGGCCAGGTACGCGACCAGACCGCCGCGCGCGAGCGCCCGCAGCAGGCCGCGCACATCTTTCTTGCCGATGACGCTGGCGAAGACGCGGCGGCGGCCGGCTTCCATCATCCGTTCGCCGCACGAGCCGCCCACCCGCCGGACCATGCACGACAACGGCTGGCCCAGCGCTTCGCCCAGCAGGCGCGCGCCCAGGTCCAGATGCGGGAAATGCGCCGTGAGCAGCAGTACGCCGCGTCCCTGCGCGTGGGCAGCTTCGAGATGCTCCAGCCCTTGGACATCGGCGATCCCGCGCAGCGCCGACGACGGCGCATACCAGGCGCGCGCCATCTCCAGCAGGCCGATGACACTGGCGCGGGTGTTGGCCCGCACCAGCGCCTCGCGTGCGTCATCGTCCAGTTCGGGAAAACACAGCGCCAGGTTGATCCGCGCGATGCGGCGGCGCCCGGCCAGCAGCGGCGTCAGCCACCACGCCAACGCATGGCCCAGCGCCAGCAGCCGCGCCTGCGACAACAGGGCGATGCGACGGCAGGCCCAGCGCAGCGGTGCGGCAAACCAGCAGCGCGGCTCAGGTCGCGGCGGCATCGTGACGGGCCAGCAGGCTGCCCGAGTAGAGCGCGGCCAGCAGCAATGCCAGCCCGCCCCAGAACGTCGAATAGAACGCCAGGTGCGTGTTGATCGGGAACACCGTCACCGACAGCGCCAGCATCGCCGGGCGCGCGCGGTCACGTGCTTCCGGCGAGGCATAGCGCCACGCCCGCCAGGCCAGGGCGGCACCCGCCAGCCAAAGCAGCAGCCCGACCACGCCGGTTTCGGCCAGGATTTCCAGCACGATCTGGTGTGCGTGCAGCGCCGGGCCGTGGCCCCAGGCCGGGGCCACGGTCGGCGTGGGGTCGCAGTGCGGGAACACATCACGGAAGTCGCGCACGCCCACGCCGTTGATCGGGTGCTCGCCGATCATGCAGCCGGCGGCCTGCCAGATTCGTGCGCGCCCGGACAGCGCGACATCCACGCCGGCTTCGTCGGCGGTCATCGCCGCGGTGGTCAGTTGCACGCGTCTGGCCAGCTGCGGCGACACCAGCGCCAGGCCGACCAGCAATATCGCGGCGGTGGCGAACACCCCGGCCAGCTTCTTCCAGCCCAGCAGGCGCCAGCCGGAAAACAGCAGCACCAAGGCGTAGGTGATCCAGGCCGCGCGCGCGCCAGCCAGCAGCACCACGACCCCGATCGCCGCGGCGGCGATCAGCCAGCCGACCAAGCCAAAGCGCCGTCCGGCCGCGAACAGCGCAAACGGCGACAGGCTGGCCAGCACCAGGCCCAGTTTGAGGTTGCACGGACCCAGGAAGCCGCTGAGTCGATCGACCGCGGTGGTCTCTGCAACCGAACACATCGGGTGGCCGCTGATGGCCTGCTTGAGCGCATCGATGCCGAAGAACAGCGGGCTGGTGCCGGACACCACCTGGGCCAGCGCATCGATCGTCCACACCGCCACGATGATCGCCAGGCCGCCGAAGGTGATGCGACGTCCGCGCTCGTTGGCCACCGCCGAAGCCACCAGCCACAGGAAGGGCAGATAGCGCAGGTCGGTCGCGACCTTGCCCCAGGCGCGAGCGTGGTCGACCGCGTCGAAGGCCGAGATCAGTTCCGGCGACCAATAGGCCAAGAACATCACGCTGGTCAGCGCCCAGGCCTGGTTGCTGAGCAACTGCTCGCCGCCACGGAAGCGGCGCAGCACCAGCTGGAACAGCGCCGCCAGCGCGCCCAGCGCCAGGACACCTTCGGCATAGCCCGGCGCCGGCCAAAGTGCCACGAACAACAGGATCCACGCCGGCGCCCAGCGCCAGCCTTCGGCGCGCGGTGCAGGGCGGAGTTCGGCAGCAGGCGTGGTCATGGGGCAATCAGTTCCTGGTAGAGCGACAACGTGGCAGCCTCCATGGCCACCAGGGTGTAGGGCATGGTAGCCGGCAGCCGTGGCGGCGCGGTCAGCAACGCGCGCGCGGTTTCGGCCAGCGCATCGACATCGAACGGCGCCACGGCACCGGAGGGCTGCAGTTCGGCCAGCAGCTCGCCGACGCCGCCATGGGCCCAGCCCAGTACCGGACGACCGACCGACAGCGCCTCGATCACGGTGCGACCGAAGGATTCGGGTTTGCGCGAGAGCTGCAGGACCAGATCGCTGGCCGCATAGGCCTGGGCGATCTGCGCGGTGGGCGGGGTAAAGGCCACCGCGCCGGCGATGCCCAGTTGCCTGGCCCGTGCCTCGAGTTCGGCGATGTAGGCCTCACGGCCCGGCTCGCGCGCGCCTGGCAGCCACAACCGCGCATCCATGCCGACGGCGCGCAAGGTGGCCAACAGCTGCAGGCCGTCGGCATGCCCTTTCAGGCGCGTGCCGCGACCGGGCAGCAGCAGCAGCGGACCAGCGCCGCCGAGCTCATGGAATTGTCCGGCCACCTGCGCACGCATGGCGGCATCAGGCCAGGGTGCGCGTGGGAATTGGGTGGGATCCAGACCGCGCGGAATCACCCGCAGGCGTTGCGGATCAGTTTGCCGATAGTGCTGCAGCACGTAGCGCCGGACGGTGTCGGAGACACAGATCACCCGCTCGCCGCGGGTCATGATCGCGCTGTAGCGGCCGGGCGAATTGAGCCCGTGTACCGTGGTGACCAAATGCGGCCGTCCCCGCCCGGGCAAGCCCCGCAGCGCGCCCCAGCCCAGCCAGGCGGGCAAGCGCGAACGGGCGTGGACGATGTCGGGTTGTTCGCGTTCCAACAGGCGCCGCAGGGGCAGGAGCTGGCCGAGCGTGCGCAGCGACTTGCGACCGATGTCCAGGGTCACGTGCTCGGCGCCGCAGGCCTCCAGCGTGGGCACCAGCCGCCCGCCGGCAGACACGACGATGGCGCGATGGCCGGCGCGGACCAGCGCGCTGGCGATTTCCAGGGTGGAACGCTCGACGCCGCCGGACTGCAGTGCCGGCAGCAACTGCACCACCGTCAGACGGCGGTGCACGGATTTGAAGCTCTCAGTCGGCAAGGACGAAACGCGAACCGCAATACGGGCAGTCGGCTTCGCCGTTGGGCGCGTCTTCGATCGGCAGGTATACGCGCGGATGCGAGTTCCACAAGGCCATGGACGGCAGCGGGCAGCTCAGCGGCAGATCCGCGCGGGTGACGGTGTAGCGCTTTTCGGCGTTGGCCGGCGCGGTGGCGATAGTGCTCATGGCGATGGGGTTCTGCCGCGGATCGTGAAGATTGCCGATTCTAGCAGTCGCGCCACGGCCGGACCGTTGGAACGTGTGGGCCCGCTCCACCTTCTCCGCGCCGGGTGACCTGCCCTTGGTCAACGTGGCCAACGCGGTGCCCTCGCGTCTTGGCGTGACCGGCCCGCGCAGCGCGGCGATGAAGCGGTACGCGCAGCGCTCATCGCCACCGAAATGGCTGCCACACCCACTGCGTGTCCCTGCAGCCGCCTCAGCGCGCGGCCAGCCAGGCGCGCAGGGCCTGCTCCAGGCGCGACAGGCCTTCGGCCAGCTCCTCGCCGGTGATGTTCAGCGCCGGCACGAAGCGCAGCACATCCGGGCCGGCCTGCAACAACAGCAAACCGTGCGCGGCGCACTGGTCCAGGATCGCGGCGGCCTGGCCGGCGTATGCGGGACGCAGGACCGCGCCGACCATCAGGCCGCGGCCGCGTACTTCGGAAAACAGGCCCAATTCGGCATCCAACCTGGCCAGCGCCGCACGCAGGGCAACGGCCTGGTGTTCGACGTTCTCGGCGATCGCGTCCGAGCCCAGCTTGGCCAGGGCCACGCGCGCCACGGCGCTGGCCAGCGGATTGCCGCCGAAGGTGGTGCCATGCGCGCCGAACTGCATCGTCTCGGCCACGCGCGGACCAGCCAGCATCGCGCCGATCGGCATGCCGCCGCCCAGCGACTTGGCCAGGGTCACGATGTCCGGGGTCACGCCGTCCTGCCAGTGGGCGAACAGCTGGCCCGTGCGGCCCATGCCGCACTGGATCTCATCCAGCACCAGCAGCGCGCCGTGCTGACGGCACAGCGCCTCGATGGCCTTCAGATAGCCCGGCGCAGCCGGCACCACACCGCCCTCGCCCTGCACCGGCTCGATCATCACCGCGGCCACATCGCCCGAGGCCATCGCCGCTTCCAGCTGGGCGATGTCGTTGAAGTCGACGTAGCGAAACCCGCCCGGCAACGGCTCGTAGCCTTCCTGGTACTTGGGCTGCGCGGTGGCGGTGACTGTGGCCAGGGTGCGGCCGTGGAAGCTGCCGCGGAAGGTCACGATCACACGCTTGTCGGC
>JBIIHJ010000150.1:0-8923 GCA_044235875.1 Pseudoxanthomonas sp.
GGTGCGCTCGAACTGGCCGGTGTGGCCGGCGTTGATGCGGAAATAGGTGCTCAGCTCCATCGGGCTGCGCACGCCCTTGGGAATGAACACGAAGCTGCCGTCGGAAAACACCGCCGAGTTGAGCGCGGCAAAGTAGTTGTCGCCCACCGGGACCACGCTGCCCAGGTACTGCTTGACCAGTTCGGGGTGTTCCTTGATGGCCTCGGACATCGAGCAGAAGATGATGCCCTTCTCGGCAAGTTCCTTGCGAAAGGTGGTGCCGACCGAAACCGAATCGAACACCGCATCCACCGCCACGCCGGCCAGCTTGGCGCGCTCGTGCAGTGGTACGCCCAGCTTGTCGTAGGTGTCCAGCAGCTCCTTGGGCACATCGTCCAGCGAGGCGTACTTGGGGCCCTTGGGCGCGGAGTAGTAGCTCAGCGCCTGGAAGTCGATCGGCGCGATCTTCAGCTTGGCCCAGTGCGGCTCTGCCATGGTCAGCCAATGGCGGTAGGCCGCCAGGCGCCATTCGGTCATCCACTGCGGCTCTTCCTTCTTGGCCGAGAGCGCGCGGACGATGTCCTCGCTCAGGCCGGCGGGGAGCGAGTCGGATTCGATGTCGGTGATGAAGCCGGCCTCATAGCGTCGGCCGAGCTGCTCGATGATCTCGACGTTGCGCATGGGCGCGGGAACGGTGGTCGCTTCGGTGGCCATCTGGGCTGCCTACGGTTCAGCTGGCGACATGCGCGGCGATGGGACGTCGGCGCGTGTCGGCAAGGGTGGAAGAGGGGGCGGGCGCTGCAGGCGGCTGCAGCATCTGCGCCAGGGTCATGCCGCGCAGGGCTTCGACGACCACGTCATTGATCAGGCGCCAGTTGGCGCGCGCGCCGCACTGGTGGGCGATCCCGCACTGGCTGTCCTGCTGGCTGCATTCGGTGATCGCCAGTGGCCCTTCCATGGCCTCGATGATCTGCACCAGGGTGATGTCGCCGGCCGCATGCGCCAGGCGGTAGCCGCCATGCACGCCGCGCAGGCCATCGACCAGGCCGGCCTGGGCCAACGGCTTGAGGACCTTGCTGACGGTCGTGGCTTCCAGGCCCGAGGCCTCGGCCAGTTCGGTCGCGCTGAGCACTTGCCCAAAGCGGCTGGCCAGGACGGTCAGCAGCACGGTCGCGTAGTCGGTGAGCTTGGTGACGCGCAGCATGGTGAGGTCGATGCAGCGAAAGTGGACCGAAATTGTACGCTTTCGCAATCGGCGACTCAAACCCGGGGGCAGCGTCGCGTTCATGGCCTGCTTGCCATCAGGGCCTCGTTGGCGTCTCCGGCGGCAGCACCAGCTCCAGATAGGGCGGTGACGGCTGCTGACCGGGGGGCAAAGCGGCCGGTGCGGGCTCGCCCGCCGGGCCGAGCGTGCGCAGGAATCGGTAGATCGCCAGGCGATCCTGCTCCTGCATCCTGCGCAGCATGTAGGCCGGCATCAGCGGACGCGCCTGCAGGGTGGCGGTGTAGGACAGCCAGGCCGCCTGGTCCAGCCTGTCTGCGGTCAGTCGAAGATTGGTGGCATAGCTGGTCCCCCACGGCCCCAGGAAGCCACTGCGGCTGCCGAGCAGCCACTGGCTTTCCGGCACGTCCCCGCCACGCGCGCCGTAACCTTCGGTATGGCAGTCGTTGCAGCCGCCGATCTGGACCAGGTAGCGGCCGCGGGCGACGAGGTCACCGGCCCCGGTCGGCGGCGTAGCCGCTGCCCGGGTGGAATTGGTCGCGGGCCGGCACCCGGCAACGGGCATGGCGATCGCGATCGCCATCAGGGTGAAGGCGAGGAAGCGTACTGGCATGGGGCAGGCACTCGATGCGTGGACATTCAGTTGACGCTGCCAGCAGGCGCGAACGGCCAGCGGCCAGGCCCGCCGCGATCATGTCAGTGGCGCGTTGCGCGCCGCGCCGCCACAATGTGGCCAAGACTTCTCTCATGGACGCTTCGATGCCGCGCAAGATCGCCACCCGCAAATCCGCCATTCATGGCAACGGCATGTTCTCCGTTGCGGCCATCAAGAAAGGCGAGCGGCTGATCGAATACAAGGGCGAACGCCGCACCCATGCGCAGGTCGATGCCGACAGCGGCGGTGACGTGGAGAGCGGCCACACCTTCCTGTTCACACTCAACGACGAATATGTGATCGATGGCGCGCGCGGCGGCAACAGTGCCCGCTGGATCAACCACAGTTGCAATCCCAACTGCGAGGCGCTGATCGAGGAGTACGAGGGCAGCGACCGCCGCAAGGACAAGGTGGTGGTCGAGGCACTGCGCAACATCAAGGCCGGGGAAGAGCTGACCTACAACTACGGCATCACCCTGAGCGAGCCGCACACCGCCCGCCTGAAGAAGGTCTGGGCCTGTCGCTGCGGCTCGAAGAACTGTACCGGGACGATGCTCCAGCCCAAGCGCTGAAACCTGCGCTACGCCTGCCGCCATCTGCGTGGATGCGCGGCGGGACCAAAAGGTTGCAATGACTCATGCCAGTCGGCACGCGCCGGCAAGCTTCCTATCGTGTGCACCCAGACGGGCAACGACCCGAGGGAGAGGGGCTTGGCAATGCGTGTATCGAGCGTGGCAATGAGTGTGATGGCGGCCCTGGCCGCGCCGGCGTCGGCGATCGAGGTCGATGGCCGCATCGACCCGGCCGAGTGGGCCGGCGCCCAGCACATCACCGAGTTCCGCCAGACCCAGCCGCTGACGCGTGCCCCGGGCACCCAGCCGACCGAAGCCTGGATCCTGGCCACGCCCGAAGGCCTGGCCGTGGCGTTCCGCAACGTGCAGCCGGCCAGCGTGCCGCGCACCCGGCAGAAGGTCCGGCGTGATTTCGAGGACCAGGTCGACCGGGTCAACCTGATGGTCGACTTCGACGGTGACGGACGCACCGGCTACAACTTCGTGGTGTCCTCCACCGACGGCATCAACGATGCCATCGTCACCAACGAGAATCATTTCAACGAGGACTGGGACGGCAACTGGAAACACGCGGTCAGCGAGGACGCCGACAGCTGGTCGGTCGAGATCCTGATCCCCTGGTACACCGCGCCGATGCACAAGGCCGATGGCGACCTGCGCCGGATGAAGGTCTACCTGGACCGGGTGATCGGCTCCAGCGGCGAACGCATGGCCTGGCCGGCCGCCAGCTTCGAGCGGCCGCGGTTCCTGTCCGACTTCACCCAGGTGGAAGTGGCCGATTACCAGCAGTCGCTGCTGGCGGTCACGCCGTACGTGTCGGGCCTGTACGACAACGTGCACGGTGGCACCGAGCTGGACGGCGGCGTGGACGTGTTCTGGAAGCCCAATGGCCAGTTCCAGATGACGGCCACGGTCAACCCGGATTTTGGCCAGGTGGAAAGCGATGACCTGGTGGTCAACTTCGACGCCACCGAAACCTACGTCAGCGACAAACGCCCGTTCTTCACCGAGAACCAGGGCCTGTTCGAATACACCACGCCCTCGGATTTCAGCCAACTGCTGTATACGCGCCGCATCGGCGGGCCCTCCGACGACGGCCAGGGCGCGGGCGACATCACCGCGGCGGTGAAGGTCAACGGCAGCCTGGGCGCGACCAAGTATGGCGTGTTCCTGGCCGATGAAAGTGGCGAGGCGGGGCGCTCGTTCCGCGCGCTGCGCCTGGTGCGCGACTTCAGCACCCAGAACCTGGGCCTGATGCTGACCCAGGTCGAGCGTCCGTGGCTGGATCGTGAGGCCACCGTGCTGGGCCTGGACCACAACTGGCGGCCCAATGCGCGCTGGAACGTGCGCACCCGGGTGATGGGCAGCCAGATCGAGCAGTACGGCGACACCACGCGCGACATGGGCGCCACGGTCTGGGCCGATTACGAGATGGACCACGGCTGGCGGCAGCAGTGGATCGCCATGCATTTCGGCAGCGACCTGCAGCTCAACGACGCCGGCTACCTGTCGCAGAACAGTCTCAACTACGGCCACTGGGAAGTACGCAAGCGCTTCCCCGAGCAGGCGGCCGCCTCGCGCTATTCGTCCAAGGACTGGCGTTGGCGGATCAGCCAGATCAACAACGACCACGGCGAGGTGCTCAACAAGCAGCTGCGGATCAGCCGCCAGAGCAGCCTGCGTGACGGCAGCGCGGAGTTCATCCAGGTCAACTTCAACGACGCCGGCGTGGACGACCTGCTGACGCGTGGCCATGGTTCGGTGGAGCAGCCGTTCAACACCCAATTGGTCTACGAATACAGCCGCCCACGCAAAGGGCGCTGGGCGCACGAACTGGAAGCCTGGGCCGCGCGTGGCGAGATCACCAATCCCGGCGCGCTGAGCTACGGCGTGGACTACACGGCCACCTACTTCGTCAACGACGATTTCAGCGTCTACCTGGGTGGCTATGCGGATCGTTCCTCGGCCTGGTCGGTGTGGCAGCGCGACAATCTGGTCGGCGTCTATGCGGGTCGCGAGTGGCACGCCAACGCCGGCCTGACCTGGAACCTGGCCAATCGCCAGGAGCTGCGGGTGAAGCTGCAGCTGCTGGCCATCGATGCGCAGGCGCGCAGCGCCTACCGCGTGCTGTCCAACAACGCGGCAGCGCCGGTTGCCGATCCGGTGGAGGATTTCAGCGTGCTCAACCTGGGCTTCCAGGTGCGCTATCGGTATGAAGTGGCGCCGATGTCGGACCTGTACGTGGTCTATGCGCGCGGCGGCTACCAGGAGCGCGAGACCAGCGATGGCATCGGTCGCTTGCTGGGCGACAGTGCAGGACTGCGCGATGACGAGCAGCTGCTGGTGAAATTCAGTTATCGCTTCGAGCTCTGACGGCAGACATCCCCTGTGTCCGTGCGCGACACTGGGGGCGACAACCAAAGCGCGGAGCCGTACGCATGTCTCGTTCCCTCGATGGCCAGGTGGCTGTCATCACCGGCGCCGCCAGCGGCATCGGCAAGGCCATCGCCCAGACCCTGGCCCGCGCCGGTGCGCGCGTGGCGATCGCCGACGTGAATCTCGATGGCGCCCGGCAGGCTGCTGCGCAGATCCTCGGCGAAGGCGGCAGCGCGCTCGGCGTGGCGATGGATGTCACCGACGAGGCCGCGGTCAACGCCGGCATCGCCCAGGTCGTCGCGCAACTGGGGACGGTGGACATCCTCGTCGCCAACGCGGGCATCCAGATCGTTTCCCCGATCCAGGATTTCGCATTCGCCGACTGGAAGAGGTTGCTGGCGATCCATCTCGATGGCGCCTTCCTCACCACCAAGGCGGTGCTGCCGGCGATGTATGCCGGCAACCGCGGCGGCACGGTGATCTACATGGGCTCGGCGCATTCGCACGAGGCCTCGCCGCTGAAATCCGCGTACGTCACCGCCAAGCATGGGCTGCTGGGCCTGGCGCGCACGCTGGCCAAGGAAGGCGGCAGGCACGGCGTGCGCAGCCACGTGGTCTGCCCAGGTTTCGTGCGCACGCCGCTGGTGGACAGACAGATCCCCGAGCAGGCCGCCACGCTGGGCCTCAGTGAGGAAGAGGTCGTGCAGAAGGTCATGCTGGGCAGTACCGTCGATGGCGCCTTCACCACGCTGGAAGACGTCGCGCTGACGGTGAAATTCCTGTGCCAATTCCCAAGCGCCGCATTGACCGGGCAGAGCATCCTGGTCAGCCACGGCTGGCACATGGGCTAGCCGGACGTTCGCATCGCGTCTGCAAGATCGGCACGCGCGTTCATGGCCCGACAATGGCCGTTCGCCGAGCATGGCGCTTCATTCTTGATGTGGAGCATTCCATGACCGACCTCACTGGCAAGACCATCGCGGTGCTGGCCACCGACGGCTTTGAACAGTCCGAACTCACCGAACCCAAGGCGCGCCTGGAGGCCTTGGGCGCCAAGGTTGACGTAGTGTCGTTGCCGGGCAAGGACAGCATCCGTGGTTGGGACAACAAGGACTGGGGCGCGTCGGTCAAGGTCGACAAGGTCTTGGGCAACGTGCAGTCCAGCGACTACGACGCGCTGGTCCTGCCCGGCGGCGTCATCAACCCCGACCAGCTGCGCCAGGAGGCGGCGGCACTGGACTTTATCGAGGCCTTTGCAGCAGATGACAAGCCGGTGGCGGCAATCTGCCACGGGCCCTGGCTGCTGGCCGAAAGCGGCCTGGCCGAGGGCCGCAAGCTCACTTCGTGGGGCTCGTTGAAGACCGATCTTTCCAATGCGGGCGGCCACTGGCAGGACAGCGAAGTGGTGGTGGACGGCAACATCATCACCAGCCGTAATCCGGACGATATCCCGGCCTTCAGCGACGCAATCGCCAAGGCACTGGCTGGATGACCGGTTGTCTTGCAAAAACAAAAAGGCGCAGCGTTCGCTGCGCCTTTTTGTTTGCTGCGGATCGAAAGACCAAATTGCTCAGGGGGCCCTGGCTGATGCCTGCTGCGAAGGCTCGTAGCCTTCAAGCTCCGCTGAATCCAGGTGCCACTGCTGCTGTTCCGGCGTAGCGCCATCGGCGACCACGGCACGCAGGGTAAAGCTCCCGCGATAGTGGCGGCTGCTGCCATCGGCCTGGGCCGACGCCAGGTCCACTGGAACCCGGATGTAGCGCGATCCCGCAGCACCTTCCGGCTTGCCAGGCTCGCCGATCCGCGCATCCACCATCAGCGTCCTGGCATAGCCTTGTGCGAAGTCTTCGGCGCTCTGCCGGCTCGATGCGCCGTGGTCGCTCCACAGCGCATAGGCAGCGGCGTAATCCTTGGCGTTGATCGCACCGTAATAGCGGCGCAGTGTCTCCTGCGCGGCGGCAGGCGTGGCCTGGCCGGGCGCCTGGTCAGGGGAAGGCATCGCCGGTGGCACTTCCAGTGCGCCAGCAGGTGCAGGCGACGCAGCGGGAGAGTCCGCGGGCGTCGATGTCACGGCGGCGCGTGTGGAGGCAGGCGTCGTGCCGGTGCCGGGCGCGTTGCCACCGCAGGCCGCCAGCGAAATCAGCACAAGCGCGCCCGTGATGCTCAGCATGGCGCGCTGTTCCATGGCCTTACTTGGCATCGCGCAGGTCCGGCATGCCCACTGGCTGGTTGAACTGGACCTTGATCTGGCCCTGCTCGACCCACGCCGATTCGACGCGCACATCGCCGAAGCTGGCCAGCAGGCTCGGATCGAGCTTGTATAGCGGCTCACTGTTGGCGTAATCCTGCAGGAACAGGCTCACCAGCTGCCGGTCGCGATCACGCAGCTCGCTGCCATTGGTCGGCACCACGCGATCGACGGTGGGTGCCTCCAGGTACAGCGCCATGGCCCGGGGCTCATAGCGCAGCCCGCTGCTCAGCCAGACCCGTCCCAGCGCCTTGCCGTTGGAGCTGGCGTCGAACTGCATCTGCACCCGGTCGCCCTCCGGCGGAATGGTCAGCTGCGGATGGCTGGCCGTCATCGACACCAGTCCGCCGAGCGCATCGAAGTCACGCGGAAATTCGGCTTGCAGGTAGCCCTGCACCTGCTGCGCGGTCACCGACAAGGTATTGGACGGTGCTCCCTGCGCCAGTGCCGCGGCGGCGACGGACCCCGCCACCAGGGCCAGTGCCACGCCCGCAGCGCGCACACGTGTGATCAACGATGCCTGCATGAAGTCAGTCCTAGGAGTCAGGTGCGCCCAGCGCGCCCGGCTCACGATAAGCGCGCCCGGTGAACCTGGCCTCAATCGAGCTGGGGCTGCATCGAGGCGGTGGAGATTTCCCAGCCGTCGTTGCCGATCTTGCGGCGCAGGCGATACCAGCCGTTCCAGTTGCGCACATTGCCTTCGGCATCGCTCATGCGCAGGCGCACCGGGATTTCCAGCGCGCGCGAAGGGAATTGATCCGGATCCAGCGGCTTGGGCGTCTCGGTGTTGATGTGGGCCGAATAGCGTCCCATCGCGCGCAGTGCAGCATCGTCGGGCGTCGGCGGCGGTTTGCCGCCGACCCAAAGCGCATTGGCGACGGTCATGTCGCCGCCGGCCAACGCGCCGAGGTAGCGGTGCAGGGTACCGGCCGCTTCGTGGAGATTGCTGCGCTGCGTTTCGCGCAGCGCCTCCAACCGTTGCGCGGCAGCGATCTGGGCCGGGTCAGGTGTGGCTGCGGCGGGCAGGGTGGCCGTGGTGCCAAGGGTGGTTTCGGGATCGGGCTTGCGGCTGCACGAGCAGCCACCCAGCAACAGGCTCAGCAGAACGATCGAGGCAACGCGCATGTCCGGCCCGGCGAAGGAGGCGATGCGGCGCAGTGTACTGGCGCGCCGGGCGCTTGTTGCCGATTCAGCGGCGTGGGTCGAGCCCGGCGATGAACCGGTCCAGCGCTGGTTCCAGCGGCGCGAAGGGATCTTCGCTCGCCGCGCGATGGCGCTGGGCCAGGTCCTGCAGCAGGCGGCTGCAGACCAGCGTGGCGGCGCGCTCGTCGGCGCTGAGCTGGCGATGGCGCTGCACTGTTTCCAGCAACCGCATCCAGTCCTGCGTGGCGCGGTGCTCGAACTCGATGCTGCATCGATCGGTGCACGGATAGCCGTCGTCTTCGACAGGCGTGACGGTGATGCGGTAGCGGTGCGGTCGGGAGCCCATGGCGAATGGCGTCTGGGGAAACAGGCCTCCAAGGTAGGAGTCCGCCGCGTCCGCGACGAGCCGGTGGGGCGCGACTCAGTGTTCCAACGCGTCCGATCCGCGCCAGGCGCGCAGCAGCGGTAACGGGTCGCGCGCGCCATCGCGCCCGTAGATCCCGTAGTGCAGGTGCGGCGGCGTACCACGTGCGTTGCCGGTGGTGCCCACGTAGCCGAGCAGGTCGCCAGGCAGGACGCTCTGTCCTTCGTGCAGTTGCGGTGCCCAGCCATCCAGATGTGCGTGGTAATAACGCTCGTTGCCAGGGCCCAGTACCCAGACCTGTTTGCCGCCCAGGCCACTGTCGCGGATCGAGGTAATGATGCCGTGCGTGGCGCTTCGCACCGGC
>JBIIHJ010000438.1:0-2723 GCA_044235875.1 Pseudoxanthomonas sp.
ATGCGGGTTTCTCGATCTGCAACGATGCACTGCAGCTGCACGGCGGCTACGGCTACATCCGCGAATATCCGGTCGAGCGCCTGCTGCGCGACTGCCGCGTGCACCAGATCCTGGAAGGCACCAACGAGATCATGCGCGTGATCATCTCGCGGCATCTGCTCGGCACCGACGAGGAGCTGCGATGAGCTGGCGCACGACCGAGCACACCGGCCTGAAGGTCGAGGCCGACGGCCACGTGGCCCTGATCACGCTGTCCAATCCGCCGGCCCATACCTGGACCGTGCACAGTCTGGCCGCGCTGCGTGACCTGATCAAAGCACTCGATGCCGATCGCGAGATCTATGCGCTGGTGATCACAGGCGAGGGCGAGAAGTTCTTTTCCGCCGGTGCGGATCTGAAGCAGTTCGCATCGGGCGACAAGGCCGGCGCGTGCGAGGCGGCGCGTCGTTTCGGGGAGGCTTTCGAGGCACTCGCGGCCTTCCGCGGCGTATCGATCGCAGCGATCAACGGCTATGCGATGGGCGGCGGGCTGGAATGCGCGCTGGCCTGCGACCTGCGCATCGCCGAAGAGCACGCCCAGCTCGCGCTCCCCGAAGCGGCCGTGGGCCTGTTGCCGTGTGCGGGAGGCACGCAGGCGCTGCCGCGGCTGGTCGGGGAGGGCTGGGCCAAGCGCATGATCCTGCTGGGGGAACGCGTGGATGCGGGCACCGCGCTGCGTATTGGCCTGGTCGAAGAGGTGGTGCCCAAGGGCGAGGGCCGGGCGCGCGCGATCGAATGGGCACACAAGGCCGGCAAGCAGAGCCCGACCAGCGTGGCCGCCTGCAAGACGCTGGTGCAGGCCACGCGCAGTGGCAGCTTCGCCAGCGCGCTGGTGGCCGAGCGCGAGGCGTTCGTGGATCTGTTCGACACCGCCGATCAGGCCGAAGGCGTCAATGCCTTCCTCGCCAAACGCGCGCCGCAGTGGGCCAATGCATGAACCTTGCGCAGACGATGACCGAAGCGCCGGTGCTGTTTGAGGAACGCGATGGTGTCGATGGCAAATGCATCGGCATCGCTACGCTCAACGCGCCCAAGACCCTCAATGGTCTGTCGCTGGAAATGACCCGGCTGCTGGACGCACAGCTGCGGGCGTGGGCCGACGATGCCAGCGTCGCCTGCGTGGTGTTGCAGGGCGCGGGCGAAAAAGCCTTCTGCGCCGGCGGCGACCTGCATGCCCTGTATCGCAGCATGCGCGATTACCGGGACAGCGGCAGCGAGGACGTCACCACCAATTCCTATGCAGCGGCGTTCTTCGAAGAGGAATACCGCCTGGACTACTTTATCCACACCTATCCCAAGCCGCTGCTGTGCTGGGGCCATGGGATCGTGATGGGCGGCGGGATCGGCCTGATGTCCGGCGCCAGCCATCGCGTGGTCACCGAGCGTTCGAAACTGGCGATGCCCGAGATCGGCATCGGCCTGTTTCCCGATGTGGGCGGCAGCTGGTTGCTCGCACGGGTGCCGCGCGGCGCTGGCGTGTTCCTGGCCCTGACCGGTGCGCCGCTCAACGCCGGCGATGCGATCTACGCTGGACTGGCCGATGTCTGCATCGACAGTGGCAGGCACGATGCCGTGTTCGAGGCGCTGGCTGCGCAACCGTGGACAAGCGATGCGGTGGCCGATCGCGCGCGGCTGACCACGTTGCTCAAGGGTCTGGCGATCAAGCCACCGGCCGGTCCGCTGCAGGCGCATGCGGACGTGATCGAGCCGCTGGTCGAGGCCGGCACGCTGGAACAGGTCGTCGCCGCCATCGCCGCGGCGCCGAGCGACGACGATCCCTGGCTGCAGACCGCGCAGGCGACGCTGGCCGCGGGCGCGCCCGGATCGGCGCGCCTGTCCTGGGAACTGCAGCAGCGCGCGGCCACACTGTCGCTGGCCGACACGTTCCGTCTGGAATGCATCGCGGCGTTGCACGTGGCCGCGCATGGTGACCTTGCCGAGGGCATCCGTGCGCTGCTGATCGACAAGGACCGCACACCGCACTGGCATCCGGCCACACTGGCCCAGGCCGATGCGCGCTGGGCCGAGACCTTCTTCGTATCGCCCTGGTCCGACGGCGCGCATCCGTTGGCCGACCTCGCATGACTAACCTGTAGCGCCGAGCGAGCCCGGCGCTACGAAAGCGTCAATATCACCATGCCCTGGGAGGGCCGAACCAATGTCTCGTATCGCATTCATCGGGCTGGGCAACATGGGTGGGCCGATGGCCGCCAACCTGGTCAAGGCCGGTCACCTGCTGCGGGTGTTTGACCTGGTGCCCGCTGCGCTGCAGGCCGCGCGCGACGCCGGGGCCACGGCGTCCGCGTCGGCGGCCGCCACGCTCGAAGGCGCCGAGGTGGTGATCTCGATGCTGCCGGCGAGCCGGCACGTTGAAGGGCTGTACCTGGGCGAGGGCGGGATCCTTGCATCGGTCCCTGACGGCGCGCTGGTGATCGACTGCAGCACCATCGCGCCGGTGAGCGCGCGCAAGGTGGGCCAAGCCGCTGCCGCGCGAGGCCTGGCAATGCTCGACGCGCCCGTTTCCGGCGGCACCGCCGGTGCGCAGGCCGGCACGCTGACCTTCATCGTCGGTGGTGAGGCGGCCGCGCTGGAGCGCGCGCGACCGGTCCTGGAGGCGATGGGCAAGAACATCTTCCATGTCGGCGCCAGCGGCGCGGGCCAGGTCGCCAAACTGTGCAACAACA
>JBIIHJ010000439.1:0-2715 GCA_044235875.1 Pseudoxanthomonas sp.
TTCACCATCGACGATACGCTTGGCCAGGCCTTCGGCCAGGGCGGTCTTGCCCACGCCGGCCTCGCCCACGTACAGCGGGTTGTTCTTGCGGCGGCGGCACAGGACCTGGATGGTGCGTTCGATTTCCTCGGCGCGGCCCACCAGCGGATCGATCTTGCCGTTGCGCGCAGCCTCGTTGAGGTTGCTGGCGTATTCGGCAAGGGCATCGCCCTTGGTTTCGGCTTCGCCGCCCTCGGCCTTGCCCTCGCCCGGCTCGCCGGACGACGCCTGCGGCTCGCCCTCGCCTTGCTTGGCGATGCCATGCGAGAGGTAGTTGACGATGTCCAGGCGAGTGACGTCCTGCTGGTTGAGGAAGTAGACCGCGTGGGAGTCCTTCTCGCCGAAGATCGCCACCAGCACGTTGGCGCCGGTGACCTCCTTCTTGCCGGAGGACTGCACGTGGTACACGGCCCGCTGCAGGACGCGCTGGAAGCCCAGGGTGGGCTGGGTGTCGCGGCCGTCGTCCTCGGCCAGGCGCGAGACCGAAGCTTCCACCGCCTGGTCCAGATCGGTGCGCAGGCGGCCGGTGTCGGCACCGGTGGCCTTCAGGACCGCCTGGGCCGACGGGTTGTCTAGTAATGCGAGCAAGAGATGCTCGACCGTCATGAACTCATGGCGCGCCTCACGGGCGCGCTTGTAGCACTGGCCGATGGTCTGCTCTAGGTCTTTGCTGAACATGGATCGCTCCCGACTGCTGATGCCAACAATATGCGGCCTGTAGCGGGAATTTCCACAACTGGTTTGGACTGCAGTGTTCAGCCGGCGGTGGGCCGGGCCGGACTTGGGCTCAGGACTGTTCCATCGTGCACAGCAACGGGTGCTGGCTCATCCGGGAAAACTCGTTCACCTGGGCGACCTTGGACTCTGCCACCTCACGCGTGTAGACCCCGCACACACCCCGGCCGCGGGTATGGACGTGCAGCATCACCTGGGTGGCTTTTTCGATGTCCATGTTGAAGAACTGCTCGAGCACCGAGATGACGAAATCCATCGGGGTGTAGTCGTCGTTGAGCAGCAGGACCTGGTACATCGGCGGTGGCGCCACTTCCGGCTTGCCGGCTTCGACCATGACGCCATGGTCGTGCTCGTGTTGGGGGGTCTGGGGCATGGGGTAATTATACGGATTGGACTGGCTACGTCTGCGCCCGCACAATCGCACACAGCAGATCGCGATTGACGCGCACGCACCTGGACCACCTTTCGATATGGGGATGTCATGAAGAACCAGATCATCTTCAACCTGCCTGTCCAGGATCTGGACAAGTCCAAGGCCTTCTTTGCCGGTCTCGGCTTTGGCTTCAAGGCAGAATTCGGTGGCGAGAATGCGCTCTTCATGGAGATCAAGGAAGACTGCATTTACGCCATGCTGATGAACGAAGCGTTCTTCAAGTCATTCATCAACAAGACCGTCGTGCAGGCCAAGGAAGCCAACGAGGTCATCATCTGCCTGAGCTGCGAGAGCCGCGAGGAGGTCGACGACCTGATCGCCAGGGCAACCGCCGGTGGCGCGCGCATCCCCCACCCGCCCGAAGATCACGGCTTCATGTATGACCAGGGCTTCGAGGACCTCGATGGCCACCTGTGGAACCTGGTCTGGACGGCGCCGAACCCCTGACCGAACCTCTCAACGTCGTGCCTGCGCGCCGCGCCATGTGCGCGGCGAACGTTCCAGCCGCGCCCGTACGCCCCATGGATTTACGCGCCACTGTCCCAATATCGGGTCAATCCTGACGATGAAACATATTTGATGACGTTCGAAAACGACCGCTTCTGGCAGCCTGACGTGACCGTGGCGACCATCGTGGTGCGCGACGGCAGGCTGCTGATGGTCGAAGAACACGCCGAGGGCCGCCTGGTGCTCAACCAGCCCGCCGGGCATCTGGAGCCGGACGAGAGCCTGCTCGACGCCGCCGTTCGCGAGACGTTGGAAGAAAGCGCCTGGTCGGTGCGTCTGACCCAGTTTGTCGGTGCTTACCAGTGGAAAGCCGAGACTGGCCGCCATTACCTGCGCTTTGCCTTCGCCGGCGAGCCGGTGTCGCATGATCCTGCGCTGGCGCTGGACGAAGGCATCGTCCGCGCGGTCTGGATGACGCCCGAGGAGCTCCAGCAGGCCCATGCCCGCCATCGCAGTCCGCTGGTCTGGCAGGTGGTGGCCGACTACCTGGCCGGGCGCCGCTTCCCGTTGGCGACGATGAACCAGGTGCCATGAGTACGCCGCGCGTCATGGTCGGCGTATCCGGCGGCGTGGACTCGTCGGTGGCCGCGCTGCAACTGATCCAGGCCGGCGAGCGGGTGGCCGGCCTGTTCATGCAGAACTGGTCGGACGATGGCAGCGGCGATTGCCGTGCCGAGGATGACCGGCGCGATGCGGTCACGATCTGCGGCCGGCTGGGTGTGCCCTTCCACTTTCGCGATTTTTCGAAGGAATACTGGGATGGGGTGTTCGCCCACTTTCTTGCCGAATATGCCGCTGGCCGTACGCCCAATCCGGACGTGCTGTGCAACCGCGAGGTGAAGTTCAAGCACTTCATCGATGCCGCGCGGGAACTGGGCGCCGAGAAGATCGCCACCGGCCACTATGCGCGGGTCGAGCAGCGCGGCGCGCGCTGGCACCTGCTGCGCGGTGCCGATGCCGGCAAGGACCAAAGCTATTTCCTGCACCAGCTGGGCCAGGAT
>JBIIHJ010000440.1:0-2704 GCA_044235875.1 Pseudoxanthomonas sp.
AGAGAGGTCGCGTCGCCACCGCATTCGCCAGAGCCACCCCAGCGAGTACGGGTGTGAGTCTCTGCCTGCCAACCGCAATCGATCCTGAATATTGTACGTAACGGTTTATTAATTCAGCCAGCGGTATGGAAGCTCAAGGGCGTGTGGCAAATATGCGACGCGGCATGTCGTCGCGTCGCATGTGCGGCTTTCAGTGCGTGCCCATCAGCAGGTCGACGTCGCCGCCCGCCGCCGTGGTGTTGACCGTCACGCAGTACTCCGCACAGAAGCGCGGCAGGTAGTTCGGGCCGCCGGCCTTGGGGCCGGTGCCGGACAGGCCTTCGCCACCGAATGGCTGCACGCCGACGACCGCGCCGATCATGTTGCGATTGATGTAGATGTTGCCGACCTGCGCGGTCGCGGCGATGGACTGGGCGCGCGTATCGATGCGGGTCTGCACGCCCAGCGTCAGGCCGTAGCCGAGCGCGTCGATCTGCTCGACCAGCGCGTCCACCTCACCCTTCCAGCGCACGACCTGCAGCACCGGGCCGAAGATCTCTTCGCGCGCGTCGGCCAGCGAGGCGACCTCGAAGGCCACCGGCGCGATGCTGTTGGGCAACGCATCGGCAGGCAGCGGAGCGCGCGCGATCAGCCTGGCGCGGCTTTCCAGCGCGCCGATCTGGCCCTGCAGCTTGGTGGCCGCTTCGGCATCGATCACCGGACCCAGGTCGGTGGACAGCTTGGCCGGGTCACCGACATGGAGCAGGTTGACCGCGCCGGCGAGCATCTTCAGCACGCCATCGGCGATGTCGTCCTGCACGCACAGCACGCGCAGCGCCGAGCAACGCTGGCCGGCGCTACGGAAGGTGCTCTGCACCACCGCATCGACGACCTGCTCAGGCAGGGCGGTGGAGTCGACGATCATCACGTTGATGCCGCCGGTCTCGGCGATCAGCGGCACGATCGGGCCGTCCTTCTCGGCCAGCACGCGCGAGATCGCCTTGGCCACCGGCGTCGAGCCGGTGAACGCCACGCCCGCGATGCGCGGATGGGCCACCAGCGCCGCGCCGGTGTCGCCGGCGCCGTACACGCCCTGCAGCACGTTCTTCGGCACGCCGCAGTCGTGCAGCAACGCGATCATCGCCGCGGCCACGCCCGGGGTCTGTTCGGCTGGCTTGGCGACGACGGCATTGCCGGTCACCAACGCCGCGACGATCTGGCCGGCGAAGATCGCCAGCGGGAAATTCCACGGCGAGATGCACACCCACACGCCGCGACCCCCAAGCGAATAGGTGTTGCGCTCACCGGTCACGCCGGGCAGCACCTGCGGCGCCATCAGGCCACGCGCCTGCAGCGCGTAGTAGCGGCAGAAGTCGGCCGCCTCGCGCACTTCCGAGACCGCATCGGCCCAGGTGCGATGGCCTTCGCGCACGATCAGTGCACACCACTTGGCCAGGTCGCGTTCGAGCACAGCGGCGGCCTGTTCCAGCGCGGCCGCTCGGGTGTCGACCGGCGTGGCGTTCCAGGCTTTCTGGCCCTTGGCCAGGTCCTGCACGATCGCATCGATCTGGTTGAGCGACGTCAGCGCCGGCGTCGGCACGGCGGTGCTGGCGTACGGGGCCAGCAGCGCATTGGACATCACCGCGCAGGTGACGTCGGTGCCGACGGTATTGCGGCGCACGCGCAGGATGTCCAGCGGCAGCGTCACCGCGCTGGCCGCTTCAATATGCAGCGGCGAGGTCACCAGCGCAGTGGCCGGCAGTGATTCGTCGGCCAGCTGGTGGACGAAGGAGGAGTTGGCGCCGTTTTCCAGCAGGCGACGCACCAGGTAAGCGAGCAGGTCCTTGTGCGGACCCACCGGCGCGTACACGCGCAGGCCGACATCCGGATACTGCTGGTGCGCGGCTTCATGCACCGCATCGCCCATGCCGTGCAGGCGCTGCAGTTCGAACGGGACCTTGGCCGCGCGCGCCATGTGCAGTACCGCGGCGATCGTGCCGGCGTTGTGGCCGGCGATCTGCGGATAGATGGCATCGGGCATGGCCAGCATCGCCTGCGCGCAGGCCAGGTACGACAGGTCGGTATGGTGCTTGTGGGTAAATACCGGGAAGGCGGCCAGGCCCAGTTCCTGCGCGCGCTTGATCTCGTAGTCCCAGTACGCGCCCTTGACCAGGCGGACCATGAAACGGATCTTGAGCGAGCGGGCGATGCGCGCCACTTCCTCGATGGTTTCCAGCGCGCGGGTCTGGTAGGCCTGGATGGCCAGGCCGAAGCCGTTCCACTGCGGATACTTGGCGGCCGTGCGCGTGGCCACCGCTTCCAGCACGTCCAGCGACAGCTCCAGGCGTTCGCTTTCCTCGGCGTCGATGGTCAGGTTGAGGTCGGCCTGGGCGGCGGCCTCGGCCAGCTCGCACACGCGCGGTACCAGCAGCGCCATGACATGATCGTGCTGGACCGCTTCGTAGCGCGCGTCGATCGCCGAGAGCTTGATCGAGATACCGTCGGCCTGTTCCACCGGCGTGCCGCGGTCACGCGACTTGGCCAGCGCGGCGATGGCCGCGTGGTACTTGTGCATGTATTCCAGCGCGTCGGCATCGGTGCGCGCGCCTTCGCCCAGCATGTCATAGGAAAAACGCAGGCCACGGCGCGCCTTGCGCTGCTTGCGCGCGTCATCCAGCGCCTCGTCCAGGGTCTCGCCCATGACGAACTGCTTGCCCATCAGCTG
>JBIIHJ010000441.1:0-2703 GCA_044235875.1 Pseudoxanthomonas sp.
CACCTTCGACATAGCACTGCGAACCCTTGCGCAGGTATTCGCCTGCGATCTCGCCGAGCTTGCCGAAGAACACCACGCGATGCCATTCGGTGCGTTCCTGGTTGTTGCCTTCCTTGTCCTTGCGCACGCTGGTGGTGGCCAGGCTGATGCGCGTCACGGCCATGCCGCCCTGCGTGTATTTGGTGTCCGGGTCGTTGCCCAGGTTGCCCACCAGGATGACTTTGTTGATGCCGCGTGCCATGAGTGCCTTCCGTCGTATTGATGCCGATTGCAGGTGCAGACGGCTTGATCTGCCAGCCCTCGGGTGCAGGGCGCTTGGTGGACGATTATAGCCGCCCTGCCCGTCCCGGCCATCGGACAATGCCCCGACGCTGCGTCAGACGATCCCGACCGGAAATCACGCGGCTGAACCTATAATTGCGATTCTTCCTGAACAGCCCAGCGCGCATGTCCGTCGTCCAGCTTCCCCGCCCTGCCCTGGCGCTGCCCCAGATCCAGACCCTCGCCGCACCGGACATGGCCGCGATCGACGCCCTGATCCGGCGCCGCCTGGCCTCGGACGTGGTGTTGATCAATCAGATCGCCGACCACATCATCTCCGCCGGCGGCAAGCGCCTGCGGCCGATGCTGGTGGCCCTGGCCGGGCGCGCCTGCGGGGTGGAGGCCACGGCCGAGCACCATCAGCTGGCCGCGATCATCGAGTTCATCCACACCTCGACCCTGTTGCACGATGACGTGGTGGACGAATCGGACCTGCGCCGGGGCCGTAGCACCGCCAATGCGCTGTGGGGCAACGCGCCCAGCGTGCTGGTCGGCGACTTCCTTTACTCGCGCAGCTTCCAGCTGATGGTCGAGCTGGACCGGATGAGCGTGATGCGCATCCTGGCCGACACCACCAACCGGATCGCCGAAGGCGAGGTGCTGCAGCTGCTGCACGTCCACAACCCCGATACCGACGAGGCCGCGTACCTGCGCGTGATCGAGCGCAAGACCGCGGTGCTGTTTGCCGCCGGCACTCAGCTGGGCGCCCTGGCCTCGGGCGTGGATGAGGCCACCCAGCAGCGCCTGTACGACTACGGCATGCAGTTGGGCTACGCCTTCCAGATTGCAGACGACGTGCTGGACTACACCGCCGACGCGTCCGACCTGGGCAAGAACCTGGGCGACGACCTGGCCGAAGGCAAGGCTACGCTGCCCCTGATCCACGCCATCGCCCATTCCGACGCCGCCACCCAGGCGCGCCTGCGCCAGATCGTGCAGGACGGCGATGGGACGGCCATGTCCGAGGTACTGGCCGCGATCCACGCCACCGGTGGCATCGCCTACAGCCGGCAGCGCGCCGCCGAATACGCCAGCGCCGCCGAAGCCGCGCTGGAAGGTCTGCCCGAAAACGACGCCGTCGCTGCATTGCGCGGCTTGGCCCGTTACGCGATCGAACGCCGGCAGTGAGGCCAGGAGTGAGCGTGGAGAAGTGATGAGTGAGCGGCATGGCCGCGCAGCTGTTGCTGTTGCTCACTCCTCACGCCTCTCGACTCACTCCTCGCCCTTGGCGAACACTTCGGCGAAAAAATCGCCCAGCATCCGGTACGCGCGCCTGGCCGCGCGCGGGTCGTACTTGCAGCCCGGCGCATCGGCGCCGGGAATGGCAAAGCAGTGCACCGCACCGCTGAAGTCCACGAACTGCCAGTCCGCGCCGGCGGCATCCATCTCCTTGCGGAAATCGGCGATGACCGGTGCCGGCACATAGCTGTCGGCCGCGCCGTTGAGCACCAGCAGCGGTGTCCTGGCCGAACCCGGCTTGGCCGGCGTGCTGCCTGGCTCCAGCCCGCCGTGCAGGGTGACCACGCCGGCCAGCCTGTCGCCGGCGCGAACCAGTTCCAGCACCGTGGTGCCACCGAAACAGAAGCCGAAGGCGCCGATACGCGCGGCATCCAGCGGCGTACTGCCCGCCTGTGCCTTGAGTACCTCGACGGCTTTTTCGACCCGCGCGCGCAGCGCCGGGCGATCGTCCTTCAGCCCGCCGGCCAGCTTGCCGGCTTCCTGCGTGCCCTTGGGTCGCACGCCGGTGCCGTACACGTCAGTGACCAGCACCACGTAATCGTCGCCGGCCACCTGTTTGGCACGCTCGACGGCCGCATCGGTGACACCCATCCAGTCCGGCACCATCACCAGGCCCGGTCGCTTGGCCACGCCGGCATCGTCATACACCAGGAATCCCGAGAACCCCTGGCTGCCGACCTTCCACTGCACCGGCCTGACCACATCCTTGGCCGCCGCCGGCAGCGCACAGGCTGCGATCAGCAGCGCCAACGTCGTCCCCATCATCGTGAACCTGCGCATGCCCTGCTCCTTATGCCTTGTGCGGATGCGGCCGAGTGTAAGCCTGCATCGCGCCGGGCCGTGCAAAGGCGCGCCAACGAAAAAGGCCGCGCTTGCGGCGCGGCCTTTTTCGAAACATGCATGGAGCCCTTGGCTCAGGGACGGCGCTCCAGCGCCTCCAGATCCTTGGCCTTGGGCAACAGGTCCTGCTTGGTCACCGCGAACGGCCCGATGCTCAGCATCGGCACGGCGACGATGACCGAGGACACCACCACGATCACCGCGCCGACCATGTGCGTTTCGGCCAGGCCTTCCATCGAGCGGCCGCCGAACAGATACAGCGCCAAGGCCGACAGGAAGAACATCACCGCGGTGATGATCGTG
>JBIIHJ010000151.1:0-8812 GCA_044235875.1 Pseudoxanthomonas sp.
GTTCTTCGGCTGGGAAGCGGTGGGCCTGGTTTCTTATTTGCTGATCGGGTTCTGGTTCAAGCGTCCCACGGCCGTGTTCGCCAACATGAAGGCGTTCCTGGTCAATCGCGTGGGCGACTTCGGTTTCCTGCTGGGTATCGCGGCGGTGCTGCTGTGGTTCCGCACGCTGGATTACAGCGCGGTGTTTGCCAGCGCGCCGATGCTCAAGAACATGTCGTTGACCCTGATCGACGGCCATCCCTGGCAGGTCGCCACGGTGATCTGCATCTGCCTGTTCATCGGTGCGATGGGCAAGTCGGCACAGGTCCCATTGCACGTGTGGCTGCCGGACTCGATGGAAGGCCCGACCCCGATCTCGGCGCTGATCCACGCCGCGACGATGGTCACCGCCGGCATCTTCATGGTGGCGCGCATGTCGCCGCTGTTCGAGCTGTCGCAGGCTGCGCTGGACTTCGTGTTGTTCATCGGCGCCACGACGGCCTTCTTCACCGGCCTGATCGGCATCGTCCAGAACGACATCAAGCGCGTGGTGGCTTACTCGACGTTGTCGCAGCTGGGCTACATGACCGTGGCGCTGGGCGTGTCGGCCTACAGCGCGGGCGTGTTCCACCTGATGACCCATGCCTTCTTCAAGGCGCTGCTGTTCCTGGGCGCAGGCTCGGTGATCATCGGCATGCACCACGAGCAGGACATGCGCAAGATGGGCGGTCTGCGCAAGTACATGCCCATCACTTACGTCACGATGATCATCGGCACCCTGGCTTTGGTCGGGACGCCGTTCTTCTCGGGGTTCTACTCCAAAGACACGATCATCGAGGCGGCGCAGCACCACGCCCACGTCTCGCACAGCTGGGTGGCCACTTACGGCTACTGGGCGGTGCTGGGCGGGGTGCTGATCACCAGCTTCTACAGCTTCCGACTGCTGTTCCTGACCTTCCACGGCAAGGAGCGCTTCCGCGACGTGGTCCATGACGGCCACGGCCATGGCCATGACGCGCACGACCATGCGTTGGTCGCCCATGCCGATGCGCAGGGCCACGACCGCCACGACCACGCGCACGATGGTCACGGTCACCACGACGACCATGGTCACGGCCATGGCCCGCACGTACCGCATGAGTCGCCGTGGGTGGTGACCGTGCCGCTGATCCTGCTGGCGATCCCGTCGGTGCTGATCGGATTCTTCACCATCGGGCCGATGCTGTTCGGCACCGGCTGGTCGGGGCATCACGCCGAAGCCGGCATCCCGGGCCAGGCGGTGAGCTTCTTCACCGGCGTGATCGACTTCGCCGATCCGGCGCGCGATACCGTCGGGGCGCTGGCAGCGGAGTTCCATGGTCCGGTGGCCTTCGCGCTGCATGGCATCTGGGCGTGGCCCTTTGCCCTGACCGTCCTGGGCTTTGCGCTGGCTGCGCTGCTGTACCTGGTGCTGTCGCCGGAGTGGCCGGCCAAGCTGCGCCAGCGCTTCTCGGTGCTGGTCCGCGTGCTGGAGGCCAAGTACGGCTTCGACATCCTGTGGATCGACGGCCTGGCCGGTGGCGGCGTCGAGCTGGGCAAGATTTCCCGCTGGATCGATACACGCATCATCGATGGGTTATTCGTCAACGGCAGTGCCCGCGTGGTCGATCTGGCCTCGCAACTGCTGCGCCGCACCCAATCCGGGCTCCTTTACCACTACGCCTTCGCCATGATCCTCGGCCTGATTGCACTGCTGGCCGCAGTCATGACGTACTGGCGCTGATCTGTACGGATACGAACACGTGTCGAACCTGCTGAGCATTCTGATCTGGCTGCCGATCCTCGGTGGCGCCATGGCCCTGGCCCTGGGCACCGGCCGCGCGCAAGCCGCGCGCTGGCTTGCCCTGGGCGTGGCGCTGCTGACCTTGCTGGCCAGTCTGCCGCTACTGACCCATCTGAACTGGGCCAGCGGCGACATCCAGTTCGTCGAAAAGCACGCCTGGGTCCCGGCGTTCGACATCTGGTATGCGCTGGGTGCCGATGGCATCTCGGTGGCATTGATCGTGCTGACCACGCTGACCACGGTGCTGGCGCTGATCGGCGCCTGGGCGGCGATCGACAAGCGCGTCAACCAGTACGTCGCGGCATTCCTGATGCTCGAAGGCATGATGATCGGCGTGTTCAGCGCGACCGACGCGATGCTGTTCTACGTGTTCTTCGAAGCGATGCTGATCCCGATGTTCCTGATCATCGGCATCTGGGGCGGCCCGCGCCGTATCTACGCGTCGGTCAAGTTCTTCCTGTACACCTTCCTCGGCTCGGTGCTGATGCTGGTGGGGTTGATCTACCTGTACATCAAGGGTGGCCAGCTGGGCCACGCGAGCTTCCAGTTCGCCGACCTCTACATCCTGCCGCTGACGGCAAAAGAACAGACATGGCTGTTCTTCGCGTTCCTGATCGCGTTTGCGGTCAAGGTCCCGATGTTCCCGGTGCATACCTGGCTGCCGGACGCGCACGTTGAGGCGCCCACCGCCGGTTCGGTGATCCTGGCGGCGATCATGCTGAAGATCGGTGGCTACGGTTTCCTGCGCTTCTCGCTGCCGATCACGCCTGACGCCGCCCACGAGTGGGGACAGCTGGTGATCGTGCTGTCGCTGATCGGCATCGTGTATGTCGGCCTGGTGGCGCTGGTGCAGGAGGACATGAAGAAGCTGATCGCCTATTCGTCGGTCTCGCACATGGGCTTTGTCACCCTGGGCACCTTCATCGCCGCCGGCCTGATGCGCGACTACGACAATGCCGATGCGGCCCGCCTGGGCCTGCAGGGCGCGGTGGTGCAGATGGTCTCCCACGGCTTCATTTCAGGTGCGATGTTCTCGCTGGTCGGTGTGGTCTACGACCGAATGCATACGCGCATGATCAAGGACTACGGCGGCGTGGCGAACGTGATGCCGTGGTTCGCGGTGTTTTTCGTGTTCTTCGGCATGGCCAACTCGGGCCTGCCGGGCACCAGCGGCTTCGTCGGCGAGTTCATGGTGATCCTGGCCAGCTTCCAGAAGCATCCGTACATCGCGTTCGTTGCGGCCCTGACCCTGGTCATCGGTGCCGGCTACACGCTGTGGCTGGTCAAGCGGGTGTTGTACGGGGAGGTGGCCAACAGCCACGTTGCCGAGCTGAAAGATATCAATTGGCGCGAAGCCCTGGTGCTTGGCGTGTTCGCTGCAGGCACGTTGGCCTTGGGTGTGTATCCCAAGTTCCTGACGGACCTGCTTGAACCGTCGATCGCGAATCTGGCGATGCAGCTCGCCACCAGCAAGCTGTAAGGACTCAGAACGTCATGGCCGCCTCGATGCTTCCCTCCGCCCCCGTCACCGACCTGCTGCCGATCATCCCGGAGCTGGTGCTGGTTGCCGGTGCCTTCGCGCTGCTGATCCTGGACGTGTTCCTGGATGCCCGCCGCCGCGCCGTCACCCACGTCCTGACCCTGGCCGTGCTGGCTGTGGCCTTCGTGCTGCTTGTCACCCACGTCGGGTGGGAGCAGGGCAACGGCGTGGCCACCGTGTTCAACGGCATGTTCGTGCGCGACAACCTGGCCGACGTGGTCAAGGCGGCGATCGTGCTGGTCAGTGGCCTGTCGCTGGTCTACGGCTGGCCGTACCTGCGCGAGCGCAATCTGTATCCAGGCGAATTCCCGGTGCTGGTGCTGTTCGCCACGGCCGGCATGATGATGCTGGCGTCGGCCGGTAGCCTGGTGATGGTCTACCTGGGTCTAGAGCTGCTGTCGCTGTGCTCGTATGCCATGGTCGGCATGAACCGCGACAACGGCCTGTCCTCCGAAGCGGCGATGAAGTACATCGTGCTCGGCTCGATCGCCTCGGGCCTGCTGCTGTACGGCATGTCGCTGGTGTACGGCTCGACCGGTTCGCTGGAGCTGTCGCAGATCAATGCGGCGATCGCCGGCATCACCGATCGCCCGATGCTGCTGACCGGCATGGTCTTCATGGTCTGCGGCATCGCCTTCAAGCTGGGCGCTGCGCCGTTCCACATGTGGCTGCCCGACGTCTATCAGGGCGCGCCGACCCCGATCACCCTGTTCATCAGCGCCGGCCCGAAGCTGGCCGCGTTCGCCATGGCCTATCGCGTGCTGGAGCAGGGCATGGGGCCGACCTCGCCGCAGTGGCATCTGCTGCTGGCCGGCCTGGCGACGCTGTCGCTGATCATCGGCAATGTCGTGGCCATCGCGCAGAGCAACCTCAAGCGCATGCTGGCGTATTCGACGGTGTCTCACGTGGGCTTCCTGCTGCTCGGCCTGGCCGGCGGCGGACCGGAAGGCTACTCGGCCGCGTTGTTCTACGGCATCGCTTACGCGCTGATGTCGGCCGCCTCGTTCGGCGCGATCCTGGTGCTGTCGCGCAATGGCTTCGAGTCCGACACGATCGACGACTTCAAGGGCTTGAGTGCACGCAGCCCCTGGATGGCCGGCATGGTGCTGTGCGTGATGGCCTCGCTGGCCGGCGTTCCGCCGTTCCTGGGCTTCTGGGCCAAGCTGGTCGTGCTGCGCGCGGCCCTGAACGGCGACCTGATGTGGCTGGCGCTGGTCGGCGTGGTGTGCGCGGTGATCGGTGCGTTCTACTACCTGCGCGTGATCAAGGTGATGTATTTCGACGAGCCCGTCGGTGCGCTGCCTGCGCCGCGCGCCGGCAAGGTCGTGCCGTTCGTGTTCGGCGTCAACGCGCTGGGCCTGCTGGTGCTGGGCCTTGCCTGGAATCCGCTGATGACCTGGTGCAAGGCCGCCTTCGGCCTCTGATCCATTCATTCGCAAGGGTGTCACAGGGCTTGCGTATTTCCCTGTAATTCCGCATAATTCCGCTCCTGATGCGGGGTGGAGCAGTCTGGCAGCTCGTCGGGCTCATAACCCGAAGGTCGCAGGTTCAAATCCTGCCCCCGCTACCAAGAAATCTACGTTCGAGATGACGTAGTCGCATCAGATCTTCTGCTGCGGGGTGGAGCAGTCTGGCAGCTCGTCGGGCTCATAACCCGAAGGTCGCAGGTTCAAATCCTGCCCCCGCTACCATGTAAAGCTGCATCGGCAACGAGGCAGTGGTAGTCAACGAAACGGCGGTCTCGGCAACGAGGTCGCCGTTTTCGTTTGCGCGCGAGGCGTGCGCGAGGGCGCAGTGGCTTCAGCGGTGGTGGTCGAGTGATCCCACCTCCAATGGCGTTGCGCAGGGGCGATGTGGCCTGGGTGCGCAGCGGCGATCACGATGATCGCGGCACTACAGTTCGATGATCCCGCGCCGCAGGCCGACGGTGACTGCATGGGTGCGGTCGCGGGCATTCAACTTGCGCAGGATGCTTTTCATGTGGGCCTTGACCGTGTCTTCGGAGATGCCCATCCGTGCGGCGATGGCCTTGTTGGAGTTGCCGCCGGACACCAGCGCCAGCACTTCGACCTCCCGCGGCGAGAGCGCGTCATCGAGCACGTGTGCCGCCACATCGGCGGCGATTTCCTGCGGCAGTCGCTTGCGCCAGAGGCGGTCGAGGCGGATCTGGCGGATGGTCTCGATCAGCTCGCGACGCAGGACGGACTTGAGCAGATAGGCACAGGCACCGGCTTCCAGCGCCTTGACCGCCTGCACATCGCCTTTGTAGGTGGTCAGCACGACGATGCGCGCGCCCGGGTCGATCCTGCAGATGCGGGTGATCGCCTCGATGCCGCCCATGCGCGGCATCTGCAGGTCCATCAGCACGATGTCCGGCTGCAGCTCGCGATAGCGGGCGACGGCCTGCTCGCCATCCTCGACTTGGGCGACCACCTCCAGGTCGGACTGGGTCTTGATGATCGCGATCAGCCCATCGCGCACCAGTGGGTGGTCGTCGGCGACCAGGATGCGGGTCGGTGGCTGGGAAGTGTTGGCCTGGCTCATGCGCTGGTTCCGGCCAAGTGCAGGCGCAGGCGTTGCAGGCCGAGCTGCCAGACGGGATGGCGGTAGGCGGCGCGCGCGCGCAGGCGCACCTGGATTTCGGTGCCGGCGCCGGGGCGCGACCAGATCTGCAACTCGGCGTGGATGCGCTGGGCGCGTTCGCGCATGCCCGGCAGGCCCCAATGACCTTCAGCGCCCTGGCCTTTGAGCACCGCGTCAGCGATGCCGCGTCCGTTGTCGCGCACATGCAGGCGGAACTCGCGCAGGCCGTAGCTGAGCTGGAGTTCGATCTCGCTGGCGTGCGCGTGGCGGAAGGCATTGGCCAGTGCCTCGCGGCCCAGCTGCAGCAGTTCGTCGTGGACCAGCGGACGCAGTGGGGTGGTGCGGCCCTCGATCAGTGCCCGCATGGCGATGTCTTGCGCCTGTGGATACTCGTCGCGGATCTGCATCAACGCGGTGGCAAGGTCGGTCTGGCGGGCAGTATTGCGCAGGCCACGGACCCGGTCGCGTCCTTCGGCGAGGGAGTGTTCGGCAAGGTCCATGGCGCTTTCCAGCTGATGGCGCACGGGGTTGGAGGTGGCCATGCCCAGGGTCATCGCGTGCAGGCGCAGGATCAGGCCCTGCAGGCCTTGCAGCAGGGTGTCGTGCAGCTCGCGGGCGATGCGCTCGCGTTCGTTGTGGCGCTCCTGCAGGCGCGCCTTGAGTCGAAGGAACAGCAGGTGCGCGCGCCAGCGCATCAGCATCCACACGCCAAGCACCACCAGCGCCGCGCACAGCACCTTGAACCACAGCGTCTGCTGGAACGCCGGCGCGATGGTGAACACCAGCGTCGCCGGCGCCAGGCTCCACACGCCATCGTTGTTGGCGGCGCTGACTTCAAAGCGGTACTGGCCGGGCAGCAGGTTGGTGTAGAACGCTTCGCGTCGCGCGCCGGCGTCGCGCCAGGCCTCATCCACATCCTTGAGCCGGTAGCGGAAACGCATGCGGTCCGGCTCGGCCAGACTGGTGGCGGTGTAGTTGATCTGCACGCGGCTGGTGCCCTGCGGCAGCTGGATATTCTCCGACAGCGGCACGGCGGCGTCGTTGCCGCTGAGCCCGCGGATGAACACCTGCGGCGGCAACAGGTTGCGTTGCATCGCATCCGGATCGATCCACGCCAGGCCCTGGTTGGTCGAGAACCACAGCAGGCCATCGCCCGCGGCCACCGCGGTCGGCTGCATGCTGGCCTGTTCGGCGATGCCCGGCAGGCCATCAAGCGTGTTGAACAGTTCGGCGGGCACCGAGGGCGTGCCCGGCCATATCGTCCGGGCCAGTGCCTTGCGGTTGATCCGCACCACGCCCAGGTTGCCGTTCAACCAGACATCGCCACGGCGGTCCTCGGCCATGCCGGTTACGCCGCTGAGCAGGCTGGAACGCTCGGGCGGCAGGGTGTGGAAACGGCCGTCGGACGCCAGCGTCGCGATGCCCATCTCGCCGGCGACCAGCGGCGCGCCGCCGTCCACCAGCAGCGCGGTGATGTTGCCTACGTCCAGCCCATCGCGCGGTCCATAGCGGCGGACCTGGCCGCCCTCGAGCACGCGCAGGGTGCTGCCGGAATAGCCGAACCAAGCGCGACCTTGGCGATCGTGCGCGATCACGGTCGCGCCCTGGCGCGGCAGCCCGGTCTGTGCCTGCCAATGCCCGTCGCGGGTGGAGAAGATGCCCAGCCGGTCCACCGACAACCACAGCATCCCGCTGGCATCGAGCGACATCGCGGTCTGCTGGCGCACGCTGCTGCCGTCCGGCGGCGCGATCGTGCGTGCCACGCCATCCTGGAAATGCCAGACCCCGCCATCGCCGGCCCACCACACATCGGCCCTGGGCGTGGGCAGCTGCGCGGTGATGCCCTGCATCGCCTGCTGCAGATCGACGCGGTTGGCCAGGCGCACCTCGCCCCGGCCCAGTAGCAGCGTGTTGCCCTGCGCATCCCGGGTGACCGCCATGTGCTTGAAGTCGCCGGGAACCAGGCCGGCGATGGTCATCACGTTGCGATGGCGCAGGCGGTTGAGGCCCAGGTTGGTGCCGACCCAGAAGCTGCCTTCGCTGTCCTGTAGCAGCGCGCCGGCCATGTCGGCAGTGAGGCCATCGGCGCGGCCCAGCCGCTCGGGTTGCACCTGGCCGCCATCCAGCGCCTGGGCCGCGATCCGGAAGATGCCGTGCTCATCGACGTCGGTGCCCCACAGGCTGCCGTCGTCGGCGAACATCAATCGACGTGCGGCGACCCTGGGCTGCAGCGCGCGAATCGCTGGGGGTGCGAGCAATTGGCCGCTGGCATCGGTGATCGCGCGCGTGCCGTGGCCAGCATCGGATAGCCAGATGCGGCCATCGGGGCCTTCGGCCATGACCGGCAGGCTGCGCGTGGCCAGGCCGGTATCGATGAAGCGATGGCCGTGGGCGGGCAGATACAGCACCGTGCGCGAGGTCGCCACCCACAGTCGCCCGCTGCGGTCGCGCAGCAGCCACTGCGCATCGGCACCGTCGAAGCCGTCGGACGCGCCAGCGGCGATCCAGCGCTGGCCATCGAAGCGCGCCAGGCCGTGGTCGGTCGCCACCCACAACCGCTCGTCCGCATCGCGTGCGAAGCCGAACACCATCCCGCCCGGCACGCCCTGGGCCTGGCCATAGTTGTCCAGCGTGCCGTTGCCCAGGCGGGTGACGCCGGCGTTGTAGTAGCCGATCCACAGCGTGCCGTCGGTTTCGACCTGCAGCGCGGTCATGTTGTTGGAGGCGAACTGACGTCCAAGCGGCGGCGCGCGTCGCTCGAAGCGCTGCCCATCAAAGCGGTAAAGACCAAAGCCGGTGGCCAGCCACAGATAACCATCGGCCGACTGGCGCATGGCCCAGATGTCGGCGGGTGCGCCCGCGGCCGTGGCCCAGGTGGTCTGCTGGTA
>JBIIHJ010000152.1:0-8757 GCA_044235875.1 Pseudoxanthomonas sp.
ACGCGCCGCAGACCCCGGCGCTGTGGGGCCGCATGGGCGTGTTCAGCGGCACGCTGTACGAACGCGACCAGGACGGGGCCAAGGTCTACAGCACGCGCAACCTGCCGGGCTCGGTGCCGTACCTGCGTTTTACTGTGACCACCCCGCCTGGCGAACCCGCACATGCCGGCCTGGGCCAGGTCGGCAAGCCAAGGCTGGACGCCTGGCCCAAGCTGTTTGCCGCGGCGGCCAAGCGCCACCAGGTCGAAGACGCGCTGCTGCGTGCGATCGCCCATGCCGAAAGCGGTTTCGACGACAAGGCGGTGTCGTCCAAGGGCGCGCAGGGCGTGATGCAGCTGATGCCCGACACCGCGCGCGAATACGGCGTGGCCGATCCCTTCGCGCCCGCCCAGTCCATCGATGGCGGCGCCCGCCACCTGCGCTGGCTGATGCGCCGCTACAACGGCGATCGCACGCGCGCGGTCGCCGCTTACAATGCCGGTGTCGGCGCCGTCGAACGCTTCGACGGCGTTCCGCCTTATGCCGAAACCCGCGCGTATGTGGACAAGGTGGAAGCGCTGTTGGCGCGCTACCGCCAGGCGCTGGGCACCGCGCCGCTGCGCCCTGCCGATAGCGTGCCGGTCGCGCCCATCGAGCCGCTTACGCCGCCGGCGTGAGCTTGAGCAGGCGGCCGGCGTCGCTGCCTTCGCCGTCTTCCAGCAGCCAGAGCGCGCCGTCCGGACCCTGCTCGATCTCGCGGATGCGCTGGCCCATGTCATAGCGCGCGGCTTCCCTGGCGTTGGTGCCGTCGAACTCGATCCGCACCAAGCTCTTGGACGAAAGCCCGCCAATGAAGGCGTTGCCCTTCCAGTCCGGGAACACGCGGCCCGAATAGAACATCAGCCCGGCCGGGGAAATCACCGGGTTCCAGGTGACCTTGGGCGCGGCGAATTCCGGGCGGGTGTCGTGGTCGGGAATGTCGCGGCCGTCGTAATGGCTGCCGTTGGAGACGAGGGGATAGCCGTAGTTGGCGCCGCGCTCGATCAGGTTGAGCTCGTCGCCGCCCTTGGGACCCATCTCCTGCGCCCACAGCCGGCCCTGTGCATCGAAGGCGATGCCCAGCACGTTGCGATGGCCCAGCGACCAGACCTGCGCGGCCACGCCGCCCCGGGCTGCGAACGGGTTGTCCGCCGGCACGCTGCCATCGTCGTTGAGCCGCACGATCTTGCCCAGGTTGCTGGCCATGTCCTGGGCCGGGTCGAACTTCTGCCGCTCGCTGGAACTGATCCACAGCTTGCCGTCGCGGTCGAACGCCAGGCGATGGCCGTAATGGCCCTGGCCGCTGACCTTGGGGACCTGGCGCCAGATCACCTTGAGGTCTTGCAGCGTGCCGCCGCCTGCCGGATCCAGCGCCAGCGTCGCGCGGGCGACCGCACCGCCGCGCGTGTCGCCGTCGCCGGCCTCGGCATAGCTGACGTAGACCATCTGGTTGCGGGCGAAGTCCGGATGCAGGACCACATCGCCAAACCCGCCCTGGCCGCCGTAGGCCACCGCCGGCACGCCGCCGATCTCGGTCGCCCGGCCGGTCTTGAAGTCATAGAGCTGCAGGTGCCCGCGCTTCTCGGTGACCAGCAGGCGCCCATCGGGCAGGAAGGTCATCGCCCACGGTTCGGCGAAGGCGTGGACCGGCGTGGCGACAAACGGCAAACCGCCTTGGGCCTTGGACCCGGGCGCCGTCACGGTGGATGAAGTGGCCTGGGGCGCGGCCGCACCGCTGCAGGCGGCTACCGCGAGCAGGGCAGGCAGCATGACGACAAGGACGCGGCGCTTGGGCTGGGACACGAAACACTCCTGGTGGCATGGGCCGCAGTGCGCGCGGCAACGCCAGCGTTTTAGCGGATGGCGACGGTGCAGTTGTTCAAGTCGCGTCGGTTCTGACGGCATCGTCAGCAATCGACCCCGCCCGGTGTCAGGACAAGAAGGTGACACTTGGCACCTTGTGCCTTGGCCCGGCCCGTTCCACTCTGCACGGGCCGCTCGAGAGCCCAGGATCCGCACGATGCCCGCACATGCCATTTCGCCGTTGGCGCCGTATCTGTCGATGGCGGCGTTCGCCTTCATCTACTACCGGCGCATCCGCCGCAGCTTCGGTCGCCAGCAGTGGAAGCCCACCCGCGCGGTGATCCGACTGTCGGTGCTGGCGCTGGCTTTTTCGGCCCTGGTGCTGGCCTCGTGCTTCCTGCCGCATGTGGCGCCGGGCGTTGCGGTCGGAGCGGTGCTGGGTGCGGGTCTGGGTGTGTTTTCGCTGCGGCATACGCAGTCCGAATGGACCGACGGCAGCGGCTGGTACACGCCCAATCCATGGATCGGCGGGGCGCTCAGCGCGGTACTGCTGGGCCGCCTGGCGTGGCGCTGGTCGCAGGGCGCGTTCTCCATGGGTGCCAGCGCCAATGGCCAGAATGCCAGTCCGCTGACCCTGGGCATTGCCGCAGCGCTGGTGGTGTATTCACTGGTGCACGTGGGCGGCCTGTGGCTGCGGATGCGTCGTCTGCGACCTGCGACACTGCCGCCGGCGACGGTCGGCTGATCGCGGCAATGGCGCGCGCGTCGCGGCGCGCATCGGGGTGGACGGCAGCGCGCCTGACCGTCCCCTCACGGCGGCAAGCCGATGCTGGCGCCCATGCTTGATTTCCAGACCATCCATTGCCCGTACTGCGGCGAGCCACTCGAGATCGCGGTGGACGTATCGGCAGGGGACCAGCAGTACATCGAGGACTGCCAGGTCTGCTGCCGTCCGATCAACATGATCGTGACCCTGGACGAAGACGAAGTCGCCCACGTCATCGCCCGCGCCGAAAACGACGTCTGAGCGCCGCACGGGGCTACAGTAGTGGCCTGCATCGCATCGATGCACTCCCGCGAGCTGCTTCCCCATGAATCTTCCGCTGCACTTCGGCCTGCTCGGCGCACTCGAGGCTGGCGCGATCGCCTTGTTGATCGGCCTGCTGGTCTACGCGGCGTGGCACTGGGTGGCCGCGCGTGCCGGCATCCACCATGCCCACGCCATCGGCTGGAGCTGCCTGATGGCCGTGGCCATCGCCGGCGGCATCGACCTGTGGAACATGTTCTATCTGGGCATGGTCAAGCTGGAGTCGCCGGTCTACGCGCGTATCGCCTTGCAGAAGGTCCACGACCCGGAGGGACTCGGCGCGCGCGTGGTCATCGAATTCGTCGGCGCAGTGGTCGGCGTGATCCTTGCGCGGCTTGCATTCAGCCCGCGTTCGCAGGATCAAGGTCATGCCGAAGGCGATCCAGCCGCAGACCGCGAGCCTTGAAACCGCGATCGCATCACACCAACAACAGCCTGGTTACTTGTTCGCCACGCATTGCTAACAGCTTGTCTAGCGCGTGCAGGCCGTGCGTTGGTTAATACCTCGTTGTGTCAGTTTTTCTGGGGTTTTCTGTGTTCAGGCGGACGCGTCCAAGGTCGGCTCATGCGCTGGGTTGCGCATCATCCCGAATGGACATCACAGGAGTACCCAACACAGATGAAGACGCTTACTCGCAAGCCGCTGCTGGCCATGATCGCTCTGGGCGCCGCACTGTCCGCGCCGGTGTTCGCCCAACAGGTGCAGCAGGACCCGCAGGCCGATGCCGCCACGCCCTCGACCAGTGCCACCACCCAATCGTCCAGCGGCGCAGCGGGCCAAGGCCAGCAGGGCTGGAATGACCTGGACACCGATAAGGATGGCGCGATCAGCAAGACCGAGTCGACCGCCAACCCTGGCCTTTCGCAGATCTTTGGCCAGGCCGATGGTGATGGCGACGGCAAGCTGACCCAGGACGAATACAAGGCCTTCGTGGTCAAGAACTATGGCGGTGGCGCCGGCCAGTCCTCCGGCCAATAACTGCTGCGAGGGGGCAGGAGCACCTGACGACGTGTGGTCCGGCTGGCGGGCCTTACTTGACCCAAGCCGCAGGACATCGTTTCATGCGGTCAGGGCACGCTAGGTCGGGTGCCTTGCACTGCGACCTACCCTCACCCCATCGTCCACCCCATGTCGTTCACGCCGCAACGCGTGGGCACACGAAACAACAAGGAGCATCTGATGAAGATTCGCAACACGTTTATGGCCCCGGCCGCCTTGGCTGTCGTTCTGACCGGCTCGCTGCTGCTGTCCGCCTGCGGCCCGAAGGCTGAAGAAGCCGCTCCGCCGGCCACCGAAGCTCCGGCTGAAACCACCCCGCCGGCCACCACCGAAGCTCCGACCGAAACCGCCCCGCCGGCCACCACCGAAGCTCCGACGGAAACCACCCCGCCGTCGATGGAATCGACCCCGGCCGAAAGCACCCCGCCGGCTTCCGAGCCCGCCAAGTCCTGATCGCCTGCTGGACCGGGCAATGCCGCGATCACGCGCGGCACTGCTCGCAAAGAAAGGGCGGCCTTCGGGCCGCCCTTTTTTTGGCTGGTCTGTCGTCCCGCACCGGCCGGTATGCTGTCGGGCCTGAACACGCAAGGTGGGACATGACGCAGATTGACTGGGTGGGTTTCGACGGCGACGACACGCTGTGGAAGAGCGAGGACTACTACCGCGCGGCCGAGGCGGCGTTCGGGCAGATCGTCGGCCATTACATCGACCTGTCCGACCGGCACACCGCGGAACATCTGTTGGCGGTGGAACGACGCAACCTGCGTATCTTCGGCTATGGCGCCAAGGGCATGATGCTGTCGATGATCGAGTCGGCGATCGAGCTGACCGAAGAGCGCATCAGCGCCCGCCACGTGCAGGACATCATCGCGATCGGCCGGGCCACGCTGGATCATCCGGTCGAACTGATCGAAGGCATCCGCGAAGCGGTCGCAGCGATCGCGGCCGATCACAACATCGTGCTGATCACCAAGGGCGACCTGTTCCACCAGGAAGCCAAGATCGTGCAGTCCGGCCTGTCAGACCTGTTCCATCGCATCGAAGTGGTCTCGGAGAAAGACACGCCGACCTACACGCGCGTGCTGCGCGAGCTGGAGGTGACGCCGGAACGCTTCGCGATGATCGGCAACTCGCTGCGCTCGGACATCGCGCCGATCGTCGGCCTGGGCGGATGGGGCATCCACATGCCGTATCACGTGACCTGGGCGCACGAGGCCGAACACGACCTGGCCAAAAACACTCCGCGCCTGCTGCAGGTCGATGCGGCCGCGCAGCTGCCGGCCGCGCTGGCGCAGATCGAAGCGACGGTCCCGGCGCGATGACGCCGGCACGCGTGCTGGGCTGGACGCTGCTGGCGGCGTTGGCTGCCTGGCAACCGGCGTACGCGCAAGACACTTCGGTCAACGCGGCAGTCGCCACAGCGCCTGCGCCGCCGCCCTATGTGGCTGACACGGGCGATGCGTGGATCGACCGGCGGTTGAAGGATCTAAACGCCTACGCGCCCCGCTATCCGGATGCGTTCGTCGACGAGATCGCCCGTTATCTCGATGTGCCGCGCGCCTATGTGATCGCGCTTGGCCAGCAGCCGGGCTGGTCGCCGGGCGATGTCTACTACGCCTGCGCGCTGGGCAAGGTGCTGGCACAACCGTGCCGCACCGTCGTGCGCGCGCGGACCCAGGATGCGCAGGATGGATGGAAGGGCGTGGCCAGCCGCGTCGCCGGGACGGGCAAGCCGGTGCCGATGCGCGCGCTGCGCGATCTGCTGCGCACCAGCTACGCGCATTGGGATCGCCCGCTGGAATAAGCGCGCGCCACGGCTCAGGCCGTGGTGCGGAAATCGTCCAGCTGCAGCTGCACCGACGCCGCATCGCCTGCCTGCACCGCACGGACCACGGCCCGTTGCTCGGCCTGTTCCACCCAACTGCGCAGGTCGCGGCCGCTGGCGCCGTCGCTGTGCTGGGCCAGCACATCCGCGGTTTGGTCCAGCGAAAAACCCAACGGCTTGCCCTGCAGCAGCACCTGCAGCAGACGTGCGCGGCCCACCGCATCGGGTAGCGGGATCTCCATCCGCCGCGGGAAGCGTGACAGTACCGCCGCATCGAGCTGGTCGATGCGGTTGGTCGCGGCCAGGACAAACACATGCTGTGCATGCGCGGCGAAGCCATCGAGTTCCTGCAGCAGCTGGCCGACGATCTCGGCGGTGAAGCTGTCGCCGTCCCCTCCGCGCGCGCCGGCGACGATGTCCAGCTCGTCCAGGAACAGCAGCGAGGGAGCCGACTCGCGCGCGCGTTCAAACAACTCGCGCACCTTTTGCCCACTCTGGCCCACATAGCCCTGCTTGAGCTCGGCCGTGGACGCGGCGATGAAGCGCAGCCCGGTCTCGTTGGCCAGCGTGCGCGCGATCTGGGTCTTGCCGGTGCCGGGCGGGCCATACAGCAGCAGCCCGCGCGGCACGCTGATGCCACGCGCGGAAAAGGTCTCGGCGTCCTTGAGCAGGCTTGCCGTGGTCTGCAAGGCCTGCAGCGTATCGACCGGCAAGACCAACGCTGGCCAGCGCGCGCTGGCATCGGTGACGGTCGAGCCCTGCGCGCGCGCGCGCCCGGTGAATGCCTCCAGCAGCGCATCGGTGAGCGGGCCCTCGTGTTCGCGCTGCAGGCGCCTGGCCAGGCTGGAGAGCGTCCGCCCGGACATGCCCTGGGTGAACTGCGGCGTGTTCGGCGGCAGGACGTGGGTCGCGCCCAGCGCCTGCAGTTCGCCCTGCAGGATCTGCAGGCGTGCATCGGCATCGGGCAGTCCAAGTTCGACCTGCTCGTCGAAGCGCGACAGCACCGCCGCATCCAGCAGGTCGCGGCGATTGGTCGCACCGATGACCCACACGCTGGCGCGCTGGGAGAAGCCATCCCAGCGCGCGAGGAACGCATTGACGATGTCCTCGACAAAACCATCGGTATTGACCGCGCCGCGCCGGGCGAACACACCGTCGCATTCGTCGACGAAGATCACCGCGCGCGGTTCGGCCAGGGCGCGTTCCCACAGTTCGCGCACGCGCTCGGAACTCTGCCCGACATGGCCGGCTTTCAGGTCCGGCAGTGACAGCGGGAAAAACGCGCAGCCCATGCTGTCGGCCAGCGCGCGCGCCACCCGCGTCTTGCCGGTGCCGGGCGGGCCGTACAGCAGCAGGCCGCGCGTGGCCGAGGCGCTGCCGGCCGCGAAGTGAGCCGCCAGCGACTGCAGGCGCAGGCGCGCGACGGGAGGCACGTGCAGCCCGGCCCAGGCAATCTCCGGGTCCATCGCCGCACGATCGCGCCGCGTCGAGCGCAGCACGCGGCTGCGTTCCAGCGCCGCGGCGTTGGCCAGGTAGCGGTCGCAGGCTTCATCGAAGTCGTGGGCCAGCGCGCGGGTCGCCTCGCGCAGCGGCGGCAGCACGTTGTCCTGATGCAGCTCCCGGTCCCACACGCTGACCGGCAGCCGGCCTTCGACCCGCAGCGGAACGATCGCCACGCCGCGTTCGCCTCGGGCGCTGATCGACACGACGATGTCGCCCGCTTCCACGCCCAGTGCACGGCGCCAATAGACCTTGCCAAACCCGCTGGCCGGATCCGGCAACGGTGCGACCAGATACGCATCGGGATGCACGCCGCTGCCGTCGGTGCTTTCCAGCCGCATCAGCCGGAACCGATGGCCGGCCAGCGACAGGCGTGGCCGCAGCCAGGCCTCCAGCCACCACGCGGCGATCAACGGCAGCAACATCGGCCAGTACGCCAACCAGGGTTGCCTGACTCCGATGTGCCAGACCCAGCCCAGCCCGGAGGCGGCCACCAGCACCGTCCACCACGAAACCTGCCAGGCTGGAGCAGGGCGCCCGCGCTCGGTCGCGGTACGCAGCGGCTGCAGCAATGCGCGCATCTGGCGGGTGGCGAACTGGCGCCGCAGCACCCGGTCGATGCGACGGGAAAACGCCAGCAGTTCGGCTTCTGTGGCCTTGAGGTCCGGGGTCTGTCGCGTAGCACGGGACGAGGGCGAGGTGCGATCCATGCGGTTATCCAACGCCGACAGCCGGCGCGCAGCAGCCGGTATAGGACGGGAGGCCGGCCGGCGCAAGCCTGCCGCGCACGCATGGGAATGCCCGACGCAGGGCGCCTCCCGGCGCGCTGGCATAATGGAGGCCTTCCCGATCTCTGCCGCGGCCCGTCGCTCACGATGCGCCGCGCCCTTGCCTGCCGATGACCCAACCCGTGATTCAAGTCGCCCCCATGATGGAATGGGGGTAAAAACGAATGAATACAAACGCTTATACTTGTCCGTGTGCGCTTCGTGTGCACATTGTCGGTGGCCTGCATGTCCAGCTCGCGCACGCCATCGCCATATGTGTAGAGCATCGCCCCCTGGTCGCGGCTGCGGTTGCCAGCGACATTGACGTAATGCATGGCGCATGAACAGTAAGAGCGAAGCGGTGGTCGGCTTCATCGCAAACCTGCTGCCCCTCTACCACGGTGAGCGGCATGACGGACTGTGGTGCGCCCGCTCGGTGAGCGATGGGACGCTGATCTATCCAATCGACGAATCCGACAGTGAAGGGGAGCAGGGCTGGGTGCGCGTGAGCTGGCAAGGCGACGCGGGGCGGCAACATGAACTCTCCGGATACATGCTTGCCAGCGTAGCTCTGGAGCGCTATGTCCGCCTCCATGGTGTGGGCTACGACGAGGAGGCAATCGCTGCCGAGTTGTGGTTCATGGCCAGGCATTTCCGGTTCAAGACCGGTTGCGATGTCTATTTTCCGCAGCTGCGTGAGCCCGCACATCCGGCTATCCGTGCGGCGCGGCGCATGGGCGAGGGTGTGCTGGTAAAT
>JBIIHJ010000442.1:0-2668 GCA_044235875.1 Pseudoxanthomonas sp.
GGCGTGAATGCCGCGGGTTACAGATGCGGCGCGGACAAGGCCTGGTTGAAGTTGTCCGGCAGACCGCTGGCGGTCACCGAGGCGGCCTGGCGGGCCACCGAACCCGATTCCACCGCCGCGCTCAGGCTCAGTTCGCCCGAACGTGCCTGCGACGGCGCGTGCCACGGCTCGGCCGAGGCCTGGGTGAATGATGGAGCGTTGCTCGCCGGACGCAGCAGGCCCAGGAGTTGGCCCTGCAGGGATGGCATCGAGGCAAACACCATGACCACCGCCATCGCCATGCCGCCCATGCCGATCACCGCGCGCAGCGGCCAGGCCGGACGCGTGGCCTGGCGCAGGGACTGCGGCGACAGTGCGGCAGCCGGCTGCGTCTGAACCGGTGCCTGCGCGTCCAGCAGCGCGCCAAGGCCCGCTTCATCGATCAGTTCCAGCTGCTGGTGATGCAGCGCGGCCTGGTAGGCCGCCACGGTGAATCCCGCCGCGCCGATCAGCATGCCCCGTGCGGCGTTGGCCTCGAAGGCATCCAGCGCCAGCTGACGCACCGTGCCCTGGGGCAAGGCGCCCTGCACGCGGGCGTAGGCATGGACCAGCACCTGCTCGCGTCCCTTCCGCAGCAGGACGATGGCATCAGGCAGGTTGGCACGCGCATCGTCGGGCAACGGCAGCACCCGCACCTCGAACCCACGCAGACGGAACGCCGCCGCCAGCCGCTCAGGGCCGGTCGCGTACACGCCGTCGGCGCCGGCACGGTGCCGGCTGGTGGAGATGAAGCGCTGCATCAGAATGCCCCTGTTCCTGGCCATCACAGCGGATGGCTTGACGCTGGTGTACTGGAGCGCCCCCGTCAGGACAAGCGCCGTGTTGCGCCGCGTCACCGAACTCGAACGCCCGTCTCAGTCCGGTCGTGCGCGGAATACCACACTCATCCGCGGTGCCGCCGGTCGCGCGGTCTTGGGAATGCCGTGTTCGTGGGTCAGCTGGGAGGCGTGACTCATCACCAGCAGGCTCCCCGGGCGCAGTTCCAGCGCGTGGATTCTCCGCGCCCCGGTCTTGGGGCGGATGTGCATGCACCGCGTGCTGCCCAGCGACAGCAGCGCGATCGGCTGACCAGGCAGCAACGTGTGCAACTTGTCGTGATGCATGGCGACACTGTCACGACCATCGCGATACAGGTTGAGGCCGGCACTGCTGTAAGGCGCCGGCACCCTGCCCTGTACGCAGGCCAGCATCTGGGCCAGCGGCAGCTGCGGCGGCAACGCATCGAGCCGGTAGTGGGCCTGCAGCCGCGGCACGTCGACGATGCGGTCGTACATCGGGCGCCGCTGATGCATCCAGTCCACGCCATCGACCAACGCATCGAACCACTGCGCCGCCAGCGCCGCATCGATCACATCGGGCCAGTAGCGGATACCGCCTTCGGCATCGTCGAACACGGTCAGGGCCGTGGGGGCGAACAGGTCGTCGACAAACAGGCCGGTAGACGTCGCGTTCAATGGAAATCCCGCGAGCTGACGCTGAGTTCGCCCAGCCAGTCGCTCAGGTCGTGCAGATCGCCGGCGATCAGGTGTTCGACTCCATCCACCCGCTCCCAGCGCCCGCGCACCGCCAGCAGGCGCGACTCCAGCAGCGCGCGACGCCGGCGCACGGCCAGGTGCGACCAGACGATCACGTTGACCATGCCGTGCTCATCCTCCAGCGTGACGAAGATGGTGCCCTTGGCCGTGGCCGGGCGCTGGCGCTGGGTGACCAGACCGGCCACGTGCACACCGCTGCCACTCGGGCGCCCCTGCAGTTCACGCAGGCCCAGGATGCGCTGGGCACGCATGCGTGGACGCAGCAGCGCCATCGGATGCGCCTCCAGGCTCAGGCCCACGCTGCGGTAGTCGGCAGTGATCTCCTCGCCGATCCGCGGCGTGGGCAGATCGATGGGAAGCTCATCGGGACTGCCCGGCAGCAGCGGCCGCTGGCGCTCGATGCCGGCCACGGCCCAGCGTGCGGCATTGCGGTTGCCGACCAACGACTTCAACGCACCGGCTTCGGCCAGCGCCGTGCGGGATTTTTCGTCCAGCCGCGCGCGCAGGCTCAGGTCCTCGACGCTGGCGAAGGGCCGCTGCCGGCGCGCGGCCATGATCGTCTTGCCCGTTGCTTCGGACAGGCCGGCGACCTGCCGGAACCCCAAGCGGATGTCCGGCTGTTCCCCTTCATCCTGCTCGCTCTGCCATGGCCTGCCGCCGACCAGCGTGTTGTCCCAATCACTGCAGGTCACATCCACCGGCAACACGTTGACCGCCTTGCGCGCCGCGCGACCGCGGCGCGCGTCCTGCACGATCTGGCTGGGCGAATAGAAACCCATCGGCTGCGCATTGAGCAGCCCGCAGGCGAAGGCTGCCGGCTCGTGCCGCTTCAACCAGCAACTGGCGTAGACCAGCTTGGCGAAGGAGGCCGCGTGGCTCTGCGGGAACCCGTAGGAGCCGAAGCCCTTGATCTGTTCGAAGATCTGGTCGATGAATTCGGGGGCGTAGCTTTTGGCTTCCATCAGCTTGCGGATCTTCTGCCGATGCGACTCCATGTCGCCGCCACGCCGCCACGCCGCCATGGAACGACGCAACCTGTCAGCCTCGTCCGGGTCATAGCCCGCATGGATGACCAACTCCATCACCTGTTCCTG
>JBIIHJ010000459.1:0-2665 GCA_044235875.1 Pseudoxanthomonas sp.
TCGGGAAGACCGACTTGAGGGCGGCGTGCAGGCCACGGTCGTCGCGCTTGGCGGCGTCAACGTGCTCCTGCAGGAACTCGCGATACGAGTCGACCTGGATGGCGAGCAGGAAAGGGACCTCAAGGATCGATTTCTGCTTGCCGAAGTCCTTGCGGATGCGCTTTTTTTCTGTGAACGAGTATGTCGTCGACATGGGGCATTGCCTCTGGCATCTGAGGAACCGCGCGTCCGCGGCTCCAAGGGGAAACATTCTTTCGAATGGGAGGAACTGTCAGTTGGAAGTCGCTGGTATTGCCGGCACCAGCACGCCATCTCCCGCTACTTCCAACTACCAACTCGTGGGTTTCTGGCCACCTTGAAGTGGCGAACTACGAACAGCTTGTTGCGTCTTGCGTACTGCGATTTCAACAACGGCCAAAGGCCAGGGGCTTTCGCCCCCGGCCTCCGGGTGTCGCCGATGGAGCCAGGCGACGAATTAAGAAGCCTTGACTTCGACGGTCGCACCGGCAGCTTCGAGGTCCTTCTTGTACTTCTCTGCGTCTTCCTTCGACACGGCTTCCTTCAGAACGCCGCCGGCCTCGGTGAGGTCCTTGGCTTCCTTCAGGCCCAGGCCGGTGATGGCGCGGACAGCCTTGATGACGTCGACCTTCTTGGCGCCGGCTTCCTTCAGGATGACGTTGAATTCGGTCGCTTCTTCGACCACGGCAGCGGCAGCAGCCGGGCCAGCAGCAGCCACCGGAGCGGCGGCGGAAACGCCAAACTTTTCTTCGATCGCCTTGACCAGCTCCATGACTTCCATGAGGGTCTTTTCAGCGATGGCGTCGACGATCTGTTCGTTGGACAGGGACATTGTGATTACCTTCGGTAAATATTCTGGAATGGGGTACGTAGTTAAGCCGATTCAGCCGGGGCTTCAGCGGAGGCTTCCGCTTCGACCGATGCCGCTTCGTCGCCACCGCCCTGCTGGTCGGCCACGGCCTTGACGGCGCGGGCGAACATCGTGGCGGGTTCGGCCAGGACGCGGGCCAGCATGGCCAGGGCCTGATCGAGCGTGGGCAGCGAAGCCAGGACATCGACGTGGCTGGCCGGATACAGCTGGCCACCGACGGCGACAACCTTGGGCTGCAGCTTGTCGTTGCTCTTGGCGAATTCCTTGATCAGGCGACCGGCAGCGCCGGGCTCCTCGGTCGAGAACGCATACAGCAGCGGGCCGACCAACGAGTCCTTGGTGCACTCGTATTCGGTACCTTCCACTGCGCGGGCGGCCAAGGTGTTCTTGACGACCCGCAGGTACACGCCGGACTCACGCGCCTGCTTGCGCATCGCGGTCATCTGACTGACCGTGGTGCCTGCGTATTCGGCGGCGATCAAGGAGTGCGCCTTGGCAGCGACTTCTGCCAGCTCGGCGACAACTTCTTGCTTCTGGGACAGATTGAGAGCCATTAATCACTCCTCTTGTGAACTCCGCTCACGGCTCCTGCCGTTCGCGGTCCAGGGCAGCGTCCATCCTGGACACCGGGGATGCCGAGCACCCCATCTGGTGGCCTCATCAACTGGCGCCCGGAACACGGAAACCAGAACAAACCTGATGAAGGCGGCACCATCTGCGCGGGCTGGCCGCAAGGCCAATCAAGCAGTCCCGCTAGCGCCGACGCCGAATCCTTGCCAGGACCGAGCTTCCCTGCCCGTCGTCGGAGCGCGCTGACCGCACCTGCGGTCTTTGACGGCTTTCTCCCCGGCATGACGCCGGATCGATCGCCCTCAAGCACAACGCCGGCGGCAGGTTGCCCTGCCGCCGGTTACAACAATTACTTCAGGCTCAGCGAGGACTGGTCCACGGCAACGCCGGGGCCCATCGTGGAGCTGATCGAGATCTTCTGCAGGTACTGGCCCTTGGCGGTGGCCGGCTTGGCCTTGACCAGGTCGGCCAGCAGCGCCTGCAGGTTGTCCTTCAGCGCGCCATCTTCGAAAGAGGCCTTGCCGATGGTGCAGTGGATGATGCCGGCCTTGTCGGTGCGGTAGCGCACCTGGCCCGACTTGGCGTTCTTCACCGCTTCGGCCGGGTTGGCCGAGACGGTGCCGACCTTCGGGTTCGGCATCAGGCCGCGCGGACCCAGCAGGGTGCCGAGCTTGCCGACCACGCGCATGGCGTCCGGGGTGGCGATGACCACGTCGTAGTTCAGGTCGCCGGCCTGCATCTTCTCGGCCAAGTCGTCCATGCCCACGGCTTCGGCGCCAGCGGCCAGGGCTTCGTCAGCCTTGGCACCGGCCGGTGCGAACACCGCCACGCGGACCGACTTGCCGGTACCGGCGGGCAGCACGGTCGAACCGCGCACCTGCTGGTCGGACTTCTTGGCGTCCACGCCCAGGCGCACGGCCACGTCGATGGACTCGACGAACTTGGCCTTGGTGGCGCTCTTGAGGATCTTCAGGGCCTCGTCAAAGCCATAGGCCTTGCCCGGGGTCACGGCGGCCAGGATGGCCTTCTGTCGCTTGTTCAATGCCATTTTCTCAGCCCTCGACCGTCAGACCCATGGAACGGGCCGAGCCCGCAATCGTACGCACTGCCGCTTCCAGCTCGGCCGCGGTCAGGTCGGCGCCCTTGGCCTGAGCGATTTCCTCAAGCTGCTTGCGCGTGACCTTGCCCACCTTTTCGGTGTTCGGG
>JBIIHJ010000153.1:0-8697 GCA_044235875.1 Pseudoxanthomonas sp.
CGCAGGCGCTGGCCGATCTGGCCCGGGGCGCCAAGCTCCAGCTGGTCTACCAGGCCAAGGTCACCACCGGCCTGGTCGCACCGGCCGTGCCGTCCGGCATGCCGGTCGACCAGGCGCTGCGCACGCTGCTGCAGGGCTCGGGCCTGGAATACAGCTTCCTCAATGCGAACACGGTGGTGATCAGCGCGGCCAAGGTGCCTGCCGCTGCATCCAAGCCCACCGCCAAAAAAAAAGAAGCCACCGACCTGAAGCAGGTCACGGTCACGGCTAGCAAGCGCGTGACGCCGCTGCAGCAGATTCCCGGCGGCATCTCGGCCGTCAGCGGCACCGCGCTGAAGGAAATCGGCGCCCAGTCCAACGCCGATTATCTCGGCCGCCTGCCGGGCGTGGTCTTCAACGCCGGCATTCCCGGGCAGTCCACCGCCGTGATCCGCGGCGTCGGCACCACCGCCGGCATCGACCAGGGCCAGGGCCCGACCGGCTGGTACATCGACGATGTGCCGTTGAGCGAGCCCAGCTACGCAGTGGGCATCCCCGACATCGATACGTTCGACCTGCAGCGCGTGGAAGTGTTGCGCGGCCCGCAGGGCACGCTATTCGGCTCGGCCTCGCTGGGCGGTGCGATCAACTACATCACCAACCCGGCCGACCCGAGCGGCTTCGATGCCGCATTTGAGACCGGCCTGAGCAGCACCCGGAATGCCAATGGCCAGTTGAGCTATACCGCCAAGGGGATGATCAACCTGCCGTTGATCGCCGACCGCCTGGCGCTGCGCGCAGTCGTGCTCAAGCGCTCCGACGCCGGCTATCTCGACAACAACGGCACCGGCGAGAAGGGCAGCACCGACGTGTCCACCACCGGTGGCCGGGTGTCGCTGATGTGGACGCCGGACGATGTCACGCGTGTCTCGCTGATGGGGCTGTACCAGAAGAGCCTGACCGACGACCAGAACTATGCCCACAGCGCGCAGGGCAAGTACGCCCGTTATTCGCTGTTTGCAACCGAGGCCGATTACGACATCAGCCTGTTCAACGGCCGGCTGGAACGCAGCTTCGACTTCGGCGAGCTGACCGCGATCCTGTCCCAGAGCCGCAAGACCCACGAGCTGCATGGCGATGTCACCCAGAGCTCGGCCGTGCGCACCTTGCTGCCGGGCAAGGCAATCGACTCGACCGAGTACATGGACATCACCATGAAGACGGCCGAAGTGCGGCTGGCTTCCTCGTCCAACGAGCGCTTCGAGTGGTTGCTCGGCACGATGTTCAGCAGCAGCGACCGTGCCGTGCATACCTTCACCCACGCCGACGGCGCGTACGCGGTGTTGAGCAAGGTGCGTCCGGCCGCCGAATACGACGGCAGCGACAACTTCAACCGGACCTACAGCGCCGGTGGCGGCGAGGAGTACGCGTTCTTCGGCGAAGGCAACCTGCATTTCAACGACGCCTGGACGCTGACCGCGGGCGGCCGGTTCTTCAAGTCGCGCTACGGCGTGACCCTGGATCGGTACGGCTACAGCTATGTGCCCAGCCAGCATCCGGAACCGTACCGGATCAGCGAGACCGGCTTCGTGCCCAAGGCCTCGCTGCTGTACGCGCCCAGCCGCGACTTCACCACCTACGCCACCATCTCCAAGGGCTTCCGCGTCGGCAACCCGAACACGGTCTATCCGTGCGAATGCAATTTCGACACGCCCACCGGCTGGGATTCTGACAGCCTGTGGAACTACGAGCTGGGCCTGCGCAGTGACGTTTTCGGCGGCCGCGGGCACGTCGATGCGGCAGTGTTCTACATCGACTGGAGCGACATGCAGGTCCGCCTGACCCGGCCGGACAACGTCACCTACGGCACCAACGCCGGTGCCGCGCGCATCTACGGGCTGGAAGGCAGCGTCGGATTCGACCTGACCCCGGATCTGAACTGGAACACCAACCTGACCCTGCTCAACGCCGAGCTGACCGAGGATGTGGCCACGGCTTCGCCGGCGCTGCGCAAGGGCCAGCAGTTGCCCGGCGCCTCGAAGATCCAGGTCGCCAACACCCTGACGTGGCGTCTGCCGACCGCGCTGGAACCGACCCTGATCCTGTCGCATCGCTACATCTCCGACGCGCCGGAAACCCTGAGCGACAGCGTGGCCAAGGTGGGTGAGTACAACCAGATCGACCTGCGTCTGAACCTGCGGCACAAGCAGTGGGATTACTCGATCTGGGGGACCAACCTCAACAACGCCTATGCCGCGTCCTTCGGCTACGGCACCAGCAGCTATGCGATCTACCGGCGCCAGGAATTCATCATCCGTCCGCGCACCTTCGGCGTGTCGGCGGCCTGGCACTTCAACTGATCCATCCCTGGCGCGACCCACGCGGTCGCGCCAGCTCTTTCGCGACGGTGCCCGATGTCTGTTCTGATGCGTGTTCTCCTGGCGGCCAGCCTGTTGCTGGCACTGCCCGAGGCCCATGCGGCCGATGCCTTGCCCAAGCTGGCCCACAGCCGCAGCGTGTCCTTCACTGCGACCGAGGCGACCTGGAGCGCGGTGGACATCGCGCCTGACGGCAAGACACTGCTGTTCGATCTGCTTGGCGATATCTACCGGCTCGATCGCGCCGGTGGCCGCGCACGCGCGGTGCTCGACGGCGTGGCATTCGAAGCGATGCCGGTGTTCTCGCCGGACGGCCAGCACTTCGCCTTCGTCAGCGATCGCTCCGGCAGCGAGAACGTGTGGATCGGCAAGATCGACGGCAGCGATCTGCGCCAGCTCTCGCACGACAGCGGCGTCGAGTATTTCGCATCACCGGCGTGGTCGCCGGACGGCAAGACCGTATATGCCTCGCGCAGCGTGCCGTCGCTGCTGGCATTCGAGCTGTATGCCTATCCGGTGGACGGTGGAGCGGCCAAGCAGATCACCAAGGCGCGTCCGGGTGGCCAGGAAGACTTCGACCAGCGGCGCCAGGCCCTGGGCGTGGCGGTCTCGCCGGACGGGCGCTTTCTTTACTACGCCACCAAGACCGGCACCACGTGGACGACGCGCGTGGTGCCGCCAGCGTGGTCGATCGTGCGTCGCGACCTGCGCACCGGCAGCGAAGACATCCTGATCGCACGCCCGGGTGGCGCAATGCGCCCGGTGCTGTCGCACGATGGACAGCACCTGGTGTATGCGACCCGCGAAGGCCTGGAGACCGGCCTGCGCATCCGTGACCTGCGCAGCGGCGAGGATCGCTGGCTGGCGTTGCCGGTGGACCGTGATGGCCAGGAGGGCGGCTTCTACGCCGACCTGCTGCCGCATTTTGCGTTCACCCCCGACGACCGGGCGATCGTGTTCTGGCGCGATGGCCATCTGGTCGAGCGCACGTTGCAAGGACAGGAATCACCGATTGCGTTCAGCGCGCAGGTGAAGCTGCAGATCGGCCCGGAACTGCATGTCGACCAGCGCTCGCCGGAGGGGCCGGTCAAGGTCCGGATCATCGGCAAGCCGGCGCTGTCGCCGGATGGGCGGCGCTGGGCGTTTTCCGCGCTCGGCAGGCTCTACCTGATGGACGTCGAGCAGGGTGCCAAGCCCAAAGTGTTGGATGCGGCAGGCGACCACGCCTGGCAGCCGGCATGGTCGCCGGATGGCCACACGCTTACTTACGTCACCTGGACCCCGGACGACGGCGGCGCCGTCTGGACCCTGGCGGCCGATGGCCAGGCCGCAGCACGGCAGATCAGCCAGGGCGCCGGCTACTACACCGATCCGGTGTTCACCGCCGACGGACGCGAGATCCTGTCGCTGCGCTCCAGCCACGACGACCGCCTGCGCCTGCGCGTGGAAACCGGCGCCTCGCGCGCGGCGGACATCGTGCGCGTGCCGGCCAGCGGCGGGCCGCCGCGGCTGATCGTCCATGCCTTCGGCGCCCGCGGTCTGAGCCTTGCGGGGCGCAGCGTGCGCTATGACAGCGCGGCCGGCGTCATGGCGCTGGCACTGGACGGCGATGCGCCCGCGCGGCCAGAGGCTTCGGTCAAGGTATTGGCGCCGTCGCAGTATGTGGCCGCCAGCATCGCCGGTGGCAGCGTGCGGCTGTCGCCCGACGCCCGGCATGCGCTCACCGTCAGCGGCGGCCAGCTGATGCTGGTGCCGTTGCCGGCTGCGGGCCAGGACGGCAAGCCGCCGCTGGTCGATCTGGCCGCTACCCCGGAGGCAGCCGTGCAGCTGACCGCCATCGGCGCCGACACCTTCGACTGGAGCGCCGACGGTGCGCAGATCGTATGGACGCGCGGCGCCAAGCTGCTGCGCATCGGACTGGATCAGGCGCTGGCGCTGCGCGAGCGCGGCCAGGCCGAATCCGCGGCGGCCCTGCAGCAAACCGGGATTGAGCTGCCGCGCGCCACGCCGGACGGCCTGCTGCTGCTGCGCGGCGCCACCGCGCTGACCATGCAGGACGGGCAGGTGATCGAAAATGCCGACGTGCTGGTGGGCAGCGGCCGCATTGTGCAGATCGGCGCGCGCGATAGCTTCAAGGTTCCAGCCCAGGCCAGCGTGCGCGAGCTGCACGGCAAGTTCCTGGTGCCCGGCTTCGTCGACGAACATGCGCACTGGTTCCAGACCCGGCGCGGCATCCTCGAACCGGATCCATGGGATTTCCTGGTCGACCTCGCTTACGGCGTTACCTCCGGCCTGGACCCGCAGTCGTTCACGCCGGACGTGTTCGCCTACCAGGACATGATCGAGGCCGGACTGGCGGTCGGGCCGCGGGTGTTCTCCACCGGACCGGGCGTGTTCCGCGATACCCGGATCACATCGGTAGCGCAGGCCGAAGCGCTCATGCAGCACTACCGCGACGATTACGGCACCCGCAACCTCAAGTCGTACATGCCCGGCAATCGCGCGGTCCGGCGGCAGGTGGTGGAGGCCGCGCGACGCAGCGGCATGATGCCCACCACCGAAGGCGCCAGCGACCTGCGCCTGGACCTGACCCACGTGCTCGATGGCTTTGCCGGCAACGAACACGCGCTGCCGGTGGCGCCGCTGCATGACGACGTGGTCCAGCTGTTCGCGCGCAGCGGCACCTCGTATGCGCCGACGTTCTCGATGCTCTACGGCGCCCGCCCGATCCTGGACGAGATGATCCAGCGCTACCAGCCGCAGCACGACGCCAAGCTGCAGCGCTTCATGCCGACCGCCGTGCTGGACGAGAAGACCCGCTACCGCAAGTGGAGCCCGCCGGACCAGCGCGAGTGGCCGCGCTTTGCCGCGCAGGCATTGAAGATCCAGCGCGCCGGCGGCGTGGTCGGCATCGGCAGCCATGGCGAACTGCCGGGCCTGGGTTACCACTGGGAGCTGGAGGCCTATGTCGAAGGTGGCGCCACGCCGATGGAAGCGCTGTACGCGGCGACAATGGGCTCGGCGCGCACCATCGGCCATGCCGGCGAAATCGGCAGCCTGGCCCCCGGCAAGTTCGCCGACCTGCTGGTGCTTGAACGCGACCCGCGCCAGGACATCCGCAACACGCGCAGCCTGGTGCAGGTGATGAAGAACGGGCGTCTGTACGACGCCGACACGCTGGACCAGCAGTGGCCGAACGTCGTGCCGTTGCCAATGCAATGGTTCAACGACGCATCGCTCGATCCGGTGCCGTTGGCCGCGCCGACCACCGCGCCATGAGCGCACGTCGCGTCATGCAGATGGCGATCAGCGCCGCCGATTTTGCGCCGGATCGCGCGCTCATCCGGATCACCTGCGCCCTGCGCACCGGCGTGCGGTTTGACGGCCGCACGCTCCCTTCCTTCGCCATCGCCAAAAAAAAGGAAAACACCTCCCATGGGACATGTCCGGGACCCGCTGTTCGCGCCACGCACGGCACAGGACATCATCGATCTGGTCGCGCATGCGCCGCTGGCCTGGCTGGTGTCGGCCGGTGGTGACGATGCCGCCTTCACCCCACTGCCGCTGCGCGCCGAACTGGATGCGGAAGGCGACTTGGTGGCGCTGCGCGGTCACTTGGCGCGCCGCAACCCCCACGTAGCCCGCCTGGCGCGTGACCCCGCGGCGCAGGCGCTGTTCATGGGGCAGCACGGCTATGTCTCGCCCAGCTGGCTGAGCGATCGCACCCAGGCACCGAGCTGGAACTACGCCGCCGCCCGCTTCGATCTGCGCGTGACCCTGTACGAAGGCGACGTGGAGGTTCACGACGAACTGCGGGCGCTGTCGCAGCAGATGGAAGCCGGTCGCCCCAACGCATGGGCCCTGGAAGAGATGGGCGCGCGTGCAGCGCGCCTGGCCACCGGCGTGGTGGCCTTCCGCGCCGAGATCATCGAGGCGAAAGCCACCTTCAAGCTCGGCCAGGACGAACGCCCGGGCGATCTGCAGGAAATCCTGGCTGGCCTGCGCGACGCAGGCGACAGGCCGCTGGTCCAGCTGATGGAGCAATTCAATGTGCGCTGATGAAGTAGGAAAGATCAAGATGACCCGACGCGAAGTGTTGGCGGCAGGCTCGGCGGCGATGCTGGCCTATGCCACCCAGGGAATGTCCGCCACACCGTTGCCCTCGAGCGAGGTGCTGGATCTGTCCGCAGTCGATCTGGCCGCCGCCATCCGCAAGCGCAGCGTGTCCGCGCGCGAGGTGATGAGTGCGTATCTGGCGCGTCAGGCCGTGCTCAATCCGCGCTTCAATGCGATCGTCTCGTCGGTCGATCCCGAGCTGCTGCTGCAACAGGCCGCGGCCCAGGACGCGGATGCGGCCAAGGGCCGGTTCCATGGTCCGCTGCATGGCTTTCCGCATGCGGTGAAAGACACCGCGCCGGTGCGCGGGATCCGCAGCACGCAGGGCTCGCCGCTGCTGCGCGACAACATCCCCAAAGCCGATTCGCTGGTGGTCTCGCGCATGCGCGCGGCCGGGGCGATTTTCGCCGGCAAGACCAACGTGCCAGAGTTCGCGCTTGGCTCGCATAGCTTCAATCCGGTCTTCGGGGTGACCCGCAATGCCTACGATCCGGACAAGACCGCCGGTGGCAGCTCGGGCGGCGCCGCGGTAGCGCTGGCGCTGCGCATGGTGCCGCTGGCCGATGGCAGCGATTTCGGTGGCTCGCTGCGCAATCCGGCGGGCTGGAACAACGTGTTCGGCTTCCGTCCATCGTTCGGGCGCGTGCCGTCGGCGCCGTCCACCGATACGTTCGGCCAGACCTTCGCCACGTCCGGGCCGCTGGCGCGTTCGGTGCAGGATCTTGCGCTGATGCTTTCGGTCCAGGCCGGCGCCGATCCGCGCGTGCCGTTCTCGCTCAAGGACGATCCGGCGATCTTCGCCAAGCCACTGGCCCGCGCGTGGAAGGGCGGCCGCATCGGCTGGCTAGGCGATCTGGGCGGTGCGCTGCCGATGGAAGACGGCGTCATGGCGGTGTGCGAACAGGCGCTGTCCGCGTTCCGCACGATCGGCATGCAGGTGGAGGCGGCGACGCTGTCCGAGCCTGCAGCGGCGATGTGGAAGACCGCGGTCGACCTGCGCTTGCTGTCGGTGGGCGCCGACCTGCGCGGCTTCGCCGCCGATCCGGCCAAGCGCGCGCAGATGAAGCCCGAGGCGCTGTGGGAAGTCGATGGCTTCCATCAGCTGACGGCCGATCGCATCGTCGATGCGCAGGAGGGCCGCACGCGCATCTTCGAAGCATTCCGCAAGGCATTCGAGCAATTCGATTTTCTTGTGCTGCCGACCGCGCAGGTGTTCCCGTTCGATATCGATCAACGTTGGCCCAGCGAGATCGCCGGCCGCAAGATGGACAGCTATCACCGCTGGATGGAAGTGACCCTGCCCACCACGATGGCCGGGCTGCCGACCCTGGCGGTGCCTGCGGGTTTCGGTGGGCACGGCCGGCTGCCGATGGGCCTGCAGATCATCGGTCCTGCGCATGCGGACCTGGCCGTCCTGCAGGTCGGCCATGCCTACGAGCAGGCATCGCCCTGGATCGGCAAGACCTTGCCGCGCGCGCTGGCCTCGGCGCGCAGCTGAGCAGGCGCGCAGGTCGCCACAAAGAAAGCCGGCATCGCTGCCGGCCTTTTTTTTGCTACGCAGCGGAAAACTTACTGTTGCTTGGCCTGCCAGCGGATGCTGACGGTGTATTCGCGGCCTGGCGCGTTGTACCACTGCACGGTTTCGTAATCCTTGTCGAACACGTTGGCCGCCTTGGCCTGCAGAGTCCAGTCGCCGGTCAGCGCGTATTCCAGGCGCACGTCCATGGTGCCGTAGCCGGACAGGCGCGCGGTGTTGGCCGCATCGTCGAAGCGGTGGCCATAGCCGTTACCGGTCAGGCCCAGGCGGAAGTCACCGATGGCATAGTCCAGGTCCAGGCGCGCGGTGTCGCGCGCGCGGCGGGCCAGCCACTTGTCCTTGTTGATGCTGCCGTCGCTGTCGTTGCGCGGATCGGTGTGGCTGATCTGGGCATTGATGTCCACGCCGTACAGCGAGACGAAACCGGTCAGTTCGGCGCCGCGGATCTTGGCCTTGTCGACGTTGACCAGGTTGAAGGCGGTGTCGTAGCCGATCAGGTCGTCGATGCGGGTTTCATAGGCGTTGAAGGTCCAGTTCCACCCTTGGCCGTACTGGGCCAGGCCCAGGTTGAGCGACTTGCTCTTTTCCGGCTTCAGCGCCGGGTTGCCGAAGCCGCCCGGGTAGTACAGATCGTTGAAGGTCGGCGCCTTGAAGCCGGTGCCGGCGCTGGCGGTGAACTTGAAGCCG
>JBIIHJ010000154.1:0-8694 GCA_044235875.1 Pseudoxanthomonas sp.
GTGCCGATGGCGTTCCTGTCGGGCGTGACCGGCCAGTTCTACAAGCAGTTCGCAGTGACCATCGCCATCTCCACGGTCATCTCGGCGGTGAATTCGCTGACCCTGTCGCCGGCCCTGGCGGCGATGCTGCTCAAGCCGCATGACGCGGCCAAGGATGCGCCGTCGCGCCTGATCGACCGCCTGTTCGGCTGGCTGTTCCGCCCGTTCAACCGTTTCTTCAACTCCAGTTCGCACAAGTACCAGGGCGCGGTGTCCAAGGCGCTGGGCAAGCGGGGCGCGGTATTCGCGGTCTACGTACTGCTGCTGGTCGCTGCCGGGGTGATGTTCAAGATCGTGCCCGGCGGCTTCATCCCCACCCAGGACAAGCTGTACCTGATCGGCGGCGTGAAGATGCCGGAAGGCGCCTCGCTGGAGCGGACCGATACCATGCTGCGCAAGGTCAGCGACATTGCACTCAAGACCGAGGGCGTGGATCACGCCATCGCCTTCCCGGGCCTCAACGCGCTGCAGTTCACCAACACGCCCAACACCGGCACGGTGTTCATCACCTTGAAGCCGGCCAGCCAGCGTCATCGCAGTGCGATCGAGATCAACGCCGAGCTCAACGGCAAGATCTCGCAGCTGAAGGAAGGCTTCGGCTTTGCGATCATGCCGCCGCCGATTCTGGGGCTGGGCCAGGGTTCGGGTTACTCGCTCTACATCCAGGACCGTGCCGGCCTGGGTTACGGCGCCCTGCAGCAGGCGGTGAACGCGGTGGCCGGCACGGTGTCGCAGACGCCGGGCATGCAGTTCCCCATCGGCACCTACCAGGCCAACGTGCCGCAGCTGGAAGCGCAGGTGGATCGCGACAAGGCCAAGGCCCAGGGCGTGCCACTGACCAACCTGTTCGACACCATGCAGACTTACCTGGGTTCGTCGTACGTCAACGACTTCAACCGTTTCGGTCGGACCTGGCAGGTGATCGCCCAGGCGGACGCACCGTTCCGCGACAGCGTCGAAGACATCGCCAACCTCAAGACCCGCAATGCCGCCGGCCAGATGGTGCCGATCGGTTCGATGGTGCACATGGCCACCACCTACGGCCCGGACCCGGTGATCCGCTACAACGGTTACCCGGCCGCCGACCTGATCGGTGAGGCCGATCCGCGCGTGATGTCCTCCACCGAGTCGATGCAGGCCGTGGCCGGGATCGCGGGCAAGGTGCTGCCCAACGGCATGACCATCGAATGGACCGACCTGAGCTATCAGCAGTCGACCCAGGGCAACGCTGCGATGATCGTGTTCCCGATGTCGGTGATGCTGGCCTTCCTGGTGCTGGCCGCGCTGTATGAAAGCTGGACCCTGCCACTGGCGGTGATCCTGATCGTGCCGATGACCATCCTGTCGGCGCTGGTGGGTGTGTGGCTGACCGGCGGCGACAACAACGTGTTCGTGCAGGTGGGCCTGGTGGTGCTGATGGGCCTGGCGTGCAAGAACGCGATCCTGATCGTCGAGTTCGCCCGTGAGCTGGAGCTGGGCGGCAAGGGCATCATCGAATCGGCGCTTGAAGCCTGCCGCCTGCGCCTGCGTCCGATCATCATGACCTCCATCGCCTTCATCGCCGGCACCGTGCCGCTGGTGCTGGGCCATGGCGCCGGCGCCGAAGTGCGCTCGGTCACCGGCATCACCGTGTTTGCCGGCATGCTGGGCGTGACCCTGTTCGGCCTGTTCCTGACCCCGGTCTTCTACGTGGCCCTGCGCAAGCTCTCCGGTCGCCAGCTCATCCATCACGACACCGCGCCCGCGCTGGCCGGCCACGTGACCCATTGATTCATCGCTTCATGTGCCGGGCGTCGCGCCCGGTCCATCTTCCCAACGGAGATACGCAATGAACACCCATACCCAGAAGATCGCGCTGGTCACCGGCGCCACCCGCGGGATCGGTACCGAGACCGTCCGCCAGCTGGCCCAGGCCGGCGTCCTGACGCTGCTCGCCGGGCGCAAGCTGGAGACCGCACAGGCCGCGGCCAAGGCCCTGGCCGATACCGGCCTGCCGGTGGAAGCCATCCAGTTGGATGTCACCGATTCGGCCAGCATCGCCGCGGCGGTCAAGGACGTGCAGGCCCGCCATGGCCGCCTGGACATCCTGGTCAACAACGCCGGCATCGCCATCGACGACCTGACCAAGAAGCCTTCCGAGCAGTCGCTGGAGACCTGGCGCACGACCTTCGACACCAACGTGTTTGCGGTGGTCGAAGTGACCCAGGCCTTCCTGCCGCTGCTCAAGGCTTCGCCGGCCGGACGCATCGTGAATGTCTCCAGCGCACTGGGCTCGGTCGCCCTCCATGCCGACCCGAGCTCCTTCATCTACGACTTCAAGATCCCGGCCTACAACGTGTCCAAGAGCGCGGTCAATGCCTGGACCGTGCAACTGGCCTACGAGCTGCGCGACACCGCATTGAAGGTCAATACGATCCATCCCGGCTACGTCAAGACCGACATGAACAACAGCGACGGCGAGCAGCGCGGCGAGATCGAAGTGGACCAGGGCGCCAAGACCAGCGTGCAGTTGGCGCTGATCGATGCCGATGGCCCCAACGGCAGCTTCTCCTACCTGGGACAGGTGCTGCCATGGTGAGGAACATGCTGGGGATCGGCGTGGCGTCGGCCCTGCTGGCCGCCTGCGCGGTGGGTCCGGACTATGTCCGGCCCAGCGCCCCGCAGGCCGACGCATTCGTGCAGGCGCCCCAAGTCGCGCAGGTCGATGCGCCGGTAAACGCGACTTCAGATGCGGAGTTCTGGCGCAGTTTCGATGATCCCAAGCTGTCGGCGCTGGTCGAGCGTGCGCTGCTTGAAAACCACGACGTGCGCATCGCGCTGGCCCGCTACGATGCATCCAACGCGCTGCTGCGCGATGCCCGCTACGCGCGCCTGCCGACGCTGAGCGCCACGGCCGATGCACAGGATGTGCGCAGCAGTGCCGACCAGCTGCCCGGCTACAGCCGCAGCGACCGCGACAGTCGTCCGTATTCCGGTGGCATCGGTGCGGTCTGGGAGCTGGATTTCTTCGGTCGTCTGCGTCGCGCCAGCGAAGCCGGCCATGCCGACGCACAGGCGGCCGCGGCCGACCTGGCGGCCATGCAGGTGGCCATCGCCGCCAGCGTGGCCGAGAGCTGGTTCGACCTGCGCGGCATCCAGGCGCAGCTGGAGATCGCCCGCGAGAACGCCACCACCCAGGCGCGCACGCTCAAGCTGCTGGAAACGCGCACCGAGGCCGGTGTCGGCGATGCCTTCGATGTCGATCGCGGTCGCACGCAGCTGGAGACTACCCAATCGCGCATCCCCGCGCTGGAAGCGGCAGAGGCCGTTGCCGCCAACCGCATCGCGGTGCTGGTGGGCGCCACGCCGGAGTCGATGGCCGCCGAGCTGATGACCGCCGGACCGTTGCCGACGCTGCCTGCTGCCCCGTCGGCGGGCACGCCGTCGGACCTGCTGCGGCGTCGTCCTGACGTGGCCGCCGCCGAACGTCGCGTGGCCGCGGCCACTGCGCGTGTCGGCGTGGCCACGGCGGATCTGTTCCCGCGCTTCACCCTGGGCGCGCTGTTCGGCACCCAGGCCATCGCCAGCAGTGCGTTGTTCGAGCGCGACAGCGAGACCCGCGTGCTGTCGCTGGGCATGGATGGTTCGTTCCTCAACGTCGGCCGGGTGCGCGCGCGCATCGCCGCGGCCAATGCCGAGACCGCAGAGAACCTGGCCGGCTATCAGCAGACCGTGTTGCGTGCCTTGGAAGACACCGAGAACGCGCTGGTCCGCGTGGATCGCAGCCGCAAGGAGGCCGAGCATCTGGATCAGGCTGCGCAGGCCGGCACGCGCGCCGCGCAGGTCGCACGCCTGCGCCTGGAGAACGGCGCCATCGACACGCTGGACCTGCTGGACGCCGAGCGCGCCCGCCTGGACAGCCAGGATGCCGCCACCCAGGCCCGCGTCCGCAGCGCAGTGGCGACGGTCCAGCTCTACGCCGCACTGGCCGGCGGCTGGCCCAACTACATCGCCGCCGAAAGCGTGCCGCCCAAGCCATTGCAGGCCCCTGCCGGGCGCGCGGTGGCCATGGAAGCAACGGACTGATCCAGCGGCGGGCTGGCCCTGGCCGGGCGCTTGACGAACCCTGTCACCGGCCCGTGCGAGCGTGTGTGCCTCAGCGGATGCCGGCCTCTGACGAGTCGGGCCGGCATTGGCCACACCGAAGTCCGCGTTCCCCCCATGACATCGAGGAATTCCATGGCAACTTCCGACAAGATCGCGCTGGTCACCGGCGCCACCCGCGGCATCGGTACCGAGACCGTGCGCCAGCTGGCCCAGGCCGGCGTGCGGACCTTCCTGGCCGGACGCGATGCGGTGCGGACCGCCGCTGCGGCCAAGGCGCTCCAGGATGAAGGCCTGCCGGTGGAACCGATCACCCTGGATGTGACCGACAGCACCAGCATCGCCGCAGCCGTGGCGACCCTGCAGGCCAGGCACGGGCGGCTGGACATCCTCGTCAACAACGCCGGCATCCTGGTCGATGCACTGGACAAGGCGCCCTCGCAGCAGACGCTGGAGACCTGGCGCACGACCTTCGACACCAATGTCTTCGCCGTGGTCGAGGTGACCCAGGCGTTCCTGCCGCTGCTCAAGGCCGCTCCGGCTGCGCGCATCGTCAACGTGTCCAGCCAGCTGGGCTCGTTTGGCCTGCATGTCGATCCATCCTCGCCGATCTACGACTTCAAGATCCCGGCTTACAACGTGTCCAAGAGCGCAGTCAATGCCTGGACCGTGCAACTGGCCTACGAGCTGCGCGACACGCCGATCAAGGTCAATGCGATCCATCCCGGCTACGTCAAGACCGAGATGAACAAGGGCGGCGGCGAGATCGACGTGCCGACCGGCGCCAGGAGCAGCGTGGACATGGCCTTGCTGGAGGCCGATGGTCCCACGGGCAGTTTCACCCACCTGGGCCGGACCCTGCCCTGGTGAAGGGGAGCAGGGCCTGGACGGCCGCCTTGCTGCTGGCGGCCGGGACTGGATCGGCACAGGCCGCGCAATGGGCAGTCAGCGCCGGCGGCAGCCTCAGTCAGCATGACTGGGCGCCGGCCGCTGCGCTGGACGTGGCCGGCGAGGCGCGCCCGCTTGGCGACGGCCGCCTGCAGTGGCGGCCGGTGGCGGCACTGACCGGCGTCGGTGCCCATGCGCCGACCTGGCGACCGCACAGCGATCGCGATGTGCTGGTCGCTTCGGCTGGCGCAGCGGTGGCATTGGGCGACAGCGGCTGGTGCTTCTCGCTGCAGGGCGGGGCGGCCAACCGCACCACGCCGGCGTTGAGCAGCCATCTGCAGTTTGTCAGCAGCCTGGGCTGGCAAGGACGACGGCTGCGCCTGCAGCTGCGGCACATCTCCAATGGCCGCATCGGCGGTGGGCCGAACCTGGGCGAAAGCATGCTGCTGGTCGGCGTGCGCCTGTGACCGACGGCGGCGTTGCGCCGCCGCGTTGAACATCCCACCGGTCCGATGGCTGCCACACGCGGCACTCGCGGCCTCCCGCAGCGTCTGGATGGAGTCATTGCGATGATCATCGTGCGTCCCTCCCGCGAACGTGGCCACGCCGATATCGGCGGGCGCGACTCGCGCCACAGTTTTTCCTTCGGCGAATATCACGACCCGGCGCATATGCACTGGGGGCCCCTGCAGGTCATCAACGAGGACCGGCTCGCGCCGGGCCGCAGCCTGGGCGAGCGCCGCCAACGCGACATGGAAGTGATCAGCTGTGTGCTGCAAGGCACGCTGGGTCACCGCGATTCGCTCGGCATCGCCTCCAGCATCGAGCCTGGCGACGTGCAGCGCATCAGTGCGGGCACCGGCGTCGAACACGCCGAAGCCAACGTCGACCTGCACGACACCACGCATGTGCTGCAGTTCTGGATCGCGCCCGACAGGCAAGGCATCGCGCCGTCGTATTCGCAGAAGCATTTCCCCGACGTCCAGAAGCGCGGCACGCTGCGACTGGTGGTCAGCGGCGATGGCGCACAAGGCTCGGTCAGCATCCACCAGGATGCGCGGGTCTATGCCGGCCTGCTCGAAGGCAGCGAACGCGCCGCACTGTCACTGGCCTCGGGCCGGCTGGGCTATGTGCACGTGGCGCGTGGAAGCGTGGTGGCCAACGGCCACGAACTGCGTGCCGGTGATGCGCTGCTGCTGCAGGATGAGCCGGAGGTCAGGCTCGATGGCGGACACCAGGCCGAAGTGCTCGTGTTCGATCTGCCACCGGGCTGAGTCCGCGCCAGGCGCGCCATCAGGCACGCGATGGAAACGACGCGCCGGGCGATGCCCGGCTTTTCTTTGCGCGGTGGCCTAGCGCAACAGCTGCTGGACCAGGGCGACGTATTTCTTCTGTGCCGTTTCCAGCGGCATGCCGCGCAGGCGCTCCCAGGATGCGTACTTGGCGGTGCCGACGAAATCGAAGAATCCCGGCTTGTTGCCCTGCACATCGCCTTCGGAGCCTTGCTTGTAGAGCGCGTAGAGCTGCAGCAGGGTGTCGTTGTCCGGTCGCTCGGCGAGCGTCTGGATATCCTGCGTGGCCCGATCGAAGGCCGTGGTGGTCCGTGTCATGTCGCTCCCTCCCAGGATGCGTCCGAATGACAGCACGCGGCTCCTGCGCAGGTCAACGCCGCCGCATGACGTTCGGGTCACTCCTGTCTGCCTTCCTGGCTGCGCAGTGGCGCAGCTTGTCGATGCGCCGCAATGGTGCGTCGCTTTCCCCTTTGTGGTGGATGCTGCCGTCCGCTGTGTCGCATCGGGCATTTTCTGTCGTGCAAAGCCCTCGAAATCCAGCCTCGTGCGACTGCGTTGGCAACGGTCGCGTGCGCGTGCGCAATGCACCAAGATCGCGCAGGCTTTTGTTGCAAACGCGTGACTTGTAAATACATATTCCGTCTTGTATATGCATAGAAGAGCCGGGCCACGTGCGGGTCCGGAAAGCGCAGGACGCGATGACGATCGGGTGGGAGGCCATCGTCACCTCAACGCACACCACACCAGCCGGGGACCCCATGACCGCCACCGCCATGCCTGTACGTCGCACTGCCTTGCATCCGCGCAACAAGCTCTACGCCTCCATGCTGATCGCCGGCCTTGCCAGCGCAGCCACGCCTGTCCTGTACGCGCAGGAAGCAACCGATGCGGCAGCCGTCGATACCACCAGGGTAAAGTCGCCGCAGACGCTGGACAGCGTGACGGTGACCGCGTCCAAGCGCGCCACCCTGATCGAAAAAACTCCGATGGCGATCAGCGCCGTCACCGCCGAACAGCTCAAGGACCTGGGCGCTGTCGACATCAAGGATTATGCGGCACAGGTGCCGGGCCTGCGCATCCAGTACAGCGGTCCGGGCGCCAATCGGATCAGCCTGCGTGGCGTGAACTCGTCAGGCGAGGCCACGGTCGGCGTGTATTACGACGAAACCCCGGTGGCCGGCTCGGTCGGTGTCAGTAGTGATGCCGGCGGCCGTTCGCCGGACATGGAGCTGTTCGACGTGGACCGCATCGAGGTGCTGCGCGGACCGCAGGGCACGCTGTATGGCGCCAGTTCGATGGGCGGCGCGATCCGCATCCTCTACAACAAGCCCACCGATGCGCTGGAAGGCCTGGTGCAGCTGGGTTACGAAGGCACCGATGGCGGCGATCCGTCCAACAGCCAGCAGCTGATGCTCAATGTGCCGATCGTCAAGGACCTGCTGTCCGCGCGCATCACCGGCTACAACCGCGACATCGGCGGCTACGTCGACAACACCTTCCTGGGTATCAAGAACATCAACTCGGGCAAGTCGCGTGGCGGCAAGCTGCAGCTGCGCTTCACCCCCAGCGAAGACGTCACCGTCGACCTGAGCCATTCGCGCGGTACCACCGATGCGTATTCGTCTACCTGGAATCCGTCCTTTGGCGACTACGTGCAGCGTTCGCAGGTCAAGCTGCCGTACCAGGACGACACCCAGATCGATTCGGCCACGTTGAACTGGGACCTGGGCTTTGCGACGCTGACGGCCAACAGCTCGTATCAGAAGCGCTCGTCCACCTACATCAGCGACGACAGCTACTACGTGCAGACCTATCGCACGGCCGGACAGTGCGCTTCACAGACCGGTGTAGCCAGCTGCGACGCAACCCAGCTCGCCAGCTGGTACGACTACGTCGACAGCCAGACCCCGGCCGCGCTGATCCATGACGGGGTGACCCGCGACCGCACCAACGAGGTTCGCCTGACCTCCAACGGCACCCAGTTGATCGACTGGACCGTGGGCGTCTTCCACCAGGACCGCGACAATTACATCGCCAGTGAAGACACCTTGGCCGACCCAAGCACCGGCATCATCATCACCCCGTGGGATCTGTTCTACCGCCGCCAGATCTGGGACAAGCTCAAGCAGAAGGCCGTGTTCGGCGAAGCCACCTGGCATGCGACCGACAGGTTCAACCTGACCGCCGGCCTGCGCTGGTACGACTACGACAAGACCGTCACCGGCACCACCGACATTCCGTGGGACATGATCGGTGCCACGGCCAAGCCGCTGTCCAGCGTCAACGCCAGCCAGAAGGGCTGGCTGAAGAAGTTCACCGCCGACTACAACCTGACCGACGCGGCCATGGTCTACGTGACCGTCGCCGATGGCTTCCGCCCAGGCGGCGCCAA
>JBIIHJ010000155.1:0-8684 GCA_044235875.1 Pseudoxanthomonas sp.
GTTGGACGGCTTCCAGATGCAGATGTCACCGCAGATCGTGGCCAGGAACGCATTCCACGCCCACACCGCGACCGGGAAATTGAACGCGCTGATGATGCCGACCAGGCCGATCGGGTGGTACTGCTCGTACATCCGGTGGCCGGGGCGCTCCGAATGCATGGTGTAGCCATAGAGCATGCGGCTCTGGCCCACGGCGAAGTCGGCGATGTCGATCATCTCCTGCACTTCGCCATCGCCCTCGGGCTTGGACTTGCCCATCTCCAGCGCGACCAGCGAACCCAGCAGGTCCTTGTTGGCGCGCAGCGCTTGTCCGCACAGGCGCACGGCTTCGCCGCGGCGCGGGGCCGGCGTGGTGCGCCAGGTCTTGAAGGCCGCCTGGGCGCGCTCGATCACGGTGTCGTAGTCGGCCTGGCTGCTGGCGTGGACCGTGGCGATCACGGTGTTGGTAGTCGGGTTGACCGACTCCAGCACGCCGGCATCGGTGGTCCTGGACCACTCGCCATGGCCGAGATAGGTGCCGGAATTGGTGTGCCTGAGGCCCAGGGCCTTGAGCAGGTCAGCGGACATCGTGACTCCTTGCAGGGGGTTGGGCCGCCAGACAGCGCGGATGTACCGATTATCCGGGGATGGGCCTGCGAAACCCAGCGCACTTTTGGACGGATCGCCGGACGGGTTCGTCGGAACCACGAGTGGTTTCGGCGAAATCACCAGCGACGCAGGGCGGGCGGCCGGTTTTGTAAGGCGGAACTGTGAATTCGATCCCGTCACCAGACATGAGTGCGCCAGGTCGATAGGCCAAGATAGCCACCGACCACAGGCCCGCATGCACCAGGGCCGCCACGTGCAGGGTGTGCGACATGAATGCGATGGGCATCGAAACCGACTACGAGCGCGCGCGACTGCAGCGCCTGCTGGATCTACAGCTGTTGGATACGCCGCCAGAGCCGCTGTTCGACGCGCTGACCCGCGCGGCGGCCGAGCTGACCGGCTCGCCGGTGGCACTGGTGACCCTGATCGAACGTGAGCGCCAGTGGTTCAAATCCAACTATGGCCTGCCCGGCGCTGCATCCACCGCCCGGAGCACCGCGATCTGCGATTACGCGATCCGTACCGATGGCCTGATGGAAGTGCGCGATGCGCGCCGCGATGTGCGTTTTTCGCGGTTCGAGACCGTGGTGGGCGAACCGCACGTGCGCTTCTACGCCGGCGCGCCGCTGACCCTGTCCACCGGCCACCGCGTGGGCACGCTGTGCGTGTTCGACACCGTGCCGCGTGATCTGACCGACAGCCAGCGCACCGCGCTGCAGCAGCTGGCCAAGGCCACGGTGGCGGCGATCGAGCTGCGCGAGCAGCTGATGAAGAACCAGGAATCGCTGACCCGCACCGCCGTCCAGCTTTCCGAACAGCTGCAGCGCGGCGCGGTGCTGGAGCGGCGGCTGCGTGCGAGCGAAGCCTTCCTGGAGCGGACCGGCAATGCGGCCGGCGTGGGCGGCTTCGAGGCGGACCTGGACGGCGGCCAGATCCTGTGGTCGGACCAGACCTGTCGCATCCACGAGGTGCCCCCGGGGTTCGTTCCCAGCTACGAAGAGGCTTACGCCTTCTACCCCGAGCCGGCCCGTGCGCTGCTCCAGCAGACGGTGCAGCGCAGTGTCGAGACCGGGGAAGGTTGGGACCTGGAACTGCCGCTGGTGACGCGCACCGGGCGGGCAATCTGGGTGCGCACAGTGGGCAGTGTCGAAGTGCTCGACGGCCGGCGCAAGCTGGTCGGCGCCTTCCAGGATGTGACCCTGCGGCACCGCGCGGTCGCGGCGATGGAAGCCAGCGAACGGCGCTTCCGCAAGATTTTCGAATTCAGCCTGGGGCTGATCTGCACCCACGATGCCGAGGGCGTGATCCTGAGCATCAACCCGGCCGCGGCGCGTTCGCTGGGGATGGAAGTCTCGGCGCTGCTGGGGCATTCGCTGCTGGACTTCATGCGTCCGGAGCGGCACGCGCAGTTCCTGGACTACGTGGCGCGCATCTACCGCGAGGGCAACGTCGCCGGCACCATCGAACTGGTCGCGCATGACGGCGGGCTGCGCTACTGGAACTTCCGGAACGTGCTGCACGATGACGGCGACGCGCCCTACGTGCTTGCCCACGCGCAGGACGTGACCGCGCAGTACGGACAGGAGCGCCTGCTGCGCGAACTGTCCCAGCGCGATCCGCTGACCAACTGCTTCAACCGTCGCTATCTGCTGCAACTGGAAACGCTGTGGGCCGATGCGCCGGCGGCATGCGTGGCCTTCGACCTGGATCATTTCAAGCAGGTCAACGACACCTACGGCCACCAGCGCGGCGACGAGGTCCTGGTGGACTTTGCCAGATTCCTGCAGCGGCACGCGCGCGAGCACGACGTGGTGATCCGACTGGGGGGCGATGAGTTCGCCGTGCTGCTGGCCCGGGTCGACCAGGCCGGGGTGCAGCAGTGGGTGGCGCGGGTCCGTGCCGATGCGGACCGCTCGCCGATCGGGTTCTCCAAGGGCGCGGCCGTGCGCCTGCCTGGCGAGACGTTGGAGCAGACCCTGGCCAATGCCGACCAGGAGCTGTATCGCCAGCGTCGCCGCCATCGCGGCAAGGCCGCTGGCGGGTGAAGCGTCAGGCGTGGCTGGCGGCCATGCCGATCCATGCGCTGGCAGTCAGGTACACGCCCAGCACCGCCAGCGATGCCAGGAAACAGCGTCGGAAGGTCTGCGCCGACAAGCGCTGTCTCAATGCGGCGCCGATCGACATGCCGATCAGCGTCGGCAACACCAGCGCGCACGAGGTGACGACATCGGCCAACTGGAACGCGCCAGCTGCGGCCAGGTTCACCGACAACGCCAGCGTGGACACGGTGAACGACAGGCCCATCGCCTGCACCAGCGCATCGCGTTCCAGCTTCAGCGACTGCAGATAGGGCACGGCCGGAACCACGAACACGCCGCTCACCGCGGTCACCACGCCGGTGGCCAGCCCCATCCACAGGCCGCGCCGCGGTGGGCCGGGGCGCAGCTGCCAGCCGGCCAGGCCGCTGGCTGCATAGACACACAGCACCACGCCCAGGATCACCGAGGCCCACGTGCCCGCCGGTGCGCCCCACACCTGCCCGGCCAGGAGGGTGCCAATCACCGTGCCCGGCTGCAGCAGGCCGGTGCTGCGCAGCAGTGGCCAGAGCGTGCGTATCGGTCGCATCTGCCACAGGTTGCTCAGCAGCGACGGCACCACCAGCAGCGCGGCGGCATGGCTGGGCAGCATGAAGATCGCCAGCAGCGCCATCGAGATCGTCGGCAGCCCCAGCCCGATCACGCCCTTGACCCCGCCGGCCACGACGAAGATCGCGATCACGGCCAGCCATGGCCACAGCGCCAGCGATGCCTGCATGCAAGACGAACCGGAAAGAAGGGCCGCCACTGTCGACGATGCGGCCATGGCGCACCATCGGGATGTGCCGCAGCCAGCCTCAGGCAAGGCCGCTGGCTGCTAGCCTGTGGCCATGCGTTTCGACCTCATCGATCTGGGCCTGTTCGTGCGCGTGAGCCAGGCCGGTTCCATCACCGCCGGCGCGCAACGTGCGTGCATGACCCTGGCCTCGGCCAGCGAGCGGATCCGCGGCATGGAGGCGCGCCTGGGCGCGCCACTGCTGCAGCGCCAGGCGCGTGGCGTGGTGCTCACCGAGGCTGGCCAAGTGCTGCTGCGCCACGCGCAACGGGTGCTGGCCGAGGTCACCACGCTGCATGCCGCGCTGGCCACCTTCGGCCCGGGCACGCCGGCGCGCGTGCGGGTCTACGCCAACACCTCCGGCTTGAGCGATGTATTGCCGCGCAGGCTGCCTGCATTCCTGCGCGCCCATCCGGGCGTGCAGGTAGAGACCGAGGAACACGTCAGCGATGCCATCGCCGAGGCCGTGCGCCGCGGCGGCTGTGATCTGGGCATCGTCTCTGATGCGGCCCAGCTCCAAGGCCTGCATTGCCAGCCGCTGCGCGCCGATGCGTTGGTGCTGGCGGTGCCGGCTGGCCACGCGCTGCAGGAGCATCCGCCGCTGGCGATCGCCGATCTGGCGGGCGCCTCCTTTGTCGGGCTGATGGAAGATGCCGCCCAGCAGGTGCTGATCGAACGCAGCCTGGCGATGGCCGGCACGTCGCTGGCCTGGCGCCTGCGCGTGCGCAGCCTGGAGGATGTCTGCCGCATGGTCGGACAAGGCGTGGGCCTGGGCGTGCTGCCGGCGCAGCTGGTGCGGCGCTTCGGCCGTCGTCATCGCGTGCGGGCGGTTGGCCTGACCGATGCCTGGACCCAGCGCACGCTGATGCTGTGCGTGCGCGATCCGGGGCAGCTGTCGCCTGAGGCGCGCGCGCTGGCCGACCATCTGCGCCCGGCGCGACCCACGCGCTGACCCTGGTCTCAGCCCAGGCCGGTCAACAGCATCGACACCAGCGCCACCACCGGCAGGGCCAGCGCGGCTGGCGTGATCCAGCGCGGGCGGTACGGCAACAGGCCGTAAGTGATCGCGATGCCCGAGACCGTCATCGTGCCAAGCCACCACAGTGGGCCGATGGTCCAGCCGCGGGCGATGATCGCAACGACGAACGCCGCCACCGTCAGTGCCCAGCCCGCCCAACGCAGTCGCCGCATGGCCGCAACATCGGCGCGTTTGGCGCCGTGCAGGTCCATCTGGTGTTTCTCCATCGACAGGCACAGCGCGACGAAGGCGCTGAAGGCCAGCGCGAATGCCAGCGCACTCATGCCGCACCGCCTTCGCTGGCCGGTTGACTGGCCTGCACCTGGCGGCGGCGCTTTTCCGCGGCCGACACCGGCGGCTGCCAGCGCTGCATGCGACGTCCGCAGTAGCCCAGCACCAGGCCGATCGCGCAGGTCACCAGGTCCACGCCGGCCAGCGCCCAGTCGCCGTTGCGCAGGGTCACGCCCAGGTGGATGTGCGTGGTGAACGCATTGAGCACCGGGATCAGCGAGAACAGCGCGCAGGCCAGGTACAGCAGCCACGCCCACATCTGCCGGCGCGGCCAGATGAAGCCCGCCAGGATGCACACGCCCCACACGATGAAGAACGCATTGGCTTCGGCGTCGGCGCGTTCGGCCAGGCCCAGCGGCAGCAGCCGGTTGGCCCAGAAGTAACTGGCGAAGGCCACCGGCAGGCCGGCGACCGCGCCGATGTTCAGCGCATCGACCAGGCGCAGGCCGAATCCGACCTTGCCCGACCTGGCGTGCTTGGTGCGCTCCTTGACGCCCCACAGCACCGCGCCGCTGGCCACCATCAGGCAGCCCAGCAGGCCCGAGGCGAAAAACAGCAGGCGCAGGCCGGCATCGGCGAAGTGGGCGATGTGCAGCCCGTACATCACATCGCGCGTGGCCGATGCGTTGCCGGCATCGCCGCTGCGCGCGATCACCTGGCCGGTGGCCGCATCCAGGCTCACGCCGGGCGTCTGGCGCGACAGGCGGCGGCCATCGCGCTGGTAGACGCCCACCGTCTGCGCCGCGTCGCCCGGATGGTCGATGCGGAAGCTCTCCACGTCCTTGCCGTTCCACTCGGCGCGTGCGCTGGCCAGCAGCTGCGCGATCGGCAGGGCGCTGCCGGGATGGCCGGCAGCGGGCCTGGCCTCGGGCAGGTCGCTGAAGGATTCGGTGTAGAAGGTTTCGGCGCCTTCCGGATACGCCACGCTGATGCTCAGCGGCAGGTACATCACCAGCAGGGTGACGATGCCGGTGTAGGTGATCATCAGGTGGTAGGGCAGAGCCATCACCGCGCTGATGTTGTGGAAGTCCAGCCACGAGCGCTGGCCCTTGCGCGGCCTGAAGGTGAAGAAGTCCTTGAAGATCTTCTTGTGGGTGATCACCCCGGTGATGATCGCCACCAGCATGAACATCGCGCAGAACCCGACCAGATAGCGCGCCCACAGCACCGGGATGTAGTGCAGGTCGAAGTGCAGCCGATAGAAGAAATCGCCGCCGCGGGTCTGGCGCACGTCGGACTTCTGTCCGGTGGCCGCATCGAGGGTGGCCTGGCCGAAGCGCTCGCGCCGCGAGGCGCGGTCGTTGCCCGCGCCATCCTTGACCGGATTCATCCAGAACATCTCCAGCGCAGGATTGCGCGCGCTGGGCAGGGTGACGTTCCAGTATTCGGCGTTGGGTGCCTCGGCTTGCAGGAAGCGCACGGCGTTGGCCGCCGCCACATCCGGCGCGATCACGCTGCGCGGCAGCTCCGGGCGCATCCAGCGGCTGATCTCATCGCGGTAATAGCTGGCGGTGCCGCCCATGAAGATCAGCAGCAGCAGCCAGCTGACGAGCAGGCCGGACCAGGTGTGCAGCCAGGCCATGGACTGGCGGAAGCCCTGCTTCATGCCGGACCCCGCAGCAGCCAGATGGCCAGCAGCATCACCAGCGTCGGTACGGCGATGCCGATCCACGCCTTCAATGCGGTGCGCACCGCGAACGCCCACAGCGCAGCGCAGGCACAGATCACGATGGCCGTCAGCATGCCCGTCACCACGGCCTGGCTGCGCGCCATCGGCAGGGTCAGCGACATCAGGGCGCTGGCACTGGCGCCCAGTGCATAGCCGCCGAAGATCGCCGCCAGGCTGCGCGAGAGTACGCCCAGCCAGGGACGCTGCCAGAACCGCACGGCCGGCCGCGAGGAAAGCGGCGTGCTCATGCCGTTGCGCTCCGCGCCGGGGCGAACTGCGCGTGCGGCGGGGCAACCCGGGCGCACAGCAGGGGGGAGGTGGGAATGGAGGACGGCATGGATTTCCTGTTCGCGAACGTCAGCGGGCCGCCCACGCCGGGGCGCTGGAACGGTGTGCAGTGGCTGGCCGCGGCTCTCCAGGAAGCGGCAGTGCAGGGCACTGCGAGGCGTAGCTGATGAGAATTGTTCTCTTTTGGCGCGGTTCCGTCAAACCCGCGTGCAGGCCTGGCTCCGGTCTGGATCGGTGGCGCGCGTGGAGACCTGAGTGGTCCACGCGCGTTCGCACCTGGCTGGCGCGCCCGGGCCGGGGATGGTCGAATGCGCGCAGCGGCCCCAACGGCCGTGTCTTCCAAAAGGATGCCCTTGAATCTCCCCGCGATCGACGCCGCCCCGGGCAGCGTCCTCCTGCCCATGGAGGACGCGATCGCGCTGGCCGACCAGGCGCTGCGCAGCGCTGGCCTGCCTGCCGACGCTGCCCGGATCGTGGCCGAAGCGCTGGTCGCCGCCGATGCCGATGGCCTGCCGTCGCACGGACTGGCGCGCATGCCGTTTTACCTGGCTCAACTCCACACCGGGAAAATCCGCGCCGACGCCGTGCCGCAGGTCCGCGTGTCCGGCGCGACGGTGCAGGTGGACGTGGCCCATGGCTTTGCCTTTCCTGCAGTCCAGGCCGGGTTGCCGCCGGCGATGACGCTGGCGCGCGAACTGGGCATCGCCGCGCTGACGCTGGCCCATTCGCATCACTTCGGCGTGGCCGGGCATCCGGTCGAACAGGCCGCGCGCGCCGGGCTGATCGCGCTGGCCTTCAGCAACGCACCGGCGGCGATGGCGCCGTGGGGCGGGCGCACGCCGCTGTTCGGTACCAACCCGATTGCCTTCGCCGCGCCGCGTGCACAGAGCGATCCGCTGGTGATCGACCTGTCGCTGTCCAAGGTCGCGCGCGGCAAGGTGATGCTGGCGCAGCAGGCCGGCACGTCCATTCCCGATGACTGGGCGCTGGACCTGGACGGCCAGCCCACCACCGACCCCACGGCGGCCATGCGCGGCAGCATGCTGCCGGCCGGCGATGCCAAGGGCGCGGCCCTGGCGTTGATGGTGGAGCTGCTGTGCGCGGGCCTGACCGGTAGCAGTTTTGCCTTCCAGGCCAGCTCGCTGTTCGATGCGCAGGGCGCGCCGCCGGACATCGCCCACCTGATCCTGCTGATCGACCCGACGCGCTTCGCCGATGGCTTCACCAACCGGGTCGAGACCCTCTGCACGACGATGCTGGCTCAGGACGGCGTGCGCCTGCCCGGCAGCAGGCGCTGGCAGGTCCGCGCGAAACATCAGCGCGACGGCATCGCGCTTCCAGCGCTGCTGGTCGAAGCGCTGCGGGCGGCAGCCTCAAGCATGCCGGCGCGCGGGTGATGGCGTGAAACAGGATGCCCGCCGGTTCGGCGGGCATCCTGTTCCATCGCAGCGCGGGCCAGCGGCGCCCTGGCCAGGGTTATGCCAGCGCGCGTGCGCCGTCCCGGTCCTGCGTGCGCTGTGAAGCATCCACTGCCGGCGCGGGCGTTGCCGGCACATCCTGGCGCAGCTGCAGCGCGCTCTGCTCGGCCGGCTGCTGCGCGGCCTGCGCCTTGTCCAGGTAGATGCGCTGGTGCGCGGCGGAATGCAGGTCACCCTGCACCGCGAACAGGCCCTTGCCATCCGGGCTCTGCGCCACGTGGTCGATACGCTGCAGGCCGCTGACGCGTGCTTCGAACACCATCTTCGACGCGGCGTTTTCAAGCGCGTGGTGATCCTTGAACACGCCCGGCCCGAGCTTCTCCATGCCCGCCACCGCCTGCTTGTACATGGCGTTGTCAGGGTGGGCCGCATCGGCGAGCAGCGGAGCCTTGGTCGCCGCCTGCAGGGCCTCGCGCGTCTTGTTGCCGATCACGCCATCGGCCTCCAGGCCGTGTGCGTGCTGGAACGCCTTGACTGCCGC
>JBIIHJ010000156.1:0-8644 GCA_044235875.1 Pseudoxanthomonas sp.
GTGCCAGATAGTCGTAGAAGAAATCGATGCCATGCACATGCACCACGTCGGCGTCGGAAATGGCACCGAGCACGCTGGGTGTCAATGGATAGCGCGACGAACCGCGCCAGGGCAGGCGACGGATCGGCACACCGCCATGCTGGGCGGCGGCCTCGAGCCGCAGCTCCGGCTGCGAGAACACCCGATCGAGCGTGACCACCTCCACCTGGTCCGCCCCTGCGGCCTGATGGTGCCGTGCCACGTTCAGCACGACCTCCTCCATGCCACCGACAGACGGGTGGAACTGGCGCACGACATGCACCACTTTCATACAGATACCTTGTTGCAAAAAATGTTCATGAAGTAAGCCAGCTCCCACATAAGGCCCTGATGACTGGCAAACGCTCCCAACCTCAAGATCTGCACTCGAACATGCCATGACCCGACCATGTCCAGGCTCGCAAATCAATCAGCGTTCCGCGCACTTTGGCTCTGATTGCATCGAAGGCGTCGTCCCACCCCGCATGCCGTCGAGCGAAAGACTCGCTCAATTCGTGGCGACCGCAGATGCCTGCCGAGGATCCGGAAGCGGCGTTGGCGCATTCGCAGGCGCCGGCAGATGGGAAAACCAGGCAACCACGGGCAGCTGCCACATCGCACCCAGCACAAACCACCAGAGCGCCGCCGATTTCACCGAGAACAGGCTGTTGGACACCAGCAGGCCGGTCGCGAATGCCAGCATGAAAGCATTCTTGAACGCCTGCCCGTCTTCTGTCGGCATCTCCAGCCCGAACGCAAACGCCAGCAGGAATGCGCCCACGATCATGATCGACTGGGAGGCGATGAAGTAGGCAATGCCGCTATCGAAGTAGGTATAGGGCACGTCGAAGTCCAGCCCAAGCCAAGCCTCGGCCGACATCTCGCGCAATGCATGCACGGTCAACCAGACACGCCCAAGCGTGGTGTCCTGATATTCGCTCACCCCTGCCACCCAGACCAGCATGGCCGCACCCAGGACCACCAGAGGCATGATCAGAAACGAAAGCCGCTGATCGAGCTTGCGCATGAAGGGCGCGCCCAACAGCAGCAGGATGCTGGTCCCCGCCGCCAGACGTCCATCCGTGGCGACGATGAGGAAGAGAAGCAAAATCACCGACAAGGCCAGCCGCTTGGGTCCCATCGACCGCCAGAACACCACCAGCAACGCGCAGAAGAACACAATGAAATTGCCCGCCGTCACCGGCTCGACGAAGATCGAGGACGCACGCGGCAGGTTGCTGCCAGCCAGGAAGTTGCGCTCACCCGGGCGCGTGGCGCTGACGAACAGGTTGCTGTCCTCGTTCCAGAAGCCACCCTCGTCTGAGCCGCGGGTGTTGACGTAGTAGCTCTTTGGGTTGACCACGTCGCCATAGACATCCGGCACGGTCAACTCCACCGCAGCCACCAGACTGACGATCACGGCCATGCGCAAGAACAGCCTCGGCAGCGATCCGCCATAGGCCGAGCCCAGCACCAGAAACGCAAAGGGGATAATCGCGTCGCGGATGAACTTGGCATCCACACGCCACTCGATCAGATAACGAAACAGCAGCACGCCGATGATCAAGGCAATGCCGGCCAGGATCGCGGCGATCTTGTGCCGCTGCAGGGTCCAGATACCGATGCCGAAACAGCCGGCGTAGATCAGCAGTTCGGCCGCATAGGTCATTGCCGGCGAGACTGCAAACATCTGCGCATTGATGAAAGCCAGCAGGATGTTGTAGCCCACGGCAAACAGCAGCAGCAGTTCGATCAGCACATCCCGCAGGCCGTGAGCGACCTGCGTATGCGCCGTCTCATCGTGATGGACAGCGTGGTGAGGGACTGCAGCCATGGATCAGTAAGCGGTCTTCTGGCCAAGCACGCGGAAGGCCGTCAAGACGATGATCTTGCAGTCCAGCCACAGTGACCAGCGGCGGATGTAGTCCAGGTCATACTGGACACGCTTCTTCATCGTCCGCAACTCCGGGGTCTCACCGCGAAAACCGTTGACCTGCGCCCAACCGGTGATGCCTGGCTTGACGTAGTGCCGCTGCATGTAATGGTTGATCAACTTTTCGTAATGGGTGTTGTGTTGTGCCGCATGCGGACGCGGGCCCACGATCGACATGCTCCCACCGAGGACGTTGAAGATCTGAGGCAGCTCATCCATGCTCGTGCGTCGCAGGAATCCACCGAAACGGGTGATGCGCGAGTCGCCACGCGTGGCCTGCTTCACCTCGGCGCGCCCTTCCTGGTGCACCACCATTGAGCGGAACTTGAGCATGTAGAACTCGCGCCCGCCCAAGCCGTGGCGGCGCTGGCGGAAGAACACCGGACCAGGCGAACTCAACTTCACACCTGCCGCGATGGCCAGCAGGAGGGGCCACAACACCAGCAACGCAGCGACGGCCACGATCTTGTCCTGCAGCGCCTTTGCCACGACGAAATAGTTATCGCGATCTACACCGCCCTGGCGCAGGTTGATGACCGGCACATTGCCGATCTGCTCGCCCTGCTGGTTGAGCATGCCGAAGTCGAACAGGTCGGGCACCAGCTTCACGGTGATCGGAAACCGGTCCAGGACCTGGAGCAGCGCCTTGATGCGATCACGATCACCGAGTGGCATCGAGATCCAGACCTGCTCGATCACGTTCTCCTGCAGGTAGCGCTCAAGCTCTTCCGGCGCCGAAATGCCCAGGCATGGCAACTGGCTGGACGCCGCGCTGGGCACCATGTCGTACCGACTCTGGAAATAGCCAACCATCTGCAGGCCGACCCAGCTGTTGCGCGACAGATACTGCTGCAGCTTGAAGACCGGTGTCCGCAGGCCGATCACGACCACGCGTTGCACATCCAGGCCAGTGCTCCGCAACATGTTCAACACGTTGCGCAGGATCGTGCGCGATACCACGAGCGCGGCGAAGCCGGTGACATACCAGGTCCCCAGCCAGGCGCGTGAGACAAACTGCCCCATCTGCACAATGAGCGCATGCACCGCGAAGAGCGCGAACACGCCGCTCCAGGCCATTCCCAGCACCATCACCTCGCGCGCGAGGCCACGACCGCGCCAGCTGCGATACAGCGGGAAAGCCGTGAAGCAGATCACCGCATAGAGCAAGGTGGTCCCGATGACCATGCGATAGCCCGATGCCGGCAGCCAGGTATCGAACCTGAGCCGATAGGCAATGAGCGCCGCAGCGATGACCACTGCGATATCCGACACGCGCAGGACCACATCGGCCGCAGCCGAATATTTTGAAAGCAACCGCGGCGATGAGGTGGTCGATGCGCCGCCACTAAGATCTGCCAGGAGCATGGCGTTCTCCGAATCAGACCCTTCGATGCATGGCGCGGGGGATCGCCTTGCCCATAAGGGTCCATCAACTGTCCGCGCCTTGACCGCTGCAATGCTCTCCGGGCATTGGCCCCATGGTCGAGGGCGGCGCTATTTAGGACATCAGTCTTGCGCTTATCCAACCATCCCCCGTCCGAATCAATCCGAAACAAGGCGCCTGTTGCAGCGCAACACTCTCATGAAAGAACCTGTTGTTCTGTGCACCAACGCACGTTCGCGATCAAGCGCATGCCCGGTCGCGGGCATGCGCCTGTTGACTATGCCGCACGGTGCGAACGACGGACCGAAGCCACCATGTGCAGCAGCAACGCCAACACCAGACCAATGAAGAATCCGAACACCGCGCCCAGCGCCAGATTGACCGGAAGACGAGGCGAGTCCGGCGAACCGGGGATTTCGGCCGCGTCGATCACCGACACGTTGTTGGCACCGACGTTGCCGGCCACGCCGATTTCCTTGAAGCGCTGAAGCAGCGCGTCATAGAGCTGGCGATTGGTATCCACGTCACGCTTGAGCATGTTGTAGCGGATGCTGCGCTCTTCCAGGTCAAGCTGGTCGTGCTTGAGCGAGCTGATCCGCTGCTCGGTCAGCTGTTCCTGCTGCGAGGCCGCGTCGTACTGCGACTTGAGCGAGGCGCGGATGATGCCCACTTCGCGCTGGATCTGCGCATTGCCGGCATCGATGCGGCTCTTCAACCGCATCATCTCCGGGTAGTCGGGCTTGTAGGTGGCCAGCTTCTGGTTGTACTCGGCCTCCATCTGCGACTGGGCTTCCCGCAGGTTCTGGATCAACGGGCTCGAGATCACTTGTGGCAGGTTCAAGCCACTGGTGCCCCGCGCCTCGTTCCAGACGGCCTCCGCCTGGATCTTGGCACTCTGCGCCGAAGCGAGCAGCCCGTTGAGCTCGGTCAGATTCTGCGCGGGCAGCGACGGCGCATTGTCACCGACCGAAACGATCTGCTGGTCGCCGGAGTAGTCGACCAAGGCGCGCTCGGATTCTTCGACCTTGCTGCGCAGCTGCTCCAGACGCTCGGACAGATACTTGACCGCAAACGTCGATGCGTCCAGCTGACGCTGCAGGTTGTCGGCAATGAAGGTGCTGGCGTAGGCATTGGCCACGCGCGCGGACAGGGAAGGGTCAGGCGAGCTGAAGTGCACCTTCGCCAGTCGCGAATTGCGCACCGGCTCGATTTCCAGTCCTGCGATCACATCGGCAGTCAGTGCGCGCTCGACGGCTTCCTGCTGGCGCTTCTGCACGGCCGTGCGATCGCCTTCGGCGCCTTCTGCAGCCTGCGCGGCCGCCTTGTCGGCCAGCTCCTTGTAGGCAGGATGCTCAGCCAGGTGCGTCTTGCGGATCACTTCCTGCGCCAGCGAACGGCTGCGCAGCAGCTCGTACTGGGTCTCGTAGAAGTCACGATCCATCGGCGACTCGGCCGGCATCAGGTTCTCGATGTTGACCACGTTCATCGCATCGCGATTGATCTGCAGCGTGGTCGTCGCCTTGAACTGCGGCGTCATCAATAGGGTGCCGACCAGCACAAGCGCGATCACCAGGATCGTGACGCCTGCAATCAGCCAGCGCCGGGAGATGATCGCCTGCCAGTATTCGAGGAGGTTCACGTCAGGCAGCCTGGCGTGCGTGTGTGCGGAACGATGATCGACCGTACTCATCGGTAAGCCCTGAAGACCATGACGAAAGGCGTCAGCTCAAGCACCGTTTTCAGGAGCAGGCGTGCGTCAGAGCGATAGACCACAACGATGTCGCCTCCGTAGATTTCGGGATCGGGGGCCTGCCCGGTTTCGATCTCGGTCAGGTCGAAACGCGCGATCATCTTCTGACCGCCGATATTGCGGAACACCACCACATTCCTGCGACTGGCCAGGTCGCTGACGCCCTGCGCCTCGGCCAGGGCCTGCTGCAAGGTCAGCTGGGTCGCACCTTCGAGCGGATAGTTGCCGGGCTTGGACACCGCGCCGGACACCGTGATGCGCTGACTGGTGAATTCCTGGATCAGCACCGACACCTGCGGGTCCTGCAGGAATTTGCTTCCGTAGGCCTGGGTGATGTTGTTCTCAAGCTCGGTGCGGGTCAGACCGGACGCCTTGAAGTTGCCTATCAGCGGCAGCGAGATCATGCCTTCGTTGTCGACGCGGACCTGACGCTCGAGATCTTCGATCTGGAAGACCTGGATCTGGATCAGATCGCCGGCGCCGATCCGGTACTCGGGCGTTTCTTTCAGTTCGCCCAGGGGATCGGGGGCAGGCAGGGAGGCAGCCATGTCGCGCGTGGAGCTGCAGCTGGTCAGAAACACCAGGCAAGCCAGTGCGAACAGCAGGAATGGACTTCGGGAAGAAGGAGCGGTCGGTGCCATGAACGGTGGTATTACCTTTGGGTGGGGGAAAGCCCGCGGGTGCCGGCCCGCGATACGCCGGACCAGCGACTACTTTGATGTCGGGTTGTTGCAAACATCTGGCGGATACGTCTGTGCCCGCAAGCCGAATGTGAATACGGCTCCTAGAGACTATGGCACAGCATGGCGTCAATCCACATACCTGCACGATCACAGTAAAAGAGGCCAAATTCACATATGAATGGACGATTCCGTTACGTGAATTCGATCCGGTTCGTACGCAAAGCCTTATCTGGTGCTGCTTTGCACAACCTGGACAACGCCAGAAACACTGACGTCAGGACAAAATTTCGTGACGGAGAACAACTTTCATTTCAAGGCGCTTGGTTACTGATCGGTCAGCAAGCTCAAGAGGCTCTTAACGACTTGCTCGCGGCGGCAGATGTGGCGTCGCTTTGTTTGGAAGCAGGACCGGAACGCAAAACGCCCGGCAAGCCGGGCGTTGGTTGTTTCGTATGCGATTGGTCGGGACGGCCGGATTTGAACCGACGACCCTCTGCCCCCCAGGCAGATGCGCTACCAGGCTGCGCTACGCCCCGACTTCGCAAAAAATTCCCGCTTCTCAGCGGGCCGCGCATCATACCGGATTCACGCGTGGGCTGGCACCCCGTGTGCGTCCAACGATGCCTTGATGAGGTGACGCCTCAGCGCCGCAGCAACTGCAGGACTGCTTCCAGCTCCAGGCGCACCTGGCGAACGATCTGATTGCTCAGGGCCGATTCCTGCTTGGCACCCTCGCCTTCCAGGCGCAGCCGTGCGCCACCGATGGTGTACCCCTGCTCGTAGAGCAGGCCGCGGATCTGGCGGACCATCAGCACGTCGTGGCGTTGGTAATAGCGGCGGTTGCCGCGACGCTTGACCGGTTCCAGGCTCGGAAACTCCGTTTCCCAATAGCGCAGCACGTGCGGCTTGACGTCGCACAGCTCGCTGACCTCACCAATGGTGAAGTAACGCTTGGCCGGGATCGGCGGAAGTTCGCGGTTGCTGCCGGGATCAAGCATTCGGGTTGCCTCCTGCGTAGGCCTCGACACGTTCCTTGAGCTTCTGGCCGGGGCGGAAGGTCACCACGGTGCGGGCGGAGATCGGGATTTCCTCGCCGGTCTTCGGGTTACGCCCCGGGCGCTGATTCTTGCGCCGCAGATCGAAATTACCAAAGCCGGACAGCTTGACCTGGCGCCCCTGTTGCAGGGCGTCACGCAGCACGTCGAAATACGCGTCGACGAACTCCTTGGCTTCACGCTTGTTCAGACCGACTTCGTCGAACAGGCGCTCGGCCATCTCTGCTTTGGTCAGTGCCATCGATCTCCCCTGAGACTCAACCGCGGATGCGGGCGCCGTGATCGCGCGCCAGTGCAGCGACCGTTTCAGTCACCACCGTTTCCACTTCGCGGTCGTTCAATGTGCGCGTGTTGTCCTGCAAAATCAAGCCCATAGCGAGGCTCTTTTGACCTGTTTCGACGCCCGCGCCGACGTAGCGGTCGAACAGCAGGACCTGCCGCAACAGCGGGCCGGCGGCGTCACGCACGGTCTGCTCGATCGCGGCGAACGGCACCGATTCGGCCAGAGTGAAGGCCAGATCGCGACGCACTGACGGAAAACGCGACAGCTCGTTGGCCCTGGGCAAGGCGCGCTCGGCCAGCACCGCCAGATCAACCTCGAAGCCGATGACTGGCGCATCCAGATCCAGCGCGCGCTGCAGGCGCGGATGCAACTGGCCGATCCAGCCGATGCACTGGCCATCGCGGAAGACATCGGCCGAGCGTCCCGGATGACCGTAACCACGGCTGGACGGCTGGAATGTCAGCTGCGCGCCCGAAGCGGCGGCCAGGCTCTGCAGGTCGCCCTTCAGATCATGGAAGTCGACCGGTCGCGCCGGCACGCCCCATTGCTCGACAGCGGCATCGCCACTGACGGCGGCGGCCACACGCAAGGTCTCGATCGGCGCAGCGCCCTGCTCGCCCGCGGCCGCAAACACATTGCCCAGCTCGAACAGACGGATGCGGCCCGCCTGACGCGCCGCATTGCGCTGCAGGGTGGCGACCAGCCCGGGCAGCAGGCCGGTGCGCATCACCCCCAGCTCGCTGCTCAGCGGGTTGGCCAGCGGCACCGCCCCTTCGGCCAGGCCCCAACTGTCCAGCAGCTGCGCATCGACGAAGGCGAAGTTGACCGTTTCCAGCAGCTCGCGCGCGGCCAGCTGACGGCGCACGGTCCCGGCGTCCAGGCGCGTCTCGGTCCCCGCTGCAATCCGGGTTGCGCCGCCAGGCAGCGTGGCCGGAATGCGGTCGTAGCCGTGGATGCGGGCCAGCTCCTCGATCAGGTCCTCTTCGATGGCGATGTCGAAGCGGCGGCTCGGCGCGATCACCGACCAGCCCTGCGCCGTGTCGGTCACGTCCATGCCCAGCGCGCGCAGGATGCGGGTGATGTCGGCATCGGCGATTTCCAGCCCCAGGACGCGGGCCACACGGGCACGGCGCAGCGCGATGGGTGCAGGCACGGAAAGATGTTCGGTCAGCGCTGCTTCGACCACCGGACCAGGGCTACCGCCCGCCAGCTCGATCACCAGACGCGTCGCGACTTCGATCGCCTGCCTGGCCAGCGCCGGATCCACGCCGCGCTCGTAGCGGTGCGAGGCGTCGGTGTGGAGCCCAAGACGTCGGCCGCGGCCAATGATGGCCGAGGGCGCGAAGAACGCCGATTCAAGGAAGATGTTGCGCGTGGCAGCGCTCACCTTGGTGTCCTGCCCGCCCATGATACCGGCCAGCGCGACCGGACGGTCGGCGTCGGTGATGACCAGGAAGCCATCGTCCAGTGCCGCGGTGCGGCCGTCGAGCAGCTGCACCGATTCGCCGGCGCGCCCCTTGCGCACGCCGATGGGACCC
>JBIIHJ010000157.1:0-8628 GCA_044235875.1 Pseudoxanthomonas sp.
CTCGCCGGCCTCCACCGCCGGGCGCACCAGGATCAGGCGCTGCACGCGGGCTTCGTTCAATGCTTCCACGGCCATGGCCACGGCCAGGAACGTCTTGCCGGTCCCGGCTGGACCGATGCCGAAATTGATGTCGTGCGTGGCGATGGCGTGCAGGTAGGCGGCCTGGTTGGGGCCACGGCCGCGCACGGTGCCGCGCTTGACCTTGATCGCCACCTCCTGCGGCGCATAGCCATCGCTGGCCAGGTGCTCGATGTTGGCCTCGTTGAGGCGCAGGTGGATGGCATCGGCGTTGAAGACTTCGGTGGCCGCCTCGTCGTACAGCGCACGCAGCAGCTGCTCGGTCGCGGCGGCAGCGCGGGCCGGACCCTCGACACGGAAGATGTTGCCGCGGTTGGAGATCTCCACGCCAAGCTTGAGCTCGATCTGGCGCAGGTGCGCGTCGAACGGGCCGGCCAGGTTGGCCAGCTGCTCGGTGTCGTAGGGATCCAGGGTGAAATCGTGATGGGTAGGCGTGTTCATAGACCGCCTAGGGTAGCGCGACACCCCTGAGCCTGGCATGTGCAAGGTGCGTGGGGGACGGTGCCGCGGCCAGGCGCCCGGTGAACAGCCATTCGCCAGGTGCTGGATCGGGATCGTCCCCGCCATCGGGATCAGCCAGCTGGCTCAACTGCACGCCGGCCGTGCCCAGCAGTGCGGGCAGCGCCTGCCGCGTGGCCCCCCAGCGAAAGGGCTCGCCGGCGCGCCGCAGCCAGTGCCGCACCCACGGGCGTTGATGTCGGAAGCCCACTGCGCCCTTCCCGGACTGCGCCATGGCCGTGGCGATCAGGCGCGCGTCGGGAAGCACGCAGGCCAGGCGCCACAGCAGCTGCTGGACATCGGTCAGGGGCAGGTACATCAGCACGCCTTCGGCGATCACCAGAGTCTGGCGCCGCGGGTCGAAAGCGGGCAAGGCGCCCAGCACCGCGCCCAGCGGCCGGGTGCCCAGTTCACCTGCCGCCAGGACCAGGCGCGGGTCGCCATATCCGAGGGCCTGCAGCGCCGCGCGCTTGATCGCTACGGTATGGGCGCGTTCGATTTCGAACACGCGCAGCGCCGGCACCTGGGCCAGCAACGTCAGCGACAGGCCATCGAATCCAGCGCCGAGGATCAGCACCTGCTCTACGCCATCGCGACAGGCCTGCAGTGCCCAGCGCCGCAGATGGCGCTTGCGCCAGGCGTAATGCGCGCCGAGGCCTGGCAGACAAAGCCATTCCAGCAGCCGCAGCAGGCCGCGGCCCGGCGCGTGGTCGACCGCCTGCAGCAGGCGCATTCCGCCTCGACCACTGCCCAGCAGGCAGGTGCGCGCCAGCGCCGCGTTGCGTTGGAGGGTCGGGTCGCCCTGGTTGCGTGCCTCGCCGACGGCTGCGGCCGCCAGCAGCATTGCCGTGGAAATGCGCGACATGCTCAGGCCTCCATCAGCGCAAGGTGGTGGCGATACCAGTCGCTCTGCCAGCGGCCCTGCGGGTCGATCGCCCGCTTGGCGCGGAGGAACTCGGTAAAGCGTGGATGGGCCGCTTCCACCTGCGCGCGGGTGGCCCAGCGGTGGTAGGTGAGGTAATAGCTGCCGCCGAACCACAGCGCATCATCGATCAGCGCGCGGAAGGCATTGGCGGCTGCGTCGATACCCGACGGATCGTGGCGCACGTGCAGGTTGAAGACCACGCAGGCCCACTCCTGCCGCGCCCAGGCCAGCAGGCTGGTGGAATCAGGCTCGATCAGGCGCACGGTGCCGTAGATCGGTTGCGCGCCATGCCGACGCAGGCTGTCGGCGGCGCGTGCCATGAAGCCGGCCAGCGCGGCGCGCGGCACGTACAGCTCGCTGATCATTTCCGAGCCGCAGTGGCCCAGCGAGCGATCAACCGCATCGTGATAACCGTCCAGGTACACGCCGGACTGTTGCGCGTCGGAGTCATACCGTTGGCCGTCGGTGGCGAGGTAGAACGCTGCGTACTCGTCGAACGCCAGGCTGGGCGCGTGGTGGGCCAGCGCCAGCAGGCGCGCGAAATCCTCGGCATGCAGATGCCGCGGCGCGGACGGGCCTGCATCGGCCACGGGCCGGTAGCACGACAGCACGCCCAGATCCAGGAAGTCCTCGCTGCGCGGATCGATGGCGAACTGGAAATCGCCGTATGTGCAGCCTTCCGCAACGGCCTGCACAAAGGCCGTGTTCAGCGCGCCGACGCGGGTCAGATGCACCTGTCGTTGAAGTGTCTGTCGCGGGGTCAGTCGCAGGGTCAGGCGCACCACCAGGCCACACAGTCCATAGCCACCTGCGACCACCGCGAATAGCTGGGAATGCTGCGTGCGGCTGGCCTCCACGCGCCGCCCCTGCGCATCGATCAGCGTGATCGCTTCGACGTCTTCCACGAACGGTGCGTACACCAGTCCACGCCCGTGGATGTTCGAGGCCAGTGCGCCGCCCAGGCTGAAGTCATCGGCGCCGGTCTGTTTCTGGCGGATCGTCCATTGCCTGGTGTTGTCGGGGCAGGCGGCCAGCCAGGCCAGCAACGCCGGCCAGCGGATGCCGGCTTCCACCGTCACCAGGCCGCGGGCGTTATCGAAGCCGAGGACACCTGCGAGGGCCGCGGTTTCCAGCACCAGGCCGTTGGACAGGAACTGCTGGCCGCCCATCGCATGGCGTGCGCCAGCGGCGATCAGCGGCGTGCCAGCGCGTGCACTGGCGCGGACCATCGCGCAGGCGTCCTCGACCGAGGCCGGGCGCAGCACGTGCGCGGAGGTCGCGTTCAATCGCGCGTGGACATCGTTGAGGTGTTCGAGGGTGGGGTGATGCAATGCGGCGAGCGCGGACATGGGCGGCATGGAGCGATGGCGACGCCTGCACCCTGTCTTTGGGTATCAGAACCCGCAATCGTCATGGTTCAGGTATCGGGATATGATCCTTCGCGTCCCGCCGCCTGGAACCCGCGCTGCCATGGTCGAACGCCAACGCCTGCTTGCCGCGCTCAAGCGACTGCTCAAGGAACGCGGCTGGCGCTATGCCGATCTTGCCGCCGCGCTGGGCGTCTCCGAGCCCACGATCAAGCGCGTGCTCTCCAGTGGGCGGATGGATCTGGCGCGGCTGGAGCAGATCTGCGAGGTGCTGGACATCGACTTTTTCGAACTGGCCCGCAGCGCGCGGGTCACGCGCGAATCGCGCCGGCACCTGACCGCGCACCAGGAAAACGCGCTGGCCGCCGCGCCACGGCTGATGACGGTGTTCCACCTGCTCTGCCAAGGCTGGCGCACGGCGGCCATTGGCGAGGGCTATGGCATGCGCAGGACCGAACTGGTCCAGCTGCTGGCCCAGCTGGATCGGCTGCGGCTAGTGGAACTGCTGCCGGGCGATCACGTGCGCCTGAAGGTGCCGCGCGATTTTTCCTGGCGCGACGATGGTCCCGTGCGCGCGCGTTACCTGCAGATGGCCAGCGGAGAATTCCTGCACGAAAGTTTTGACGCGGCCGATGCGTGTTTTGCGCTGGAGATCGGCGAGTTGAGCGAGGCCTCGGCGACCACGCTGCGCCGCAAGCTGGACAAGCTGGTGATGGAGTTCAAGGAGGCGGTGGAACTGGATGTCGGCCTGCCGCCGGAGCGGCGGCGCAGCATCGGCCTGCTGGTGGCCACCCGGCCGTGGGTGTTCTCGCTGGTCGACAGCCTGCGAACGGAGGCACAGGCGGCTCCGGGCAAGACGCGCACGCGCTGAGCCAGGCGCCCAAGTGGGCACCGCAGGGGCAGCGTCAAGCCAGGGCGTGCCTGGCAGCGCGGTCGATGAGTTCGGGCTCCGGGCGCACGCCGGTGTAGAGCACGAACTGCTCCACGGCCTGCAGCACCACCACCTGGCCACCGGTAATGACCGGCTTGCCTAGCGCACGCGCGCGCTGGATCAGCGGCGTTTCCACCGGCAAAGCCACTACATCGAAGACCAGGTCTGCGGCGGCGATCTCCGCTTCGGTGAAGGCCAGCACGTGGGCTTCGGGGCCGCCTTCCATGCCGATCGGAGTGACGTTGACCAGCAGGCCGCCTGCAACGCCCTGCATGTCCGGCGTCCACGTCCAGCCGGTGGTGCGCGCCAGGCGCTGGCCGGCCACGGCATTGCGGGCAATCACGTGGCCATTGAAAAAGCCGGCAGCGCGCAGCGCGCAGGCGGTGGCCTTGCCCATGCCGCCGCTGCCGCGCAGCGCCAGTGGCGTGTCGGTCGGCAACCCACTGGCGGCGATCAGCGCAGCGACCGCGCTGTAGTCGGTGTTGTAGCCGCGCAGTACGCCTGCATCGTTGACGATGGTGTTGACCGAATGGATCGCCGAGGCCGACGCCTCCAGCCCATCGATCAGCGGGATGCAGGCCTCCTTGAACGGCATCGACACCGCGCAGCCGCGGATGTCCAGCGCGCGGATGCCGGCGATGGCGCCTTCCAGGTCCTGCGTGCTGAAGGCCTTGTAGACGTAGTTCAGATCCAGCGCTTCGTAGAGGTAGTTCTGGAAGCGCGTGCCGAAGTTGCCCGGGCGTGCCGAAAGCGACATGCACAGACGGGTGTCGCGGTTGATGCGCCCGGTCATGCGTGTGCCCTGTCTGCGTCGGTGGCTACGCGGCCACGCAACGAATTGCTGAATGCTTCGGTGATCACCACGTCCACGAACTGCCCGATCAGGCGCTTGGGCGCGGCGAAGTTCACCGAGCGCATGTTCTCGGTCTTGCCGGTCAGCTCGTTGGGATCCTTGCGCGAAGGGCCTTCGACCAGCACGGTCTGCACGCTGCCGATCATCCGCTGCGAAATACCTTGCGAATACGCGTTGATGTGCGCCTGCAGCCGCTCCAGCCGCGCGTGCTTGGTCGCATCGGAGGTATCGTCGGAAAGGTCCGCCGCCGGCGTGCCGGGGCGACGCGAATAGATGAAGGAAAAGCTCTGGTCGAAGCCTACGTCCTCGATCAGTTTCATCGTCTTTTCGAAGTCGGCATCGGTCTCGCCAGGGAAGCCGACGATGAAGTCCGAGCTGATCGAAATGTCCGGCCGCACGGCGCGCAGCTTGCGGATCTTCGATTTGAATTCCAGCGCGGTGTAGCCACGCTTCATCGCCGACAGGATGCGGTCGCTGCCGGCCTGCACCGGCAGGTGCAGGTAGTTGGCCAGCTGCGGCACGTCGCGGTACGCATCGACCAGCGAGTCGGAAAATTCCAGCGGATGCGAGGTGGTGAAGCGGATCCGGCCCACCCCCTCGATCTGGGCGATCGTGCGGATCAGCAGGCCAAGGTCGGCCATCTCGCCATCGCCGTACGGCCCGCGATAGGCGTTGACGTTCTGGCCCAGCAGGTTGATCTCGCGCACGCCTTGCGCGGCCAGTTGCGCCACTTCCACCAGCACGTCCTCGAACGGCCGGCTGACCTCGGTGCCGCGGGTGTAGGGCACCACGCAGAAGCTGCAGTACTTGCTGCAGCCTTCCATGATCGAGACGAACGCCGACGGGCCTTCGGCACGTGGTTCCGGCAGGCGGTCGAACTTCTCGATCTCCGGGAAGCTGATGTCCACCTGCGACTTGCCCGATTCGCGCCGCGCGCGGATCAGTTCGGGCAGCCGGTGCAGGGTCTGCGGGCCGAACACCAGGTCCACGTACGGCGCGCGCTTGACGATGGCTTCGCCTTCCTGCGAGGCCACGCAGCCGCCGACGCCGATGATCACCGGTGTGCCGCCGGTCTTGAGCCTGCTCTCCTTGAGCATGCGCCAGCGGCCAAGCTGGCTGAACACCTTCTCCTGCGCCTTTTCGCGGATGGAGCAGGTGTTGACCAGCACCACGTCGGCTTCTTCGGGGTTGTCGGTCAGCTCCAGGCCTTCGGAAGCAGCCAGCACGTCGGCCATCTTGGCCGAGTCGTACTCGTTCATCTGGCAACCGTGGGTCTTGATGTAGAGCTTGCCGCGCACCTCGGCCGGTTTCTTGGCAAGGAAGGGCAGGGGCACAACGGTGAGATCGCCCGAGGCGGGCGTGGTGACGTCTGGCGTCCCGGTCATGGCGCTTAATCCAGTCGGGTGGGCGGGAGAGCCGGCGAGTTTAGCCCGGTTCGACGCCACGCATGGTCCATCTGAATCCCGTAGCGCCGAGCTGGCTCGGCTGCTTTTCGGTCAGATCGCCGGTAAAGCGCAGCCGAGCAAGCTCGGCTCTACACCGATGCGGGCGCACGCCGGCATGGGGGTGGGTCCGCTTGTTAAGTCATTGATAAGCTGGGACACTTCGCCGCATGAAGGGGCTGCTGCGACTGGGGATGTTCGCCGCAACGCTGGTCGCGTTGCCGGCCAGCGCGGGCACGCTGTACAAGTGTGTCGGTGCCGATGGCGTGGCCGCCTACGTCAGCAAGCGCGTCGCGGGCGCGGTCTGCACCGTGGTCAGCCAGTACACGCCGCAGCCGAACCGTCGCGCAGCCAGGACCGCGATCGCGCCGCCGGCCGCGCCCGCCCAGGTGGTCGCTGTCGCCGAAAAAGCGCCTTCGACCGCGATCGCACCGGCCCCCGTCCCTGCTGCCATCCTGCCGAAGCCGGCGGCCGCCGCACCGCGCCGCGTGGTCAGCGGCCAGGTCTATTCCTTCATCAAGGATGGCGTGCGCAACTACACCAGCGTGCGGCCCCGCGGGATCGACGTGGCCAGCGTGCGCACCATCCAATACAGCTTCATCGAGACCTGCTTCGCCTGCGGCAATCCCAACGTCAACTTCGGCGCGGTACGGCTCAACACGCTGGCCTACGAGAGCGAAATCGCCTCGGCCGCGCGCGAGTTCGGCGTGGAAGAAGCCATCGTTCGCGCCATCATCCACGCCGAATCCTCGTACAACCCGGTGGCACTGTCCCGCGCCGGGGCGATGGGACTGATGCAGCTGATGCCGGCCACCGCGCGCCGGTTCGGGGTCTCCGACGCCTACAACGCCAGCCAGAACATCCGGGGCGGCGTGCAGTACCTGGCCTTCCTGCTCAAGCGCTACCAGGGCAACCTGACCCTGGCCGCGGCTGGATACAACGCCGGCGAAGGGGCGGTGGACCGCAACGGCGGCGTGCCCCCGTATGCGGAAACCCAGCGCTACGTCCAACGGGTCGCGGTGCTGGCCGAGCGCTACCGCGCCAACGTCGGAACCGTCGGCGCCCGCTGAACGGATGCTGCGCTGCAATACCCGAATTGACGTCCGATCAATCTGCAAGTCATTGATTGAACAGGCTTTGTTGTGGCGAAAAATTTTATTCAGTTAGACTCGGCCGCGCTCTACTGATGAAGCCCGTCCGCGGGCTCCATCCGGCAGCCAAACAGCTACCCAATGTCGTTCTCGCGGAGTTACGGATGGCCAATGACGAGGTCACAATGCCCGTGGATGCGGGGCGCCGCCGGTTCCTGACGGCCACCACCGCAGTTGTCGGTGCCGTGGGTGCAGGCTTCCTGGCCGTCCCGTTCATCAAATCCTGGAATCCCAGCACCCGCGCCAAACTGGCCGGTGCCCCGGTGACCGCGGATATCACGGGGTTACAGGAAGGCCAGCGGATGGTGCTCGAATGGCGCGGCCAGCCCATCTGGATCGTCAAGCGCTCCAAGGCGATCCTCGATGCCTTGCCCAGCCTGGACGCTCGCCTGCGCGACCCCAAGTGCGAGAACAAGGACCAGCAACCGGCCTACGTGCTCAAGGGCGATCCCGAGCTGCGCTCGATCAAGCCCGAGATCTCGGTCCTGGTCGGCCTGTGCACCCACTTGGGCTGCTCGCCGGAAATCATCGCCGAGATCCGGCCCGAGCCGTTCGACCCGGAGTGGAAGGGCGGTTACTTCTGCCCCTGCCACAAGTCGCGCTTTGACATGTCCGGACGTGTTTTCCAGGGCGTGCCTGCGCCGATCAACCTGCTGGTGCCGCCGCACCATTACCAGGACGACAACACCATCATCATCGGCGTCGATCCGGAAGGGGCTGCCTGATGTCGAACGTGATCACGCGCGCTGCAAACGGCGCCTTCGACTGGCTCAATGCGCGCGCGCCGGGCCTGATGCCCATGTACCGCAAGCACATGAGCGAGTACTACGCGCCGAAGAACTTCAACTTCTGGTACTACATGGGCTCGCTGGCCCTGTTGATCCTGGTCAACCAGATCGTCACCGGCATTTTCCTGACGATGAACTACAAGACCAGCGCGGCCGAGGCCTTCGCCTCGGTCGAATACATCATGCGCGACGTCGAGTGGGGCTGGCTGATCCGGTACATGCACAGCACCGGTGCCTCGCTGTTCTTCATCGTGGTCTACCTGCACATGTTCCGCGGCCTGATGTACGGCAGCTACCAGAAGCCACGCGAACTGGTGTGGATCCTGGGCATGCTGATCTATCTGGTGCTGATGGCCGAAGCCTTCATGGGCTACGTGCTGCCCTGGGGACAGATGTCGTTCTGGGGCGCCAAGGTGATCATCTCGCTGTTCGGCGCGATCCCGGTAATCGGGCAGGGGCTGACCGAATGGATCATGGGCGACTACCTGCCCAGCGATGCCACGCTCAACCGCTTCTTCGCCCTGCACGTGATCGCGCTGCCGCTGGTCCTGCTGCTCCTGGTGGTGCTGCACCTGGGCGCGCTGCATGAAGTGGG
>JBIIHJ010000443.1:0-2637 GCA_044235875.1 Pseudoxanthomonas sp.
CGCGATCTGGCCACTGGCCAGTACCCGGTGCTGTACAGCGCCGAGGTCGCGCGCTCGCTGATCGGACACCTGCTGGGCGCAGTCAGCGGCGGGGCGCTGTATCGCAAGGCCAGCTTCCTGCTGGACCACGCCGGCAAGCAGATCTTCCCCGACTGGTTTTCCATCGAGGAGCAGCCGCTGCTGCGCGAAGGCCTGCGCTCGGGCGCGTTCGATGCCGAAGGCGTGGCGACGGCCGATTCGGCGCTGGTTTCAAACGGCGTACTGCAGCGCTACGTGCTGGGCAGCTACTCGGCGCGCAAGCTGGGGCTGTCCAGCACCGGCAATGCCGGCGGCATCCACAACCTCAAGATCGCCGCCAACGCTGGCGACCTGGCCTCGATGTTGAAGGGCATGGGCACCGGCCTGCTGGTGACCGAACTGATGGGGCAGGGCGTCAATCCGGTGACCGGCGACTACTCGCGCGGCGCCGGCGGGTTCTGGATCGAGCACGGCCAGATCGCCTATCCGGTGGACAACGTCACCGTGGCCGGCAACCTCAAGGACATCTTCGCCGGGATCGAAGCGGTGGGCAGCGATGTCGATGCGCGCTCGCACATCGGCATCGGGTCGGTGCTGGTCGGACGCATGACCGTTGCCGGCGGGCAATGACGTAAGGTCTGATATCGGTCGTCGGGGGGATTGACGCGCAACGCGCCGGCCACGACAGTTGGCCGCGGCCGCCCCAGGGCGCCGATGCGTTCGACCACCCATCCCAGGAATTACACGCTCATGAACGAGTTCGAGAACGTCACCGCTCCGCCGCCGCCGCCGGCGGGCGTGGCCCCGCAGGAAGATCGCGTCGTTGCCCTGATCGTCCACCTGACCGGCATCGTGGTCAGTTTTGTCGTGCCGCTGATCCTGTGGCTGGTCAACAAGGACAACCCGGCCAAGGCCTGGCTCAACGACCAGTCCAAGGAAGCGCTTAACTTCCAGATCACCGTGTTCCTGGCCTATGTGGTGTGCAGCGTGCTGGGTGTGATCGGCATCGGCTTCCTGTTGATGCCGCTGGTGTGGATCGCCAACCTGGTGCTGTGCATCCTGGCCGGCATCAAGGCCAATGAAGGCGTCACCTACCGTTATCCGTTCGCGCTGCGCCTGATCAAGTAAGCGCACGCCTGCAGCACAAGGCCCGGCATCGCCGGGCCTTTTCTTATGGATCGAGGCAGCTTTCCCCTGAAGGATATTGTCGGATGATCGACCCTGAAATGTTGCCGGCTGCCGCCGGACAGACCCCTCTGCGCGACGCCCGCATCCTGGCCGCGCTCGGCCACGCGCTGGCGCTGACCGGGCTGTTCACCTATGGGCTGGGCTGCCTGCTGGGACCGCTGCTGATGTGGGCCAGCTACAAGGACGCAATGCCGTCCGTGGGTGACCACGCCAGGGAAGCGATCAACTTCAACATCACCATGCTCCTGGTCTGCGCGGTGCTGGCCATGCCGATGCTGATCATTTTCGGCGCCGCCTTGCTGTTCGCGCCCCTGATCCTGCTGGTGGTGCTTGCCTGGGTGGTGCTGACGCTGTTCGCCACGCTCAAGGCGGCCGCAGGCATGGTGTATCGCTATCCGTTCGCGCTGCGCCTGATCGGCTGACTGGCGCTTCAGCGCGTCGACTCTAAGCCCGGTCCTGTGCCGGATGTGTTGGTGAAAGATCGCCTCGCGTTAAACCCAGCAAACGGATGCGTTCGCTTTGGCGAGCGCTCACTGAATGCAGCTGGCGGCAGGTCAACGCATCGTCGGCTGGACCGTTGCCTGTGCATTGCCTGCACGCAAGAGGATCGATGCGCATGACCCGCCAGACCGCCGTCAGCGCCACCAATCGTTTCGGGCTGGGCGCGCGTCCGGGCGAGATCGCCGGGCTCGGCGAGCCTCGGGGCTGGCTGCTGGCCCAGCTGCGTGCCACTTCGCAGCCATCAGCCTTCGCCAACCTGCCTACCAGCTTGGACTACCTGCAACAGGACCTCGCCCTGCAGCAGGCACGTCGGCAGGCCGAGCGCGATGGCGACGAAAAACCGAAGGATCTCGCCAGGGAGCTTGGCCGGGGCCAGGTGCGCGAACTCACCCTGCGCTACCAGGTGGCCGTGGCCAGCCAAGCCAGTTTTGTCGAACGGATGGTGCGGTTCTGGTCTAACCATTTCGCCGTGTCGGTGGACAAGCGCGTGGCCGCGCCCTACGCCGCACCGATGGAACGTGAAGCCATCCGTCCGCACGTCACCGGCGGTTTCGGCGACCTGCTGCTGGCGGTGGAAACGCACCCGGCGATGCTGCGCTTCCTGGACAACGCGCGTTCGGTGGGTGCCGACTCGATGGCGGCGCAGCGCGCGCGCAAGCGCGACCCGGACAAGGCGCCCGGCCTCAATGAAAACCTGGCGCGCGAAATCCTGGAGCTGCACACCGTGGGCGCCAACAGCGGCTATACCCAGGCCGACGTCACCGAATTGGCCAAGGCCATCACCGGCTGGGGCGTGCCGATGCCGCAGGACTTCAGCAAGGGCGTGGCCAGCAGCGCGTTTATGTTCCGCGCCAATGCCCACCAGGCCGGGGCGCGCACGGTCATGGGCAGGCGCTACGCCGAAGGCGGCATGGAGCAGGGCAAGGCGGT
>JBIIHJ010000444.1:0-2632 GCA_044235875.1 Pseudoxanthomonas sp.
GCCGGCGCGGCACCAGCCGGCCAAGCTGCGCCACTTCATCGACGCGATGCGGGCGGCGGGTTCGACGATGGCCGGCGTCGAACCCACGCGCGGGCTGCCTGCGCGCATGTAACCCCGCCGGCGCGCAGGCCTTCAGCGGCGCTGGGTGAGCCTGCTCAGGCGCGGGGTCGCCATCGGGATCGCCAGCATCGTGCTCATCACCGCCATCAGCAGCAGCGCGGTGAACGTGGCGCTGGTGATGATCGCCTTGTCCAGCAGGATGTTGGCGAAGATGATCATGATCAGCGCCTTGGTCTGCAGCAGCCAACCGATCAGCGAGGCCTCGCCGGGCTTCCAGCGCAGGATCCGGCCGGCCAGGTGCACACCCGCCAGCTTGCCCACTACCGCGGCCACCAGCAGGACGCCAGCTGCGGCGAAGACCGTAGCGCCGCCGACATTCCATTCGGTGCGCAGACCGGTACTGAGGAAGAACACCGGCATGATCACCAGCAACACGTTGTGACGCAGGCGATCCATGTCGGCCTGGTCGAACCAGTCCGCGTCGATCACCACCCCGGCCAGGAACGCGCCCACCATGTAGTGCAGGCCCGACCAGTCCGCGCCAAACGCGCACACCGCCAGCCAGATCAGCATCACGTACCAGCGGTCGCGTTCGCCGATGGCGCGCATCAGCCGGCGGAACACCAGGCAAACCAGGGCAAAGGCCACCAGGAAGCCGGCCTGACGCCCGATCCGTTCCCAGTCCACCAGCACCAACGCCAGCACGCCCCAGATGGCGATGTCGTCCAGGCTGGCGTAGCGCAGGATCCGCTGGCCGATCGGCTGGCGCAGGATCTCCAGCTTTTCCATCAGCAGGATCAGGATCGGCAGCGCGGTCACCGCGCAGGCCATGCCCACGCCGGTCACGAACTGCCAGGGCTGGCCCTGCAGGCCGATCCAGCCGGGGAAGCGCAGCATCCCGATCGCGGCCAGACCGCCGAACAACAGTGGCACGCCCAGCGCCAGGCCGGCGGTGATGCCGCTCTCGCGCCGGTTGGCCCAGGCCTTGCTCAGGTCCAGCTCAATCCCGGCGATCAGCACGAACAGCATCACCGCCCAGCCGCCCAGCCCGTTGAGGATCTGCACGACCTGCGGGGTGAACACGAAGTGGTAGTAGCCCGGCAGCGCCGCGCCCAGCACGCCGGGCCCCAGCAGGATGCCGGTGATGATCTGCACCACCACCAGCGGGGCGAAGTATTCGGTGCGGCCCAGCCGCCAGATCAGGAAGGGCACGCAGAAGATGATCGCCATGGCGATCAGGAACACTTCCATGGTGCTGACAGCGTGCATCGAGGCCGGCCTTGGTCGTCTTGCCGCCCAGCGCGGCGGGCGCCATCTTGCCGGAAGCGGTGCGGACAGGGCAGGGCCGTGTTGCGAAACGCACGTTTCGTCGGGGCCGCCGTATGATCTGCGGCCACTTCAGCGCCGGGGAGGGCGTGCCATGGCCACCGCACAGATGTCGGTCTACTTTTTCCTGCAGATGGCGGTGATCCTCATCGTCTGCCGGCTGGTCGGTGCGCTGGCGCAGAAGGTCGGCCAGCCGCAGGTGGTCGGCGAGATGATCGCCGGCGTGACCCTGGGGCCGTCGCTGTTCGGCCTGTTGTGGCCTGCGGGTCAGGCGGCGATCTTCCCGAAGGACACCTTGAACATGCTCTACGTCGGCGCGCAGCTGGGCGTGGGCATGTACATGTTCCTGGTGGGCACCGAATTCCGCGGCGACCATTTCCGTGCGCGCTACCGCAGCGCAATGCTGGTCTCGCTGGCCGGCATCGCCGTGCCGTTTGCGCTGGCCGTGGCCTTGGTGCCGTGGTTGATCGAAGTGCCGGGACTGTTTTCGGCCAAGGCCAAGCTGTTCGAGGCCTCGCTGTTCCTGGGCGCGGCCATTGCGATCACCGCCTTTCCGATGCTGGCGCGGATCATCCACGAGCGCGGCCTGTCCGGCACGCCGCTGGGCACCCTGGCGCTGACCGCCGGTGCGGTCGATGACGCGGCCGCATGGTGCATCCTGGCCGTGGTCCTGGCCAGCTTCGGCGGTACCTGGGGCGGTGCGTGGCTGGCGATCGGCGGCGGCATCACCTACGCGCTCTTCATGATCTTCATCGGCCGCCACCTGCTCAAGCGCCTGGCCGCGCATGTGCGGCCGGACCAGCCGCTCAGCGCGACCATGCTCTCGGTGCTGCTGGTGTTGTTCTGCCTGAGCGCCTGGGCGATGGATGCGATCGGCATCCACGCGGTGTTTGGTGGCTTCCTGCTGGGCGCCTGCCTGCCCAAGGGCGCGCTGACCGAAAAAGTCCGCACCACGCTGCAGCCGTTCGTGCTGGTGTTCCTGCTGCCCATGTTCTTCACCTTCTCCGGGTTGAAGACCAACCTGGCGATGGTCCTGCAGCCGGAGCTGCTGGTGGCTGGCGCGGCGATCCTGGTGGCGTCCTTCGCCGGCAAGGGACTGGCCTGCTGGGCCGCGGCGCGCGCCTCGGGCGAGAACAACGCCAACGCGATGGCGATCGGCTCGCTGATGAATGCGCGCGGCCTGATGGAGCTGATCCTGATCAACATCGGCCTGCAGGCCGGGGTGATCCTACCGGGCCTGTTCTCG
>JBIIHJ010000158.1:0-8581 GCA_044235875.1 Pseudoxanthomonas sp.
CTTGCTTCGCAAGGGGAGGGGCGAAGGCCGCTTCCCCCAGCCCTCCTCTTGCTTCGCAAGGGGAGGGGCGAGAAGGTCGCTTCGTTTGGGTTTGTTTCGCGAGGCCTGTGTCGCGGGCTCTGCGCTTAGATGATTTCCAGCTCAGCGCGCAGGGCGCCGGCGCGCTTGAGCGCTTCCAGGATGGCGACCAGGTCGCCCGGCGCCGCGCCAACGGCGTTGACCGCCCGGACGATGGCTTCCAGCGACGTGCCGCCCTGGAACATGAACATCTTGCCGCCCTCGGCCGTGGCGCTGACCGTGGACTGCGGCACCACCGCGGTCTGGCCGCCGCGCGAGAACGCTTCCGGCTGGCTGACCAGGTTGGCCTCGCTGATCGAGACGGTGAGCGAGCCGTGCGAGACCGCCGCCGGCAGCACCGAGATGTTGCCGCCCATGACCACCGTGCCGGTGCGGGCGTTGACCACGACCTTGGCCGCGGCTGCGCCGGGGCTGACGTCCAGCGATTCGAGCTGGGCCATGAAGCCGATGCGGTTGTTGCCAGGCGCGGCGACCTGGATCGTCACCGGGTCCACGGCCTGGGCGCGGCCCTCGCCGAAGGTGCGGTTGACCGCGTCGACGATCCGCGAGGCGGTGGTGAAGTCGGCCTCGTGCAGGTTGAGCGTGACCACGCCGTTGTCGTTGCCGCCGCCTGGCGCGGCGCGCTCGACCGTGGCGCCGTTGGGGATGCTGCCGCCGTTGGGCGCGTTGACCGAGATCTTGGAACCGTCCCTGCCCGAGGCGCCGAAGCCGCTGACCACCAGCGTGCCCTGGGCGATCGCGTAGATCTGGCCGTCGGCACCGCGCAGCGGCGCCATCAGCAGGGCGCCGCCGCGCAGCGAGCCGGCGTTGCCGATCGAGGACACGGTGACGTCGATGGTCTGGCCGGGCTTGGAGTAGGCCGGCAGTTCGGCCTGGATGGCCACCGCCGCGACGTTCTTCAGCTGCGGATTGGTGCCCGGCGGGATGGTCACGCCCAGCTGGTCGAGCATGGTCTTCAGGCTCTGCACCGTGAAGGGCGTCTGGCTGGTGCGGTCGCCGCTGCCGTCCAGGCCCACCACCAGGCCGTAGCCGACCAGCTGGTTGCCGCGCACGCCGGCCACCTGGGCCAGGTCCTTGATGCGTTCGGCATGGGCCGGTGCCGGGAACAGTGCCAGCGTGGCCAGGGCCGCGGCGGCAGTCATGAAGGAGCGGAACAGGGTCACGCGCATGATGGCGATGCTCAGTACGGTGCAGCAGCGGAGTTGAAGAAGCGGCCGAGCCAGCCCATGGCGTTGGAACGCGCCACGGCGCCGCGGCCGCCATAGACGATCTGCGCGTTGCCCACGCGATCGGAGGTGACGCGGTTGTCCGGGCCGATGTCGGCGATGCGGACGATGCCCTGCACCTGCACCAGTTCGTCGCCCTGGTTCAGGCGCAGCTGCTTCTGGCCGGACACGCGGATGTTGCCGTTGCCCAGGCGCTCGACCACGGTCACGGTCACATCGCCATCCAGCGAATTGCTCTGCTGGGTGTCGCCGGCGCCGTTGAAGCCGCGCTTGGCATCCACTTCGGCCTGCAGCAGGTTCTTGCCGTTGTAGGTGACGCTCTGGCCCAGGATGGTCGGGGCGCCCATGGCGATCGACGCATCCTTGCTGATGCCGGTCTTGGCGTTGGACTTGGCGCTGGTGCTTTCGACCAGGACGATGGTCAGCAGGTCGCCGACCTCGCGCGCCTTGTTGTCCTGGAACAAGCGGATGCCGCGGTTGCCGCTGCCGTCGGAGGCACTGGCGAAGATCGAACCGCCGCCATCGCCGACGCCGGGGCGTGCATAGCCCTGGGCCGCCACGCCGGGCTGGGCCTGGCTGGAAGCCGGCTGCGCGTAGCCGGGCGGCACGGGCTGCGGCGGTACCACGCCGTTGGGCGCCGGCGGCTGCTCGGCGAACGGCCGCACATCGCCCATGACGGTGGCACAGCCGGACAGCGCGCCGAGCGAAGCGAGGACAGCAGTGGCAAGCAGGATGCGCATGGCGGCAATCACAGGTTCTGGTTGAGGAAGCCCAGCATCGAGTCGACGGTGCTGATGGCCTTGGCGTTGGTTTCGTAGGCGCGCTGGGTTTCGATCATCGAGACCAGCTCTTCGACGCTGTTGACGTTGGAGCTTTCCAGCGAGCCCTGGATCAGCAGGCCGGCGCCGCTCTGGCCCGGTGCGCCGCTCTGGGCCGGGCCGGAGGCGCCGGTTTCCGAGTACAGGTTGCCGCCCATCGCATGCAGGCCCGGCGGATTGACGAAGTCCGAGACGGTCAGCTGGCCGACCTGGGTGGCTGCGGCCTGGCCCTGCAGCTGCACGGTGACCGTGCCGTCGCTGCCGATGGTGATGCTCTGGGCGCCTTCGGGGATCTGCAGGCCCGGCTGCACCGGATAGCCTTCGTTGGTCACCAGTTCGTTGTCGGCATTGACCTGGAAGGCGCCGTCGCGGGTGTAGGCGCTGCTGCCGTCGGGCATCAGCACTTCGAAGAAGCCGCGGCCATTGATCGCCACGTCCAGCGCGTTGCCGGTCTGGCTCAGGTTGCCCTGGATGAAGGACTTGGCCGTGGTGGCCACGCGCACGCCGGTCCCGGTGGACATGCCCGAAGGCAGCATCGTCTGCTCGGAGGTGGCGCCTCCGGGCTGGCGCTGGGTCTGGTACAGCAGATCCTCGAAATTGGCACGGTCGCGCTTGAAGCCGGTCGTGTTGATGTTGGCGAGGTTGTTGGAAATGACCGCCATGCGCGTCTGCTGCGCGTCGAGGCCGGTCTTGGCGATCCAAAGAGCCTGGGTCATGGCGGTTCTCCGTGAGGAAGAGGTCAGGAAATCAACGCGAGGACAGCAGCGAGTTGGCGCTCTGCGCGGTTTCATCACCGCTGTGCAAGACGCGTACCTGCATTTCGAACTGGCGCGACAGCTCGATCATCGAGACCAGCGCGCCGGTGGCATCGACGTTGCTGCTTTCCAGCACGCCGGTGGACAGGGCCGCGCCGGTGGACGGCGTCGGCGCCGGGGCGCCGGGCGCCTGGCGCATCAGGCTGTCTTCGCCGCGCACCAGGTTGGTGGTGCTGGTCTGGACCACCTGCAGGCGGCCGATCTGGGTCATGGACGAGGCCGGCGAACCCTGCGGGATCACCGAGATCGTGCCGTCGGCGCCGATGTCCATGCCGTCGTTGGGCGGGATCACCATCGGCGCGCCGCCGGCATCCAGCAGCTGCAGGCCCGAGGAGGTGGTGAGCAGGCCGTTCTGGGTGACCTTGAGGTCGCCGGCGCGGGTGTAGGCGGTGCCGCCGTTCTTGTCCTGCACGGCGAACCAGTTGCCGGGCTGGAGCGCCACGTCCATCGGATTGCCCGTGGTGCTGAGCGCGCCGCTGGCGTCGGAGACGCCGACCAGGCGCTCGGCCGTCGCCACGCGCGAGGCCAGGCCGTTACCGGTCACCGGCATGGCCTGGGTCGCGCTCAACGTGGCCTGGAAACCGACCGTGCTGGCGTTGGCCAGGTTGTGCGAATTGGTGGCCTGCGCCTTGAGCGTTGCGCTGGCGCCGGTCATGGCGATGTAGAGGGCTCTGTCCATGCCGCAGTGCCTTGCAAGGGCTGTGCCGCGCCGGGCGTGGGGCCATGCAGCGCCGCCAAAGCGCGCCAGCTCGCCTCGTCACAGCGCCGACCGCGTTGGCAGGCGGACGTGCGCCGGACCATGGCCCCCGCCGGCTGTTGCCCCCTCCCTTGCGCAGCAGGGGAGGGTTGGGGAGGGGTTGGCTGTTGCTGTTGCCTGGCCGCCAAGAGCGACCCCACCCCAGCCCTCTCCTTCGCTGCGCGAAAGGGAGGGAGCAAAAGGGCCGCTTGTGGCCCCCTCCCTAGCGCAGCAGGTGAGGGTTGGGGAGGGGTTGGCTGTTGCTGTTGCCTGGCCGCAAAGAGCAACCCCACCCCAGCCCTCCCCTTCGCTGCGCGAAAGGGAGGGAGCGAAAGGCTGCCTGTTGCCCCCTCCCTTGCGTAGCAGGGGAGGGTTGGGGAGGGGTTGGCTGTTGCTGTTGCCTTGCCGCCAAGAGCGACCCCACCCCAGCCCTCCCCTTCGCTGCGCGAAAGGGAGGGGGCGAAAGGCTGCCTGTTGCCCCTCCCCTGCGCTGTGCGAAAGGCAGGTGGCAAGGTGGTCAGCGCGCCCGCGTTTTATAAAAACAAGGAGCCGGGGTTGGCCGGCTCCTCGGGTGTTGCCTATGGCGGACCTTGCAGTCCCGCCGCAGCCTGGATCAACGCAGGTTGATGATCGTCTGGGTGACCTGGTCCTGGGTCTGGATCATCTGCGCATTGGCCTGGAAGTTGCGCTGGGCGGTGATCATGTTCACCAGCTGCGCGGTCTGGTCGACGTTGGAGGCTTCCAGCGCGCCGCCCTGGATCAGGCCGAACTCGGAGGTGCCGGCCGCGCCGCGCAGGGCCTGGCCCGAGGCGTAGGTTTCGGAAAAGGCGTTGTCGCCGTTCTGCTGCAGGCCCTGCGGGTTGGCGAACATGGTCAGGGCCACCTGGCCGATCGACTTGGTCACGCCGTTGGAGTAGCTGGCCTGGACGATGCCCTCGGAGGAGACCGAGATGCTGGACAGGCTGCCGGTGCCGTAGCCATTCTGGTTCAACGCCGACACGGCGAACTTCTGGCCGTACTGGGCCGATGTGCCCAGGTCCACGGTGAGGTTCATCGCGCCCGCGCCGCCGGGCGGGGTATAGGGCGGCAGGCTGATGTCGCCACCGGCCGGCGCGGTCAGCGCGCCGGTGGAGTCGTAGGTCAGGGTCTGCGGGGTGCCCACGTCGTTGCCGTCGATCTGGGTCTGGACGGTCCACTCGTTGGGGTTGGCCGTCTTGGTGAAATACAGCGACTGGCTGTGCGAGGCGCCCAGCGAGTCATACACCGTCAGCGAGGTGGTGTGGTTGTAGGTGGTCGGATCGGCCGCGTCGAACGGTGTGTTGGTCGGGGTGGCGGCGTTGCCCGGCAGGGTCACGTTGGCCTGCACCTTGGTGGTGACCTGCGGCGGGGCATCGCCGGTGGCCAGCTGGATGTCGGTCATCCGGCCGGTGTTGAAGGTGGTGCCGTCGGCGTTGGGGGCAAACACCTGCAGGCGCTGGCCTGACGGATTGACCACGTAGCCGGACGAGTCGGTGCTGAAGTTGCCAGCGCGCGAATAGACCATCGACCCGTTGTCGGACAGGGTGAAGAAGCCCTGGCCCGAAACCGCCATGTCCAGCGAGTTGCCGGTGAAGTCGATGTTGCCCTGGCTGAACTGCTGGGCCACCCGCTGCAGGCGGACGCCCGCACCGGTCGCGTTGGAGGCCACGCCATAGGGCGAGACCGCGAACACGTCGCCGAATTCGGCGCGGCTTTCCTTGAAGCCGGTGGTGTTGGAGTTGGCGATGTTGTTGGAGATGACGTTGAGGTCGGAGGAGGCGGCGTTCATGCCGCTCAGGGAGATGCGGAAGCTCATGGAAAGGTCCCCGTGAAGGTATGGATGGGCGTGCGGGTCGGGAGGTGATTCAGCTGACCCGACGGACTGACGACAGCGAGAAGCCGCCCACGCCCGCCAGGTTCAGGGTGAGCCCGGTGGACTCGATGGAGACGCTGTCCACGTGGGCGATGACCCCGACGTCCAGCGCGGTTGCGGAGGTGGCCTTGGATGCGGCGGTGTCGCCGGCCACGGCCTTGATCGTGTAGCTCCCGCCAGCGGCGGCGGTGCCGTTGTTGGTCAGGCCATCCCAGTGGAAGTCGACCGCACCGGAGGCGGCGGCCGTGCCCGAGATGGTGCGCACGGTGTTGCCGTTGGCATCGGTGATTTCCAGGGTGACCGGGCCGGCCGAGGTGGCGGTGATTTCGCCATCCAGGGTCGCGCCGGGGGCCAGGGTGACCGAGGAGGCAGCCACCATCGCGTCGCGGCCGACCAGGGCGGCCGCGCGCAGGGTCTGGTCCGATTCCATGACGCTGGCCATCGAGCCCATCGCCGTCTGCATCTCCTCGATGCCCTGGACCGTGGAGAACTGCGCCAGCTGGCCCAGGAACTGGGTGCTGTCCAGCGGCTTGAGCGGGTCCTGGTTCTTCAGCTGGACAGTCATCAGGGTCAGGAAATCGGCCTGGCCGATGGCGCCGGTCGAAGTGCCGGCGGTGCTGGCGGCCTTGGCGGTGCTGGTCAGGCCCAGCGAGGCGAGGGTGGAGGTATCGACGGTGGCCATGGAAGGCGGTCTCGGGTCGTGTTGCGAGGGATCTTGCGAAAGGGGCAGGCCGTCAGCGGCCCATGTTCAGGGTGGCGCTCGCGGTTTCCTTGGCGCTGTTGAAGACCTCCACATTGGCCTGGTAGCTGCGCGTGGCCGAGATCAGGTCGACCATCTGCGCCACCGGATCGATGTCCGGCGCGTACACATAGCCATTGCCGTCGGCCAGCGGATTGCCAGGCTCGTACCGCTTGATCGGCGTGGCGTTGGAGTCCTGCACCGCCGCGGTGCGCACGCCCACCAGCGCCGGGTTGTTGCCCACCTGCTCGGTGGTGAACACCGGCTGCTTGGCGCGGAAAACGGTACTGGGATCGCCCGACACCGAGTCGGCATTGGCCAGGTTGGAAGCGACCGTGCTCAGGCGCACCGACTGGGCGTTCATCGCCGAACCGGCGACGTCGAAGATGGGCAGGTTGCTCATGGCGGTGCCTTTCCTTACTGGCCGGTGATGGCGGTCAGCATCGACCGCACCTTGGATTCGATGAACGACAGCGAGGCTCGGTATTCCAGCGTCGCCTGGGCGAAGGCCGCGTTTTCGCGATCCCCGTCCACGGTGTTGCCATCCAGGCTGGGCTGGCTGGACGGGCGGTAGAAATGCGCCGCGTTGGCGGCCTGGCCGATGGCGTTGCCGCCTTCCAGCGCGTTGCCGCCGGCGCCGGGTGCCTGCAACGCCGCGCCAAGCGCCGAATTGAAGTCCAGGTCCTGCGCCTGGTAACCCGGGGTGTCGGCATTGGCGATGTTGGCCGACAGCAGCTGCAGCCGCTGCTCGCGGATGGCCAGCGCAGTGCCGTGGATGCCAAGGAAATCGGACATGGGACGCTCCGGGGATAAGGGTTCGCCGAAGAACAAGGCAAGCCGCGTGCCACGCCGTGTCAGGCGGCGCGAGCGTCAGGATGTCGGCGGCCGCCTCGCGCCGATTCGACGGGCTGCTTGCGCGGGCTTGTGTGTGATCTACGCGCGCGAACTCCTGTTGCCGTTGTGTGGGCTTGTGTTGGCGCTTGTGCAGTGGCCTGGTCGGCCTCGCCGCCAGGACGCAGGCGAAGCCAAGCGACACCTCGCGGATCTCTCGCCAAAAGTCCGCCACCTGCGACGCAGCGCGCAGTTCGAGGCTCTGCTTCCTCGCGATGCCCGCTCCGCCCCCTCCCTTGCGAAGCAGGGGAGGGCTGGGGAGGGGTGGGGAGGGGTGCTTTTGCTGTTGCTTCTCGCTGCAAGCAACAGCAACAGCAAAAGCCAACCCCTCCCCAGCCCTCCCCTTCGCTAAGCGAAAGGGAGGGGGCGGTTCTTGGCGGCTGAAAGCGACCCATGCATTCCAGGCACGCGTCTTGCACCTTCGCACGCCATGAACCGATGCCTCGCTTCTGTCGTTCTCGTCCTGATCGCGCTGGCCCCCAGCAGCGGCCGCGCCGCCGCCCTACAGCCGCTGGACACCGTCCGCGCCGCCGCCCTGCAGGCCGTCGGCGGCCCGCAGGCCCAGGGCCAAGCCCGCCTGGACGGCGCTCTGCGCCTGGCCGCCTGCACCCAGCCGCTGCAGGCGGTGGCCTCGGGCACGCGCATGGCCCAGGTCCGTTGCGATGACACCCCGGGCTGGAAGATCTTCGTCCCGGTCACCTTGCGCCGAGAAGCCGAGGTGGTGGTGGTCAACAGCCCGGTCCGGGTCGGGCAGCCGATCGCGCCGGGGCAGCTGATCGTGCAGAAGCGCGACCTGGGCACCACCGACGGCGCGCCCTTCAGCGATCCGGCCCAGCTGGTCGGGGCCATCACCAGCCGAGCGCTCAGCGCCGGCGACATCGTCACCAGCGGCGACCTGCAGCAGGGCCAGCCGCTCAAGCGCGGCGATCCGGTGGTGCTGGTCTCGCGCGTGGGCGGGGCCGAGATCCGCATGCCGGGCGTGGCCCTGGGCAGCGCTCAGGTTGGCCAGCGCGTGGCGGTGCAGAACACCTCGTCCAACAAGGTCATCCGCGGCAAGGTCTCGGCCGAGCCGGGCGTGGTCGAGGTCGTCCAGTGAAGCTGAACGGACGACTGACAAAAAATGTCACCTCGCCCTCAAGTTCCCATAGGACCCGCCGTTACCGGGTTCGACTGAAGAACTTCGGGAGTGCCCCATGAGCTACAAGATCGACGGGTTGACGCCTGCCTCGCGTGCGGCCGACGTCGCCGCCACGGTGGCCGCCAGCCGGACCGGTGGCGCGCGCAACGAACCCATCTCGGCGACCGCCGAGCCAGACCGCCTCAGCCTGACCGGCGATGCCGAAGGACTCAAAGCCATGGGACGCGAACTCGGTGCCGCTCCGGCAGG
>JBIIHJ010000446.1:0-2618 GCA_044235875.1 Pseudoxanthomonas sp.
TCGGCGGTGGCGATATCGAAGCTGACGCCGCCGGCGCCGGCCGGCTGGCTCAGCGAGACAGTGAAGGTGGCATTGGTGGTGCCGGCATTGCCTTCGTTGACGGACACGTCGTTGATCGACAGCGACGGCTGATCGTCGTTGGCGATGGTGCCGGTGGCGCTGTTGGGCGACCCCACGCTGTAGCCGCTGCCCGCAGCCAGGCTGATCACCACGGTCTCGTCCGGTTCGATGGTGGCATCGGCGGCGGGATTGATGATGATGGTGCCGCTGGTCTGCCCGGCGGGGATCGTCAGCGGCGAACTCACGGCCGCGTAGTCGGTGCCTGAGGTCGCGCTGCCGCCGACGCTGAAGGCGACCGACACCGCACTCTGCGCGGCCTGGTCGAGCGAGACGGTGTAGATCAGGTTGGCCGCGCCGTCTTCGGGCACGCTGGACGGAGACACCGTGATCGATGCGGTCGGGAAGTCGTCGTTGACGATGGTGGCGGTGGCACTGGACGGGCTGCCGATGGCATAGCCGCTGCCGCTGGCCACGCTGATCACCACCGTCTCGTCGGCCTCCACCGTGGTGTCGGCGATCGGGGTGACGGAGAAGGTGGCAGTGGTGGCGTTGGCGGGCACTACCACGCTGTTCGGCGCACCGGTGTAGTCGGTGCCGCTGGTGGCGGTGCCGCTGCGGCTGAGGTTCACCGTGGTCGCCGAGCTGCTGGTCTGGCTCAGGGTCACCGTGTAGACGAACGATGCGCCGCTGTCTTCGTCGCGGCTGGCAGGGGTCACCGCGATGCTGGCTGTCAGTGATGGGATGATGGTGATGTTGAAGGTCAGGGCCTTCTCATCCTCGTCCCGCAGGTAGAACGTATCGGACGTGGCGGAATTCCCGTTATGGGTATAGGTAACCGTCTGCGTGCCAGAACCGCTTTGGCCAGTCAAAACAACGGTTCCGTTTGTGGTGGACCCCGTGGATCGACCAGTGCTGCCGTCGTAAGTCAAAGGCGTTCTGGGATCGTCGCCCATGCCGATATTATCGGGACCATCACAGTTGCTGAGGTCGAACGTGACCGATCCACCCTGGTTCACCGTGGCGCTCTGAGTCGGACAATACACCGACGCCGCCTGTGCCGCGGCCAGCGCCGGGGTAAATATCAATAACGAAGCCAGTGCAAGAGCAGCGAACCAGCGCGCGTTGCCGCCGACCTTGGCCGGCAGTGAGAAAAATAGTTGGAACACAGCACCATCCCCTGAAAAACGCCGCCCCCGGCGCGGCACGTCTCCGTGCCTGAAGTGATGCCGCCCCGATCGGATCGGGCCCCCGGCATCTCGGGTCAAGATCGCACAACTCGCTCAGCAAAGAAACAACGATATTTTAATATTGAGCTTCAGTTCGCGGATGAATACGCGAAAAGGGGACACCTGCGGGCTTCAAAGCCGGAGAGCAGGTACTGAGCACGTCCAGCAAGCCGGATGCCGCCGGCCTTCACCACGGCGACATTGCCATTGCCTGTATCCAGGATGGCCTGTCAAGGCACCGGGAGCCTGCTCGATGCGATGCCGCTTGGCGCTTGGCTCCATGCCTTGTGCCACGCAGGGAGACGGACCATCGATGGCCTGGTCCCAGGCCGTTAAGCCGTTACGCCAGGCATGCATTGATCGAGCCGGCGCCACCGGACCCACTCAAGGCGCGATGGCTTCATTGGCCACCGGCCCTTTCTGACATCGACAACCACGTCAACTGCATCGCGCAGGCGCCACCGGCGTGCTTCGCTTGATCGGCGTTGCACTCCGGCGGGCCGTACCGACAGGCAAAGCGATGAAACCTTCAACGCACGCGGCCAGCGTGTGCGCTTGCCTGCAGGCGCGACACGCTGGCCGATACATCGGGACGACTTACTTGAACCCGCCGCCGGCCTTGATCTGCTCGCCGGTGACCCAGCGGGCGTCATCCGAAGCCAGGAACACCGCGATCGCGGCGATATCGTCCGGCGCGGCGATGCGGCCCAGCGGCGTACGCGCCACCAGCTGGGTCTGGAAGTCCGAGCCGACAAAGCCCGCCGTCTGCGCGCCTTCGGTATCGACCATGCCCGGATTGATGCTGTTGACGCGGATGCCACGCGGCCCCAGTTCCGCCGACAGCACGCCCGTGATCGCATCCAGCGCGCCCTTGGTGGCCGAGTAGACCGCCATGCCCGGCGGGGTCAGCACGCTCACCAGCGAGCCGATGTTGATGACGCTGGCGCCTTCGCCAAGATGCGGGGAGGCCGCCTGCGTGACCTGCAAGGGACCCAGCACGTTGATGTCCATCTGGCGATGGAAGTGCGTTGGCGTGATCTGTTCCAGTGGCGCCACTTCGTACACGCCGGAGTTGTTGACCACGATGTCGAGCTTGCCGAAGCGTTCCACCGCAGCGGCCACCAGCGCCTGCGCCTGTTCGGCCTGGGCCACATCGGCCTGGACCGCAACGGCCTGGCCGCCGGCCTGGGTGATGCGCTCGACCACCGCATCGGCACCGCTGCGACTGGACGCGTAGTTGACGACCACCGATGCGCCTTCGGCGGCCAGTGCCAGCGCGATGCCCGCGCCGATGCCCTTGGATGCGCCGGTAACCACGGCGACCTTACCTGC
>JBIIHJ010000467.1:0-8553 GCA_044235875.1 Pseudoxanthomonas sp.
GCATTTTGCCCTCTATACCGATGATATCGACGCGTCTGTCGCTCGATTCGAAAAGGCGGGCGGCAAGCCACTGACGGCTCCCCGGTCAATTCCTTATGCGACAGAAAAGGGCCCAGGCAACAAGGTCTGCTACTGCCAGATGCCGTGGGGCACCACCATGGAATTCATCACCACACCAGATCGCATGGCCTACCACGATCAGACAGAGCTCCGCCGGTGGCAGGATGAGGGCTAAGAGCGGGGCAGGGATCGCTCAAGGCTGCAAGCGGAGGGGAGGAACGGCCCTCAAATTTCTCCGTATTTCTTCGTAGTTCGCGCAACCAAAGGCGCGCTTTGAGTGAGTGATTCAGAACATCCGTGACGCTTGGTCACGGGTGTTTTTTTCATTGCTGGCTCTCGTCATCTCCTCTGAATTTTCCAGTTCGGTGCATTGGCAGGAATGCGATGAGATCGCTGCGACGCTACACCCAGTGGCTTCTAACCTCACTGTGATGCATGCCGGGAGCCCGGCTGAAGGAGGAATGGAAGCGAGTCTGACTGCGAACGCGCGTGGTATTGATCCCAAAGAGTTGGATCAGCATCGCAATCCAATCGAACGCGCTGTACTGAGTAAGCAGGCAGCGCAATCTGCGATATGTGCGATTGCAGGAATAGATCGCATCTCTGCCCACTTGCCATAGGTGTGGGCTTCAATGCAGCTCGCGGGAGGATGACTTTGACCCGCGCGTTATCTGTCGATCGAATCCAGTCACACAGAGTTGGAAGAGCCATGCATTAATTTACGGAGCTCACTACCTAATACGGGGTGATGCCTGTCTTTGCCTGGGTCCTGATCAAGCAGGCAGACTTGCCTATCCCGGCGTTTCCGGTACTGGTGGTGGCCGGTTCGCTCGCCGCAACTGGCGAGTAGTCGCTCTATTCGGTCAGCGCGGTCGCTGTTCTGGCTTGCCTCATTTCCGATCTGGGCCGGTTTCACGCAGGCAAGCGTCACGGCGCGCGGGTGCTTCGGCTGATGTGTCGACTCGCTGACGCCAGAGGGCTGTGTCGCGCAGACCGAATCAACTTTTGACCGCTGGGGCGCTCGTTCTTTGATCATCGCCAAGTTCATCCCTGGTTTCTCGACTGTGGCCACGGCCATGGCAGGAGCCACGAAGGTCCCGCGTCGGGCCTTCCTCATTTACGACGCACTAGGTTCGCTGCTTTGGGTTTCCGCTGGATTGGCAATCGGGTGGGTCTTTGCTGACGCAGGAGAGCTTGTGCTCAACACACTGGCCATCCTGGGTCATTGGGGCATGCTGCTGCTCGCGGGCGTGCTGGCGCGAAAGGCATGGGGTCGATTTAACAGCCGGCCGGAGGCGTCGGTCGTTCGGCTTTCGGTGGAGGAGCTCAGTGCCATGATAAAGAGCGGGCAGGGCATGCTCTTATTGGACGTTCGTCAAAAAAGGCTCTAGGAGCAAAAGGGGATCATCGGTTCTGCTGCCTACGAGAGCGTCGACTGGGGCGCGCCATCCATGGATGGCTTATCGCGATTTGCCAGTGGTGGTGTACTGCGATTGTCCATCGAAGGTCTCGGCTGTGATCGCATTTCGCAAGCCCGGATAGCGCGGGAAGCGCTCTTCGGGGTGTCGCCGCTTCCACTCGGTATGGGCCACGGTACCTTCCCACGCTAAAAAGGCAGGCGGCACAGGGCCATGCCCTGACCAGGTTTGCCCGCTGAAGTACAGCCAGTAGCGGGGCGGGGCGTCGGCAGCCTGCGGATCGGGCGCCGGCGTATGGTTCACTCCCAGAAGCGCACGGATCTTGTGTTGCTGGGCGGGCGTGAACGCGGCGAAATGTGCCGGCAGCAGGCACATGACGCGTCGGTGAGCCTCGGCGGTCGCCACGGTTTCCAGGACCTCGGCATCATGTTGGGACAGCAGGCTTTGGAGAGCGGGACGAGGCGGCATACGCAGCGGGCCACAGGCCCGTCTTGATTGAGGGAGCGGTCATCAGAAATAGCCGGCACGAACAACCGGCGCACCACCTTAGTAGTTTGGGGGCGCTGTCCTGCGCAGGCAGGGGCAACTACAGGGCCGAGGCAGGGCTGGCCAACAGGCTGCCCGATTGGAAATACCCCATCACCGTTCCCAAGCTGCGATGCTCGGTCATGGCCATCACATCGCCCAGCGGTACGCCCTGGCGTCCGGCTTCGGTCGCGTAGCCGGCGCGTAGGCTGTGGCCGCCCCAATCGCCTGACAGCCCTGCCAATCCCGCGCGGCGCTTGACCATGCGCGCCACGTGGTCGGCGCCGAGCGCAGCCCGGCCAACATGGCCGCCCCGATGCAGGCGGCGAAACAGCGGGCCAGAGGTGATCTGGCTTTGGTCGAGCCACGCCTGCAGGGCAACAGCGGCCTCCTCACGCAGGGCTTTTCGCGCTTGAGGCCCGCACTGTCGGTTTTCGCGTTGCCCAGGCGATACAGCCAGGTGGCCGGGTCCAGCTGGCGTAGATCCTCGCCCTGCAGACCGACTAGCTCTGAGCGCCGGCGGCCGCCGCCACTCCAACCCAGCAGTAGCAGGGCGCGATCGCGGGTGCCGCGCAGGCCATCGGTGCAAGTGGACAGCATCGCCGCCAAGGGCTCTGCCACCACTGCGGTCTTCTTGCGCACCACCGTGCCGGCACGGACCTGCGCCTTGCGCGCACTGTTCACTAGCGCCTTGAGCGCGCTTGATTCGGTAGGGCTGGGCCAGCCTTGAAGACGATGCCAGCTGGCGAGCACCGCCAGGCGCTGCTCGACGGTGTTGATCGACAGGGCGCCTGGGCGTGCCTTGACGCGTCTAAGAAGGCGGCCCAAGAGCATTTCATTAGAGAGAGCGCCCTCAAGGCGTCGCTCGAATCCGCCCAGACCAGACTAGCCGAGCAGACGGGACGCCTGGCCGCCTTCGAAGAACTCGCACTCAAGCCGCGTCGAGAACGTAGCTTGAAGACAGAGCAGAAGGGGAAGCCAACGGGTTCAGCTAAAAAACGGGGAGCCGCAAGCTGAAGTGCAACCAGGAATGATCTTAGATAACTGTTTTGGATGAACATTTGTGGAGCTGGAAAGCTCCCTTGGGGGATGTAGAATCGAGCTTCGTTCCGCCTCGAAAATTTGCTTGGTGAGCGGGCGAGCTCTTGGTTGGAGCAATACAGGGGGATACATGGATGCTACGACTTCACCAGCCGAAAAGCTGGAAGGACTCACGCTGAAAAGCGGTTGGGCAATTGAAAAATTGTTGGTCAAGCCCAAAGGCGCCACGGGTGGAAACTTTGGGGTTAGCTACTTAGCTTCGAGAGACGGCGAGCCTGCCTTCGTCAAAGCCGTAGACTTCAGGCGGGCATTCGGTGAGGCGAACTTCATCGAGGTGCTGAATGCGCTGACGTCGGCAGTGCTCTGGGAGCGCGATCTGATGAAGTTTTGTAAGGACGAGGCGATGTCTCGTGTGGTGACCTTGCTTGACTATGAAGATCTCGTACTCGACGAAGATCAGGGCGACCAAACGAAGAAGGTCTGTTGCTTCGTTTTTGAAATCGGGAAAGGGGATCTGCGCGCAAACTTTGACTTTGGCGAATCTCCAAAAGACTCTTGGCGGCTGATGGTTTTGCGCGACGTCGCTCTTGGGCTGGATCAGTTACACAGGCGAGGGATCGCACACCTAGATGTAAAACCGTCAAACATCATTGCATTAGCTGATTCACTCTCGCGCGCTCATGTCATGAAACTAGGTGACTTGGGAAGATCAGTTCGAAAAGGCCTTGCTGGTCCTTTTGATGCGCTTTGTTGGCCTGGCGATTGGGGGTACGCGCCGCCGGAAAAATGGTACGGATATACCTCACCCCAATGGCAGGATGAGCGCGAAGCTGCAGACCTGTATCAACTCGGCGGATTGCTCGTATTTCTATACACGGGTGTCCCGCTCAATAGTCTTATCAGAGCCGAACTGCCTGAGCAGTTCACGCCCGGCATCTATCGTGGCGGATTCACCCCTGAGCTTGTTGATGTGCTGAAGCAATCCATCGGCAAGGTACTTGCACTCCACGTGTTCCCGGAGCTTCCAAATCGAGTACGTGCTGAGCTTCAGGAGATGCTTGTCGAAATGACACAGCCAGATCCAACGCAACGTGGAGACAAGGGAGCCCGCAGGCGGGGCGTCGTCGGCATCGACAGATTTCATCAGAAATTGTACCGACTTGCTAAGCGCATGGAACTCGAAGAGAGAATGGCCGCCGCATGAAGATGAGTCTTCCTCCCAGGAGATTGGTCCCTCGGTGGCGCCGCATGTCGGCTACGCTTGAGCAAAGGGAAGCGGGCGGCAAATCAGGAAAAGAACCGGCTCCTTTTGCACTGGAAGAAGAGCGGTTTGTTGATGCAGTCGAGAACTGGTCGACCAATAAGACAAGTGGGTCTCTGGGTGATCTGCTGACCTTCACTGCAGATCCAGCTCTGAAACCTAAGGTCATCGATCTAATCCGCAAAGCGGTTGATAGCGGTTTTATCCTTGGCGCAGTCCAAAAGGCGTTCTTCAACCAACTTATGGAGCGTGAGGATATTGCGTCGCAGTCGACAACTTTAGCCAATCGGAGACGCGTTGCCGATCTACGGAAAATTCTGCGAGCCGATCCCGCAAATCCACTCGTGCTACTAGACCTTGCTCAGCATCAGGTATCCTCGGGTAACGGACAGCGGGCAGAGCGCACAGTAAAAACCGCGCTCTCATTGTCACCGGACAGCCGGCTTGTACTCAGGACACTTGCCAGGCTCAACGTACACCTCGACAAGAGCGATAAGAAAACCGAGAAGGTTTCCGACGCATTGCGATTGATCGGAAAGCATCGCCGCACTCCGAACGACCCATGGCTTATGGCGACTGAAATCGCGCTCTCCGAGGTGGCGGGTGTTGGCTCTAAATTTGCAAACAAAGGGATCAAATTTTTAAAGGACAATAAGGCCAGTACTGGAGAAATTTCTGAACTTGCTTGCGCGATTGGCAGCCTTGAGCTTCAAGCAGGAAGCCTTAAACGGGCACGCGAATTCTTTCGATTGGCGCTGATCCAGCCAAATGACAATGTCCTGGCGCAGGCGGTGACAGAGCAGGGCAATTTGGGTATCGAGATTGCTTCAAGTTCAGCGCAACGCGAGGCAGTTGGCGTTGCTCAAGAAGCCCAAACGCTTCTGGCTTGGAATGCTTTGCGTGTCGAGGAGGCACAGGATCATGCGAGCCTTTGGCACGACGAGGAGCCCTTTTCCAGTCGACCGCTACATTTTTTGACGACTTTGTATGCAGTGCAGTGTGACTACGAAAATGCTGAGGCGTTCGCGCGGCAGGGACTAGTTGCGGATCCGAATGACGCTGGCCTTCTCACAAATCTCAGCTATGCGCTTGCAAATTCGGGCAACTATGAGGAAGCCAAGCTCATTTTAAGGCGCTTACTCAGGATTGCGCCTGCCAGATACGAACCGATTGCTTTGGCAACATACGGCCTTATCTCCATGAAGCAAGGAGATTTCGAAGCCGGCGATCAATTCTACATGGCTGCTATGGGTGGATTCAGAGAGAGAAAGGATCTTAATCTGGAAGCGATGTGCTACGCGTATTACGCCAGAGCTGCCAGAGATACGGGCCATCCCAATAGGGATTTGATTGAGAGCTCAGCGAAGGAACTATATCGTGCACATCCATCGGCTGACGGCGCCTTGGTCCTAGGACGGCTGGACTCCGGCGTGCGCCCGCCTGAGCTTGATGCTGGAATGAGAAAACTCACAAGTTGGATTTTCGATGAGAAGACCAATAGTCTGATTCCTAAGCACGAAGTAGGTGAGCGCGGAGGACCGGCTTTGACTGTACGAAGGAAGTAGTGCGTCTGCGCCGGGTCGAAATTAGGAATTGCCGGGGCCCCTGATCGCTCGTAGATCGGGCCTTTGACTTCGTGAGGAGATATATTTTGGAAGAGGAGTGCTATCGCTGCGGAGCTCTCCCCTCATCGAGAGAACACGTACCCCCGAAGTGCTTATTCCCTGAGTTTTCCGACTGTGGGGAGCATCATAGGAAGGACCTTATAACGGTCCCTTCATGTGAGGTGCACAACACCGCAAAGTCAACGGACGATGAGTTCCTGATGGTGAGCTTGGCTGGCATCATTGGAAATAACTCTATCGGTTACATGCATAAGTTCGGGAAGGTAGACCGAGCGCTGCGGCGACGCGCTTGCAAGCTCTTAGAAAAAGTTTTGATCAATCGAAAGACCGTTGAGCGCATTGAAGTTGGTCCCAACAAGTTTCTTGAAGTGCTTTGGGGAAATCCCGATTCGATTCGGCTTTCATCTGCATTTGAGGCTATTGCTTATGGTCTTCATCTACATCATTTCAAGAGACGCTTTGTTGGCGCTGTAAGAATTTATATGGGATATTTACAATATGAGTCCGGAAATTCTGATGTATTCAATCAATTCATCCGAGAGCGAGCCGCCTTAGATCTTGAGGGCAAAGCCGAATTGGGAAGTAATCCAGATGTCTTTAGCTATCAATACTCCGACAAGGATCAATTTGGCTCATATCTCGCTCGCCTGAAATTTTACGGAGGGCTCGATGTCTATGTTGCGCATGTGCCAGAAGGCATCAGCCTCCCGGAGAATCCCATTAATTTTTTTATTAAAGCCGGAATTCAAACGAGAGTCCAACTCGGCGATAAGGCTTACGTATTCAACCCGGACTGATATCTTGGGATTATTCGAAAAGCGCGCCTAACAGAATGGGGGTTGGAAGGCCGTTGGGCCACGAGCAGATGCAGCTATGCAACGATCGAGTTGCTGAAACATGAGCATCCTAAGGCTCCGTTGCAAACTTAAGTGAAAGCTTCTGTGTCATATTGCTCGGAAATTCGGCCCACCGTCCGTCGCTAAGAGATGTGTGAATGCGTGGGAAGAGACCTACTGCGCCTCTTCCGGCTGAAAGCCTATTTGCTTAAGCAGGAGCGAGCCGAGCCGGGAGATATGGTGATAGGAGATTTTGAAATGTCCCGTAAAAGGATTAAACTCCGGCGCCTTGTTTCTCACTGAAATATGAGGAACGATCAGCCCAAGCCTAACTAAGTGTTCTTGATAGCTCGTCTGCAAAGCATCTGCGTCGATCTCCTCGATTGAAGATTTCAGGTGGCCCCCGACAGGCTCCAAAACGCGCTGATGCATGTCGCGAAATTCACGATCTCCGCCAATTGTCGGGTCTACGTAATACCTAAGCCAGATGACTTCGACATCAGATAGCTCGCCCAAGATTCTGAGAAGATGCTTAGATTCTGAGTGAGTGATTGATTCCGCGGATAAGCTTTGAGCGAGCAGATTAGCGAGGTATAGGCGACGATCTTCAGAAGTTGATCTCGCTGCCTGCCGGATAGCCTCCTCCGCAAGATCAGTGAACTCTTCGTCTGAAAGATGCTTACGAACGTGCTGGCTTTCAAGGCCACCGATCCGCACCTCTAACTTCCGAGCAAAATCAACCAGTCGATCTAAACGTTGCCTAGGGATGATTGATCCAGCGATTTCAGCCAACAGGGAGCCTGCAAAGGGAACAACTCCGAGCGTCGCTTTTGCTCCAGCTGTTACGTAATCGACCCAGCTGTTGCCCAGGCTTTCGTTTTCGTTTTCGTTCATCGCGGAATACCTTGTCCGATAGTAATCACTGGCGACACATCACCGCGTTGATAACTAGAACTACAGCTCCCAGGCGTGGGTTAACTGACCAATGAATCGAAGCCGTGATGCCGCAAGTTTGCAGCAATTGATTGGTTGCATACGTTCGACCAATAGCCGCCACGAACGTTCTTCCAACCAAATTTACTCATCAAGAATCTAGTCAAGCGATTCTCGGCCTTCTCAGCAATCTTCCAATCTAGGGTCCTGAGAGTTCTAGCGCAAAGAACGACTTCTGGCGTGTGGAGCCTTGTCCAAGCTGAACCTTTCCCAGAAAAATGCTCTGCAATACGAGATGGCAGATGACATGATTGGCCGACGTAGTAGCAGCCGTCAGTTAGCTGAAGAACGTAGATAGATATCGGGAAGCGACGAATTGTTGACGGAATGGAATTCTGATTGACATCATTCATTGTTCACGGTCTTTTATGCCCAGAAGTCTCGAGGGAGTGGCTTCGATCTGGGCGCTATGGCTTTTGAGAATCCTTCTTCCGCTTCTGCCTCTTAGGTATTCTCGAGTCAATATTTTCCGTAGAGGGAGCCAATATGGTTCGTTGAATAAAATGCTCGAAAACTTTCATCAAAGCTAGGCATTCGTCCTTCCACGGCGCCCATGATCGATGGGCAGCGGCGTTTCCTGCGTCAACCAGCCGTGTCAACTGGAGAGACTCCATCGATCCAATTTTTCCATTGGCCTCAAGGTGACTAATCTTCTGCTCAAAAGACATCGCAGGATCAACCCCTGAAAGCTCTGCTGCTCGATCAAAGGCTGTACGCAATCCAATTGCAGTGAGGATAAGAAGATTGGTATCGTAAGATGCGTAAGTTTGCGAGACCATTGCTTCCAGCAATAC
>JBIIHJ010000447.1:0-2611 GCA_044235875.1 Pseudoxanthomonas sp.
ACATCCTGAGCGACCAGCTGTCGGTGTTCGGCGACTTCACGCACCGCGACCGCGGCGCGCCGAAGCAGCAGACCGGCGGTGTTGATCCGGTGCTGCTGCGCCCGATCGACGATCTGGAGCTGACCGTGCGTTCGGCCAACTGCCTCAAGGCCGAGAGCATCTACTACATCGGCGATCTGATCCAGAAGACCGAAGTCGAACTGCTCAAGACCCCGAACCTCGGCAAGAAGTCGCTGACCGAGATCAAGGAAGTCCTGGCGCAGCGCGGCCTGTCCCTGGGCATGAAGCTGGAGAACTGGCCGCCGGCCGGTGTTTCCCAGCACGGCATGATGGGCTGATCCAACGCAGCACGCAGATCCCCGCAGCCACTGCGGGGATCTGGTTGTACCGCAACACACACATCGACGGGCCTGAAGGCCCGCGGTGATGTCCGGACAGGATGACCGGATTCGGACCAACCGCAGTCCATGCAGCAACGCCACGATGGCGACAGCGAACCTCAACAGACTCAACATTCACTAGGAAATTGTCATGCGCCACCAGAAAGCCGGTCGTAAGTTCAACCGCACCAGTTCGCATCGCGCCGCGATGTTCTCCAACATGGCCGCCTCGCTGATCAAGCACGGCCTGATCAAGACCACCCTGCCCAAGGCCAAGGAACTGCGTCGCGTCGCCGAGCCGCTGATCACCCTGGCCAAGGTCGATGGCGTGGCAAATCGCCGCCTGGCTTTCGCGCGTCTGCGCGACAAGGAAGCCGTGGGCACCCTGTTCACCACGCTGGGTCCGCGCTACGTGTCGCGTCCGGGTGGCTACCTGCGCATCCTCAAGTGCGGTTTCCGCGCTGGCGACAACGCGCCGATGGCCTACGTGGAACTGGTCGACCGTCCGGACGCCGCCACCGAGTAATCGCGCGCGCGCCAACGCAAGATCGCTGCAGACCCCGGCTTCAGGCCGGGGTTTTGCTTTTCTGCCCTGCCGGTGCGACGGAGCATGCCAAGTGTCATTGGCCGCGCGCGGCGAGGATGGCGATAATGCGAACACTTTCCAGATGCACGCGCCCATGAATCCTTTCCGCTGGTCCTTTCGCACGCAGTTCCTGTCCGGTTTCGTGGTGTGCGTGGCGCTGCTGGGCGCCGCGTTGTACACGCAGTATTTCCAGAACCAGATTCCGTGCCCGCTGTGCACCTTCCAGCGTGCCGCCTTCGCGGCGCTGGGCGTGCTGTTCCTGATCGGTGGGCTGCATGCGCCGAAGGGGCGCGGCGGGCGCGCGACATATGGCGTATTGGCGCTGGTCCCAGCCGCCATCGGCCTTGGCATTGCCGGCCGCCACGTGTGGTTGCAGCACCTGCCACCGGACCAGGTGCCGGCCTGTGGACCGGACCTGGCCTACATGATGCAGGCCTTTCCGCTGGGCAGCATGCTGCGCCAGGTGCTGACCGGCTCGGGCGAATGCGCGGAAGTGACCTGGCGCCTGCTGGGCCTGTCGATGCCGGAGTGGAGCCTGCTGTGGTTCGCCGTGCTGACGATCTGGCTGTTGGTCGCCGCGTTCCGCAGCCGCAAGCCCGACCTGCTGCGCGACCTGCGCTCCTGACGCGCAACACGCGTCCTCTTCTCATGCGGCCCCCTGTGGCCGTGGATGCCATCACGATGATTACCCCCGATCGCTCACTGCACGCGGTGAACCTGCCCAAAGACTGGACGCCAGACAGCTGGCGGGGCCGTCCCGCGCTGCAGATGCCGACCTATCCCGATGCCGATGCGTTGAAGGTCGCGCTGGACGAGCTTGGCCGGCTGCCGCCTCTGGTGACCTCGTGGGAGATCTTCGCGCTGAAGAAGCAGCTGGCCGAAGCACAGGAGGGCAAGCGCTTCCTGCTGCAGGGGGGCGACTGCGCGGAGAGTTTTTCGGATTGCGAATCCGGGCTGATCTCCAATCGCCTGAAGGTGCTGCTGCAGATGAGCCTGGTGCTGGTGCACGGCCTGCAGCTGCCGGTGGTGCGCGTGGGTCGCTTTGCCGGGCAGTACGCCAAGCCGCGGTCAACCGACATGGAAACGCGCGGGGACATCACGTTGCCGAGTTATCGCGGCGACCTGGTCAATGCGCCGGAGTTCAGCGAAGCCGCGCGCATTCCCGATCCGCAGCGCATGATCCGGGCGCATTCGCGCTCGGCGATGACGATGAACTTCGTGCGGGCGCTGATCGATGGCGGCTTTGCCGACCTGCATCACCCCGAATACTGGAACCTCAACTGGGTCGGCTATTCGCCGCTGGCCAACGAGTACCAGCAGATGGTGTCGGACATCGGCGGCGCGGTGCGCTTCATGGAGACGCTCGCCGGCGTCGAAGTGCACAACCTCAACCGGATCGATTTCTACACTTCGCACGAAGCGCTGCTGCTGCCGTACGAGGAAGCGCTGACCCGCGAAGTGCCGCGTCAGACCGGTTGGTTCAACCTGTCAACGCATTACCCGTGGATCGGCATGCGCACCGCGGCGCTCGACGGTGCCCACGTGGAATACCTGCGCGGGGTGCGCAACCCGATCGCGATCAAGGTCGGCCCGTCGGTGCAGCCGGACCAGCTGCTGCGCCTGATGGATGTGCTCAATCCCGACG
>JBIIHJ010000159.1:0-8528 GCA_044235875.1 Pseudoxanthomonas sp.
CTGGGCCGCGGCGCGCGCCTCGGGCGAGAACAACGCCAACGCGATGGCGATCGGCTCGCTGATGAATGCGCGCGGCCTGATGGAGCTGATCCTGATCAACATCGGCCTGCAGGCCGGGGTGATCCTGCCGGGCCTGTTCTCGATCCTGGTGCTGATGGCGATCGTGACCACGCTGGCCGCCACGCCGCTGTTCAACTGGATCATGCGCCGGCATGCAGACGCGGTCGAGACCGGCGCTGCGCCGGTGCTGCCGGCCCGCCCGGACCCGCACGCACGCTGAGTCGCGCGTGCGTCAGGGCCGATGGCGCAGCCCGCCATCGGCGCGCCGTGCATGAGGCCTGCACGAATTGATGCGACACTACCTGCCCCTGCGGCGTGGCACTCCTGCCCGCCGCGTCGTGCACAGGACTCCATGAAGACCCCCAACGGACTCCAGGCGCTGATCGACGACGGCGTCATCGATGAAGTGCTGCGACCGCTCAAAAGCGGCAAGGAAGCAGCGGTTTATGTAGTGCGCAGCGGGGACGAGGTGCGCTGCGCCAAGGTCTACAAGGACATGGCCCAGCGCAGCTTCCAGCAGCGCGTGCAGTACCAGGAAGGGCGCAAGGTCCGCGGCAGCCGCGAGGCACGCGCGATGGGCAAGGCCACCAAGTACGGCCGCAAGCAGGCCGAAACGGCCTGGAAGAACACCGAGGTCGACGCGCTCTACCAGCTGCGCGATGCCGGCGTGCGCGTGCCCGAGCCGTTCGGCTATTACCACGGCGTGCTGGTGATGGAACTGGTCACCGATGCCGAGGGCTTTTCCGCGCCGCGCCTGGGCGAGGTCGAGCTGGAAGCCGAGCAGGCCCGTGCCTTCCACCAGATCCTGGTCCGCCAGGTCGTGCGCATGCTGTGCTGCGGGCTGATCCATGGCGATCTGTCCGAATACAACGTGCTGGTCGGCCCCGATGGCCCGGTGGTGATCGACTTCCCGCAGGTGGTCAGCGCGGCCGGCAACAATTCGGCGCGCCGGATGCTGTTGCGCGACGTCAACAACCTCACCGCCAGCCTGGGCCGATGGGCCCCGGAACTGTTGGACACCTGGTACGGCGAGGAGATGTGGGCATTGTTCGAAGCCGGCGACCTGTTGCCTGACAGCGAGCTCACCGGCCAGTTCACTCCGGACGAATCCAGCGCCGACCTGGACAGCGTGCGCGATGCGATCAACGAGGCCCGTTTCGAGGCGCTGATCCGCCAGCAGGGCCGCGAGGCCGCGGCTGAAGAAGACTGAGCCGCGTCCAGGGATCGCGCAGCTGCGCCAAAGCGCCGTCCCAGGACGCAACATGACTTCGGACGCATGCAGCGCCACGTAATCGCTGGCACCCTGTGCACTGTCCTGTCCGCCTCGGTTGTCCGCATGTCCCGTTCCTGTCTCGCTTTTGCCGCGCTGTCCCTGGCGCTGGCCGCCGCTGCGCCGGTCGCCTCGGCCCATCAGCCCGAGCTGAGTGCCACCACCAAGGAAACCGGCCTGCCGCGCACGCCCGAACAGCTGGCGGTGTCGTTCGAACATGCGGACTTGCGTTTCAAGGTGCTGCCGCAGGACAAGCGCATCGAAGGCGATGCCACGCTGCGCTTCAAGGCCAGCAAGCGCCTGAAGGCGGTGGTCGTGGATCTGGATCGCAACTACCAGGTCAGCCGGGTCGAGGTGGACGGCGTGGCGCTGGCGCCCAAGGCCTGGACCAATCCGGAAGGCCGCATGCGCATCGCGCTGCCCAAGGCGGTGGCCGCGGCGCAGACGTTCGAGGTGCGCGTGGTGTATGCCGGTCAGCCGCACGTGGCCAAGCGCGCGCCGTGGGATGGCGGCTTTGTCTGGGCGACCGCGCCGACCGGCGAGCCGTGGGTGGCCTCGGCGATCCAGGGCGAGGGATGCGATCTGCTGTGGCCGTGCATCGATCATCCGCAGGGCGAGCCGCTGCTGGTGGACGAGTACATCACCGTGCCCGCGCCGCTGGTGGCACCGGGCAATGGCGTGTTCGTCGGCATGGAAGAGGCCGATGGCTGGCGCACGTATCACTGGCGCGCGAAGAATCCAGACACCTACGCCGTCGCCCTCGATGTCGGGCCCTACGAACAGCTCAGCGGCAGCTACCAGAGCCGCTACGGCAACACGATCCCGCTGGCGTACTGGTACCTGAAGGGCGACAAGGACCAGCAGGCCAAGGACTTGTTTGCCGAGCTGCCGAAGATGCTGGACTTCTTCGAGCGCCAGATCGGGCCCTATCCGTTCGGCGATGAGAAGGTCGGCGTGGTGCAGACCCCGCACCTGGGCATGGAGCACCAGACCATCAATGCCTACGGCAACGACTACAAGAAGGACAAGTACGGCTACGACTGGCTGATGCAGCACGAGTTCTCGCACGAGTGGTTCGGCAACCAGCTGACCAACGCGGACTGGGACGACATGTGGCTGCACGAAGGCTTCGGCAGTTACGTGCAGCCGCTCTACCTGCAGTACCTGCGCGGCGACATGGAGTACCACGCCGCGCTGCTGGACCAGCGCGCCGCGCTGTCCAACAAGTATCCGATCGTCAGCGGCAAGCCGCAGACCGAGGAGTCGGTCTACAACCGCGAAAATGGCCCGGGCCTGGACATCTACTACAAGGGCTCGCTGATGCTGCACATGCTGCGCGGCCTGATCGGCGACGAGGCGTTCTTCACCTCGATCCGGCTGGCGGTGTATGGCAGCGCCCATCCGCGGCCGGGACACTTCAAGCCGCGCTATGTATCGACCAGGGACTACATCGCCATCGTCAAGGACGTGACCGGCAAGGATTACGGCTGGTTCTTCGATGTGTACCTGTATCGCGCCGCGCTGCCGGAACTGCTGGCCGAGCGCGATGCCACTGGCCTGTCGCTGCGCTGGAAGACCCCGCGCAACCTGCCGTTCCCGGTGCCGGTGGATGTGCGCATCGGACCCAACAGTGGGCAGACCGTCACCGTGCCGATGACCGAGGGTCGCGGCCATCTCGACCTGCAGGAGAACGAGGTCTACACGCTGGACCCGCAGTCCAAGCTGCTGCGCGAGGAGCCGCGCTTCGCGGCCGCGGTCAAGGACGCCGCCGAACGCAAGGCATCGGCGGAGAAGGCCGAAGCTGAAAAGCGACCCGCCGAAAAACCGCAAGCGGCAGCGAAGCCCTGAGTGTGATGTCCGGCCAGGGCCGGCATGCCATCACACACATCCAGTCCGCCGCTTGTCTCCCCTAAAGCCGAGCTCGGCTGCTCCCCCCGGAGTTCTCTGTAGAGCCGAGCTTGCTCGGCTGCTGTCCGCGCAGACCGCGGGGAGCGCCCCAGCCAAGCCGCGCGCAGGCCCTCGCAAACTCGGCTCCACGTCCGACACAAGCCACGACGAGCAACACCGATCGCAGCGGATAGACTACGGCCGTCTTCGCTACGAGGAACATCGATGCATCGTCCGTTCTTGATGAAGGTTGCCGGACTCGGTGTCGCACTGGGTCTGGTCAGCATCGCAACAGGTGCTTGCGCCCAGCAGGCAAAGCCGCTGGCCGAGCAGGTGCAGGCCATGCAGAAGCAGCTCGCTGATTGGCCGCAGCTCGCTCGCTACCGTGCGGAAAACGCGGCGCTGCCGCCTGCACAGCCTGGCAAGCCGCGCGTGGTGTTCTTCGGTGATTCGATCACCGAAGGCTGGGGCAGGACCGGTAGCGCCACGTTTTTCCCGGGCAAGCCGTATGTCAATCGCGGTATCTCGGGCCAGACCACCGCGCAGATGGTGGTGCGCTTCCGCCAGGACGTGATCGCGCTCAAGCCCGCCGCCGTGGTGATCCTGGCCGGTACCAACGACATCGCTGGCAACACCGGGCCGGCCACGCCGGAGATGATCCAGGACAACCTGGCATCGATGGTGCAGTTGGCCAAGGCCAATGGCATCAAGGTCGTGCTGGCGTCGGTCCTGCCGGCCAGCGACTATCCGTGGAAGCCGGGCCTAGCGCCTGCGCCGAAGATCCGCGCGCTCAACGCCTGGATCCGGCAATACGCCGCCGCGCAGGGCGCGATCTACCTGGATTACCACGCCGCGCTGGATGACGGCCAGGGTGGATTGCCCAAGCGCGTGTCTGCCGATGGCGTGCATCCCAACGCGGCCGGTTATGCGGTGATGCAGCCCCTGGCCGAGCAGGCCGTCGAGCAGGCACTGTCCAGGTAGAGCGCTGCGCTTGGCAGCCGAACCGCGTCAGTCGCGATCGGGGCGCGCCCAGCGGGAAGTAATGGCGGCACGGACGTGTTTCTTCCACGGCGCGCACCATCGAAGGTCGCGTCAACAGGCAGGCGCGGTATGCGCGCACGTTCGCAAAGCCTGGCGCGATGGCATGGGTCCAGTCGGCGTAGAACAGGGGCGCGGCGGTGCAGTCGGCCAGGCTGAAGGTGTCGTTTACCGCCCAGGTCCGCCCCTCCAGAAACGTATCCAGCCACGCGTAGGCCGTCTCCAGCTGGGAGCGGGCCTGGGCAACGCCGTAGGCATCGGGTGGGTCTGCCTCACCGATCGCATCAAATGCGATCGCCTGCAATGGCGTGGAGATGTCGCTGTCGAAGAAGCGATCCAGCAGCCGCACGTCCAGCACCGTGGCCGGGTCATCGGGAATCAGCGCTACCGCGCCGGGATGTGCCCGTTGCAGGTGCTCGATGATGATGCTGGCTTCCATCCAGGTGCGCCCGCCATCGACCGGCATCGGAAAGCGCCGCAGCAGCCAGCGCCGCGCCAGCTCGGCACCGTTGTCGGGAAATTCCCGGTCCAGCATCCGGAATTCGAACGGCGTGCTGTTTTCGTACCGCGCGATCAGCACCTTCTGGCAATAGGACGAAAAGGGAGGGGCGAACAGTTGCAGCGCCATGCGTCACCCCGAGGTGCGCACCAGGTGGCGCGTTTCATGGACGCGACGAACGGACGCGCCGGCATTCGACATGCATCCGAGTCATCCGACATCCGCGCTGATCAGATCTCCGGCGTCGCGTGCAGGGCGAGGTTCAGCTGATCCACCACCGGGGCCCAGTCGGCGTCGTCGACGCGTTCCTCGCGCAGCAGCTGCGACTGCGCATCGGACCAGAACGGCGCTTCTTCCAGGCGCATGTTGTCCGGCAGCGGCGCGTGTTCGGCGATGAAGGCGCGGATGCTGGCTTCATCGGAGGCAAGCCCGAGCTGGGCGAAGAGTTCGGAAAACGGGTGGACGGTCTGGTCCATGGCGGGAGCTCCGGTAGAAGGGTCGATCTGCAGGGTGCAGGCGCTGGCGTCAACGCTGCATTAAAGGGAGTTGGCAATGCGCTGCCTGAGCGTGGCCACGGTGGTGGCGTCGAGCGGGCCAAGCACGCCGCGGCGCTCGGCGGGGATGTGCGCGGCCGGGTCCTCATCGGCGAAGACGTAGTGCTCCATCAGCGTCCGCCACGCCGCGCGCTCGGCGGGCGCAAGGCCTGCGAATGCCAGCCGCGCATGCAGCAGCGCGGCCATGCCGGGCGAAGGCGCGCGGCCATCGGCCATGGGCGGCTGCCACCAGTAGTTCACCAGCGCATTCAGTCGCGCCAGTGAGGCCACGTGGTGCCACCACAGCGGTGGCAGATACAGCGCATCGCCAGGTGAAAGGTCGGCTGTCAACGCGTTGGCCATCGCCTCTTCCAGCCGCGGGAAGCGCGGGTCTTTCACCGCATCCAGGCGCGCCAGGCTGATCGCCGCGCCCGTGGGCGCGAAATCCAGCGGGCCGATGTAGAGGTTGCCGACCTGATCGGGCGCAAACACGGTGAATCGCCGTCGCCCACAGGCCACTACGGCAATGTTGTGAAAGGCATCGAAATGCGCCGGCGTGGTCACCTGGTTGCCCAGCCACAGGCGCGGCTGCACCTCGGGCGGCAGCCCGGCGATGGTGTGCCGGGTCAGCAAGCCCGGCAGACAGGCCGCGACGGGTGCACTCTGCAGCGCCACGCCATGCACCGGCGCGTGTTCGATCCGGCTGTACTGGGCCAGGCGCTTGAGCACATCGGTCACCGGCACCTTGAAGTGCTGGTAGTTGAAGCCATCCAGCGCGGCGTTGTAGCCCACCAGGCCTTGCGCTTCGGGCGGCATCAGCAGGGTGTCGACCGGGGTGCCGTTGTCCTGCGCGGCCAAGGCCTGGGCAAATGCGGTGTCCGAGCGGCGCGCGGACTGCACCAGCGGCCAGTGCTCGCACAGGCCACGCAGCACCAGTGGCGTGCCGGCCGCGGCAAGGGTGACCAGGTCAAGCGGACCGGTAACGCGGTATTCGTCGATGGCGGCAGGCATGCTCGGGCGGCGATCGGACAGGAAGCGCGCATGCTAGCGAAAGCCAGCGCCGGGCGTCTTGGACGCGTGTGTGGGGTGCGGCTCGCGGTCATTTCACCTGCCTGGGGGTAATGTCACCGGTCGTGCAATGTTCCCAGACGAAGTGGAGGCTGCCATGGCGACCGGATGGGCCAACGATGGCGCGGTGCAGGATCAGATCGACGCGACGGTACAGGACGCGATCCAGCGCGCCCGCCGGCAGCTGCCGACCGGGCCCAGCCTGTTGCACTGCGAGGAGTGCGATGCCGAGATTCCCGAGGCGCGGCGCAAGGCCGTGCCCGGGGTGCGCCTGTGCGTGACCTGCCAGGCGGCACATGACCAGGAACAAGCCTCAAGCGCGGGAACCATCAACCGCCGCGGCAGCAAGGACAGCCAGCTGCGCTGAGAGTGGCGCCTACGGGCCGATCGCGTGGTGGGTGCCGCGCCAGCGCCGGATGCCGCGCTGGAAGAACCAGCTGTTGGGTACCTGGATCGAGGTCGGTCCGCCGTGTTGGCCTTCCGGCTCCTGCAGCGTGGTATAGAGCAGGTTGATGTCCATCACTTTGCCCTTGAGGCCTGGTTTTTCGCCGTTTTCCAGCAGCTCGATCATTTCGTAGAGGCGAAACGGCCGGGTAACGAAGATCAGGAACGTGCAGAAGATGTTGGACAGCACGCTCCACGCGGCGAAAAACGCCACCGCCGCCACCGTCGCAAAGCCGGTGAACGCGCCCCACAGCACCCCGGCCGACACGCCGAGCAATTGCAGTGCCAGTAGCGTGGCGGCCACCAACAGCAGCACATTGAGCGCGCGGCGCAGGCCGATGGCCAGCTCCGGAGGCAGGTCGTAACGCGCGACGGCGCGACGGATCACACGTTTGGCCAGCAGCTGGAGCAAGCGGCTCGCGAGCAGGACCAGCAGGATCTGTGCTCCGGGCACGATCACGCCCAGCCAGTCGTGCAGCCAGATCGGAAGTCGCTCTTTCATGATGCGGTGTTGGATGACAACGAACCGCACATGATGACGCCGCCTCCGACATCGGGCAAAGCGCCGGTCGGCGCGATCGCGTCAACCGCTGCGCCCATGCCGCGATGCCTGGCTTATTCGGCGATCGGACTGCCGATCCTGCCCAGGTAGCTCAGTTTGCCCAGCGGGACACCTTGATTGCGCAGGATGTCGTAGGCGGTGACCACGTGGAAGTGGAAATTGGGCAGACCGAACTGCAGCAGGTAATCCACGCCGCTGAAGCGCGATCCCAGCTTGCCGAACTTCAGCGTGATCTCGCGGGTGGCGCCGGCCTCGACCTGCTCGGGCGTGAGCGATTCCAGGTAGGCGATGGTCGCGGCCAGGCGCGCCTGCAGTTCGTCGAAGGTGGTTTCGGTGTCGGCCAGCTTCGGCGACGGCACGCCGGACAAACGCTCGCCGGTGCCCTTGGCGGTGTCGCTGACGCGCTGGATCTGCGCCGAGAGCGGCAGCATGTCCGGCGCCAGTCGTGCCTGGATCAGCGTCTCAGGCGCGATGCCACGTGTCTGGGCATGGCTGACGCCGGCCTCGAGGACATGGCCAAGCTGGCGCAGGCCGTGGAGCAGGGTGGGGATGGCAACTTCGTACAGGGACAGCGACATGGGTCAGGCCTGTTGGGCAGCAAAGCGCGCAGCCTACCGCCATCGCCCCTCGCCGCGGCGCCTTCCGCGAAAGACACGGCGTTGCGCGCGCGAGGCCTTGCGCTGGATGGACGCGTTCGACAACCGCAGCGAGGCCTTTCGGCATGTGCGTGGCGGGAAGCGCCCATGCACAATGCAGCGGGATGAAGCTGCTCATCCCCTTGTTCTTCAACGCACTGGCGCTGCTGCTGTTCGGCATCGGCCTGACCGGCCCGCTGGTGCCGCCGGCCGGCACGCCGGTTTGGTGGGCGCTGCTGCTGTTCGGCGCGATGCCGATCGCCTGCCTCGCGGTCTGTGGCTACACGGCCAATGGCTGGCCGGCGCGGATCGCCTTCGTCCTGCAGGCGGTGTCGCTGCTGGCCGTGCTGCTGGCCCTCCTGGCGATTGAAAGCGGTGCGCTGGGCGGGCCGGTGCACTGACGCAATCGCGGCGCAGATTCAGAGCCGGGCGGCCGCTTTGGACTAAAATGACGGGATATCTTCTCCCCGCCAGCGTCGAGCCAGCCGTGACCCTCCACACCTCCGCCGCCGTACCTGCGTCCACCGCGCCT
>JBIIHJ010000449.1:0-2590 GCA_044235875.1 Pseudoxanthomonas sp.
TCACCGGCTTGCGACCCAGCAGGTCGTCGATCGCAACCTCCTTCAGGTCGCCCGGGAGGGAGCGCCCTTCCAGGATGTCTACCAGACGCGGGACGGTACGGAACGGCAAGCCCGTGCCTTCACAGATGGCGACCACGCGCTGCATCGCGGTCGCATCCAGCGACGGCATGGCAATTACCAGCAGGCGGGCCGCGGTTTCACGGGCAATGGTGGCGACATCGGACAACCCGCCCAGCACCGAAATTCCGCGCAGCTTGGTCCCGTGCAGGCGCTCGGCATCGTCGAGCACACCGACAGGTTCCCATGCACCGCTGCGCTGCAGGTCGCGCAGCAGGTTCTCGGCAGCCCGGCCGGCACCCAGGATCAGGACGCGCTTGGCCTTGAGCTCGTAGGCGTCATGGATCTGGCTGTCCTTCCACGCGCGATAGAGCAACCGTGGCAACCCGAGCAAGCCGACGAGCGCGAACGGATACAGCACCAGGGCGGCCCGCGACACCGCATCGATGCGGTTGTAGATCACCAGTCCCATCGCGATGGCGAGCAGGCCGATCAGGCCCGCCTTGAAAATGTTGCCCAGGTCCGGAACGCTGGCGAAGCGCCACAGGCCGCGATACAGGCCGACACGCCAGAACACCAATCCCTGCGCCACTAACACGATGACTGTTTCCGTCGACCACCAGGGCAAGGACGGCGCGCCCGGGATCATGGCGTAGCGCAACCAATGCAGGCCGTGCCAGCAAAGCCAGACCATGACGAGGTCGTGGCACACGATGGCCGCGCGGGGCAGCAAGATCGAAAGGCGCGTCCGCCATGGTTTCATTAAACAGTCCTCATCCCTGCGTCGGCATCCTGGCTCGCTTTTGTATCGATACCCACATCCAGCAGGCAGGCAAGCAGGAAAGGATCAGGATAAACAGGCCAAGCAGAACGGTTCCCTGCCAGGCGGTCAGCATGATGATCGTAGCGGTCAGGGAGAACAGTGCACAAGTCATGGTGACCCGGGTATGCCCCAGGCGGCGCGCAGCGCACTGGTAGGCGTGCGTGGTATGCGGCTGCCACCACGCTTCACCGCGAAGTACACGACGGAACAGCGTGAAGCCGGCGTCAATGCAGAAGACAACCAGCGGCATGATCACCAGGAAGGGCGAGCCTGCGCTGGAGAAAGCCAGGACTGCAAGCGTTGCCACAAGGTAGCCCAGTGACCCGCTTCCCACATCGCCCAGGAAGATCCGAGCGCGTGGAAAGTTGAAAGGCAGGAAGCCCAAGCATCCGGCGCACACCGCCCACGCGAGGCAGGCCCATGGCTGCGGAAGCAGGCACGCAAAACCCGCAGCCGCGATCGCCGCCTGGCTGGCCGCCAGGCCGTTGATCCCGTCCATGAAGTTCCAGATGTTGACCAGGCACACCACCAGCGCCCAGCCGAGCGCGGCCTGCCACCAGGCCAAGCCCTCGAACGTCAGCGCAGCGGCCAGGAGTGAGGCGGCCACCAAGTGCACGCCAAAGCGCAGCGATGCCGGCAAGGGCCGATGATCGTCCAGCCAGCCAATCCCGGCGACCAGCAACAGGCCGGCGGCAAACAGGGCGATCGATGTCGCATGTCCGGCGTAGGACATCGCCATCCACACGCACCCTGCCAGCACCGCAATCACGATCGCCAACCCTCCCCCACGCGGGGTGGGTAGCGCATGGCTTCGGCGGGCGCCGGGCGTATCCATCAACCCGCGCCTGAGCGCGTACCGCCGCACTGCCCATGTCAGGCCAGCCGTTGCGACTACCAACACCACGCACCACGGAACCAACGCCGGCATCAGACGACGGCGTAGTTCAGCAAGGGCTTCACCGTGCCCCACTCCTTGCAACTGGGGCATTGCCAATGATGGGTGCGGGCACCGAAACCGCAACGCGTGCAGCGGTAGCTCGGATTGCGCACCAGCAGCTGGTCGGTGATGTGCTTGAGGTCGTGCAGGGTGGCGGTCGAATCCGCACCCTCGGACAGCGTCAGGTCGATCAGCGCTGCTTCGCCGCGGACCGAAGGCCGGTCCTTGAGCTGGCGGGCCAGATAGATGCGGGCTTCGTGCAGACCGTCGTGCTTTTCCACCAGGCGGGTCAGCGCCAGGACCGGGGCTATGCCGCGATAGTGCTCGCACATTTCGGACAGGAAGGCACGCGCTCCCGATACATCGCCCACCTTGTCATAGCTGGCAAGCAGGCCCGGCAGGATTTCGGGCAGATAATCCGGGTCGTGACGCGCGGCGCGTTCAAAGGCACGGATCGCGGCCTCGGGATTGCCGACCTCCGCTTCCAGCCGCCCTTCGAGGATGCCGGCACGCACCGACTTGGCGTCCGCCTGGTAAGCGCGTGCGATCGCGGCACGTGCCGAATCGATGGCATGTGCAGTGCGGTATCGCTCGGACAGCTCGCACTCGAACTGCGACACCAGCTTGCCCATCGGCTCGCCGGTGACTTCCTCGAAACGGGTGGCGTTGTCGATCGCCTTTTCCCAATCACGCTCAGCCTGGTAGATCGCGATGAGGTGGCGCAACGCCTGCGGGGCACGCTCATCGATCCGCGCCAGGTCGGTGAACACGGT
>JBIIHJ010000450.1:0-2578 GCA_044235875.1 Pseudoxanthomonas sp.
AAGGGCCTCACCGTGCAGGGCATCTACGGCCGCAAGATGTACGAGACCTGGTACAAGATGACGCAGCTGGTCTTGAGCGGTTTCCCGCTGGGCAAGGTGCTGACCCACCAGCTGCCGATCGACGAGTTCCAGAAGGGCTTTGATCTGATGGAAGAAGGCAAGGCCGGCAAGGTCGTGCTGAGCTGGAATTAAAAACTCCAAAAACTCCATGGGACTCACCACAAAGGCGCCGCAAGGCGCCTTTGCTGTTCATGGTGTCAGGCCAAGCGCTTTTACGAAGACTCAACGCCAACGACAGGGCTTCCCCGAACCCCAAAAGCACACAAGGCGCCTTCCGGCGCCCTGTGTCTGGATCACCCCACCGACACCTTAGTTGGCGACGGTGATGCTCACCACGAAGCGGCTGTCGGCGATGTCGCCATAGGCATCGCGGCCATCGCCGTCGGTGCCGATGTAGGCCGCGGTCAGCGTTGCCGGGCCGAAGGCCTTGGCCAGGCTCAACGAGAAATCCTTGTAGTCGCGACCGACGTTGCCGTCCTCGAACTCGGTCACGCCACCGGCGGCGGCGATGGTGAAGTCATGGGGCAGGCCCCAGCTGACGCCGCCCTGGTAATACCAGCTGTCGGTATCGGACTTGAATACGTCATTGGTGTAGGCCACCAGCACGGTGTAGTGCTCGGCGATGGTCGCCTTGCTGATGAACTCGTTGTAGTTGCCCGAACCGGCGCCCGGATAGTTGTAGCGGTTGACCATGAAGTCGAGGTTGAGCCATGAAGCGGCATCAACGTTGTAGCCGACGAAGGCGTCCACTTCGTAATCCGGATCACCTTCGCCGAAGTCGACGTTGGAGCCCCATACGCCGGCGTAGATGCCGATCGGCGAGGTATAGGTCAGGCCAGGCTGGAAGGCGGGACCGATGTCGGTCTGCGACAGGCCACGGAAACGGTAATCGGTGGTGGCGGTAAGCGACCAGGCCCACGGCGACTCGGCTTCCTCGGCGGCCTCTTGAGCAAAGGACACCAGCGGCAACGCGGCCAGGGCGACGACCAGGGCATAGCGCAACTTCTTCGACTTCATCGGACTTCTCCTGCATGGGTGGGGTACGGAGACTTGCCTACTCACGCCACGGCACGCGCTGCGACGTACTTCGTGGTTTCACTATTTTTTAACCGTCCCGATCTTGCGTTGCGGCAAGTCCTGCCGTCAACCCCACACTGTGATTGCTTTTGCAACTGTCACTTGGCCGAAAAAACACCAAATCGTGCTGCGCGCAGGAGCACCGCCTCGCCCGGCCGCGGCACCTGCGCGGTGGCCGGCAACTCCAGTTCCAACGCCGTGCCGTCGGCCAGCTGCACGTGCAGGCGCAGACGCGGACCACTACGCACCAGGCTCAATACCGTGGCTTGCCAGCCGTCCTGGCCGGGCTGGGCCAGCTGGAGGTCCTGCGGACGGACGAACACCGTGACTGGGCCATCGCCGGTCGTGGCGTCCTCGGGCCTGGCCAGCGTGGCGCCAGCGGCGATGATCGCCTGGCCCTGCTGACGGCCGGGAATGCGGTTGGTCTCGCCAACGAAGCCGTACACAAACGGCGAGGCCGGCTGGTCGTAGACCTGCGCCGGCGTGCCGACCTGCTCGATCCGCCCCTTGTTGAGGATGGCCACGCGATCGGCCAGTTCCAGCGCTTCTTCCTGATCGTGGGTCACAAAGATCGTGGTCACGCCGGTGGCTTCGTGCACCTGCCGCAGCCAGCGACGCAGGTCGCGACGTACCTGCGCATCGAGCGCACCGAATGGCTCGTCCAGCAGCAGCACCTTGGGTTCGATCGCCAGCGCGCGCGCCAGGGCCACGCGCTGGCGCTGGCCACCGGAGAGCTGCGCCGGATAGCGCTCACCCAGGCCTTCCAGCTGCACCAGCGAGAGCAGCTCGCGCACGCGTGCCTTGATCCTGTCCTTGGGCCAGCGCGCCTTGCCGCGCCGCACCTTCAGGCCGAACGCGATGTTCTGGTCCACGCGCATGTGCTTGAACAGCGCGTAATGCTGGAACACGAACCCCACCCCGCGCTGCTGCACCGGCAGCGCGGTGGCATCGACGCCTTCAAACAGCACCCGTCCGCTATCGGCGTGTTCCAGTCCGGCGATCACGCGCAGCAGCGTGGTCTTGCCAGAACCCGAAGGGCCCAGCAGCGCCAGCAGCTCCCCTGGACGGATGTCCAGGTCGATCGCGTCCAGCGCGGCGAAGGTGCCAAAGCGCTTGTCCAGATGTTCGACGGTAATGCCCATGAATGCTGCGAACCTTGTCAGTGTCGTCGGTGGCTGGCGGCCAGTGCTTCGCCATGGCGCCATTCCAGCCAGGTCTTGAGCACCAGGGTGACCAGCGCGCTCAACGCCAGCAGCGAAGCAGTCGCGAAAGCCGCACTGTAGGCATATTCGTTGTAGAGGATTTCCACGTGCAGCGGCAGGGTGTTGGTGCGCCCACGGATGTGGCCGGACACCACCGAGACCGCGCCGAACTCGCCCATCGCGCGCGCACTGCACAGCAGCACGCCGTAAAGCAGTGCCCAGCGGATATTGGGGATCGT
>JBIIHJ010000160.1:0-8445 GCA_044235875.1 Pseudoxanthomonas sp.
ACGGCACGTCACCGCGGTCCACGGCCGCCGCGGTGGCCTGGGCCAACGCACTGATCGCGTAGGCTTTGCCGCCGATGCGGGCCAGTGCTTCTTCCACGCCTTCGAAGCGACCGATCGACAGGCCGAACTGCTTGCGGATGCGCGCATAGGTGCCGGTGACCACCGCGCCGAACTTCGCACCGCCCGATGCGGTGGAGGGCAGGGTGATCGAGCGGCCCACGGCCAGGCACTCGTTGAGCATGTTCCAGCCCTTGCCGGCCATGTCCGCGCCACCGATCAACTGGCTGAGTGGGATGAAGACTTCCTTGCCGTGGATCGGGCCGTTCTGGAATGGCGAGTTGAGCGGGAAATGGCGGCGGCCGATGTCCACGCCCGGCGTTTCGCGCGGCAGCAGCGCCAGGGTGATGCCGATGTCCTTGGTATCGCCGATCAGGCCATCCGGGTCGTACATGCGGAAGGCCAGGCCGACCAGCGTCGCCACCGGCGCAAGGGTGATGTAGCGCTTGTCGAAGGTGAGCTTGACGCCCAGCACGTTGGCGCCGTTCCATTCGCCCTTGCACACGATGCCGTAGTCGGGAATCGAGGTCGCATCGGAGCCGGCGAACGGGCCGGTCAGCCCGAAGCAGGGCACTTCCTGTCCCGCAGCCAGGCGCGGCAGGTAGTAGTCCTTCTGTTCCTGGGTGCCGTAATGGACCAGCAGTTCGCCCGGGCCCAGCGAGTTGGGCACACCGACCGTCGAGCTGGCCACCGAGGAGATCGACGAGATCTTCTGGATCACCTTATGGTGCATCAGCGCCGAGAAGCCCAGGCCGCCGAATTCCTTTGGAATGATCATGCCGAAGAACTTGTGCTGCTTGACGAAGTCCCACACCTCCGGCGGCAGGTCGGCGCGCACGTGGGTGATGTCCCAATCGTTGATCATCGTGCACAGCTGCTCGACCGGGCCATCGATGAAAGCCTGTTCTTCGGCAGTGAGTTGCGGCTTGGGATAGTTGAGCAGCTTCTGCCAGTCCGGGTCGCCGGTGAACAGCTCGCCTTCGAACCCGACCGAGCCGGTTTCCAGCGCGATGCGTTCGGTCTGCGACAGCGGCGGCAGCACCTTTCGGAAAAACTTCATCATTGGCGCGGTGACCAATGCCTTGCGAACCGGTGGCAGCAGCAGGGGCAGGGTGATGGCGGCCACGATCACCGCGGCGACCACACAGGCCACCGCGCTGGCGCCCAGCAGCCAACAGGCAACCAATGCGCAGGCGCTGATGGCAGCCCAGGTGGCCAGGCGCATGCGGTGGTAGGCGGCCAGGCCGGCAGCGAGCAGCACGGCGAGGAACGGAACGAGGATGCTCATGAGCGTGCTCCGGAAGCGGAATCGAAGGCGGTGTTGAAGAAGCGGGTGTGCCGGGCGCGCGACAGCGTGCCTAGATAGTCGAGCACCGCGCCGGTGAATGCGTCGTTGTCGTCGCCGGCCAGCATGTGCCCGGCCTGCGCAAGCTGCACGTGCTGTGCATGCGGCACCAGCACCTGGAAGCTGCGGATGTTGTGTTCGGAGACCATCTCGCTCCGTCCCCCACTGACCAGCAGCACCGGGCAGCGCACACTGCGCGCGGCCTCGGCGATGTCGTCCTGGTGCTGGGCGCTGTCACGCACCAGATCGTCGATCAGGCGCATGTCCCAGTGCCAGCGCCAGCGGCCGTCATCGCCCTGCTGCATGAGGGGAATCAGTTCCTCAGCGGAACGGCGCGGACGGTTGGGAAGATAGTGGGCGACCAGCGTCGCAGCCTGTGCGGGCGATTCGAACCCGGACGGAAACGCCGTGGCAAATTGCAGGACGCGTGACAGCCCCGCCTTTTCCCAATGCGGGGTGATGTCCACCAGCACGAGCGCCGAAAACAACCCCGGCCAGCGCGATTCGGCGATCAGGCCAAACAGCCCGCCCATTGAGGCGCCGATCAGCACCGGCGGCTCAGGCTGCTCGCCCGCGACGATGATCAGGTCATCAATGAACTGTTCGGCGTGGTAGGGCAGGTCGTGCGCATTGCGCTGCGAGCCGCCGTGGCCGCGCGCGTCATAGGCCAGCCCGGCGTAGCCCTGCCTAGCCAAGCGAAGTCCGCTCTTGGTCCAAGCGCCGCGGGTCTGGCCGAAGCCATGCGTGTAGAGCAGGGTCGGCTGTCTACTCACCGATCCTGCCGGTGGCAGAAAGACGCTGCCCTGCAGTCCCGTGCCACAGGCGCCGGTCAACCGCACCGATTCAGAGGTGGCGCAGGACAAAGTGTCAGCGTGCGGAGGGTTGACCATACGCACAAGTATGGGCCTGGCTTCGAAGCGCCGTCAATCCATACAAGCGTTTGATCAAGAAAGATTTTATGCGGCACTGCAGCAAACGTACTGCTGCGTGCTGTGGCGTATGGTTAAATGCGACGATGAACACTCCAGCCGCGACTGCCAGGCCTACGTCCTCCACACGCGCACCGCGCCTGAGCGCCGACGACTGGGCACAGGCAGCGTTGGACATGGTGGCCGAGCAGGGCATCGCCGCGGTGGCGGTCGAGCCATTGGCACGCCGGCTCGGCGTGACCAAGGGCAGCTTCTACTGGCACTTCCCCTCGCGCGATGCGCTGTTGCAGGCCGCGTTGGAGCGTTGGGAGACGGTGGAACAGGAGAGTGTCTTCGGCAGCCTGGAAGCCGTGCCCGATCCCCGCCTGCGCCTGCGCCAGCTGTTCCTGCTGGTCGCGCACGAGGCCAAATCACACATTATTTATAGCGAGCTGCTCAAGGCCCTGGATCATCCGGCGGTGCAGCCGGTCATCGCGCGCGTCTCCCAGCGACGCATGGAATATCTGGTCGCCTCGTTCCGGCAGGCAGGCCTGGGGCGAACCGATGCCCAGCATCGTGCGCGGTTGGCGTATGCGGCCTATGTGGGTTTCCTGCAGCTGTCCCTCCAACTGCACCAGCCGCGCATGCAGCACGAGGAGTTCGAGGATTACGTCAACCACGTCATCGCGGCGTTGATTCCCAACTGACTGATCGCGGCCTTTAAACCTTCCGCCGGCTGGGTGCATCTCACTTGGCATGCTGACCTCGGCCGTGACCTTTGCCACCGACCCGATCGCCCCTGACACCGCCGACGCGGACCTGGCGCAGGCGCGTTCGGCCGCCAGTGGCGACACCCGCGCCTTTGAAGCGCTGTATCGAAAGCACGTGGGCCGGGTCCACGGCGTGATCGTACGGCTGGTGGGCGCCCACGGCGCCCGTGCCGAGGACCTGACCCAGGAAACCTTCGTGCGGGTCTGGCGCGCACTGCCGGAATTCCGTTTCGAAAGCGCGCTGTCCACCTGGCTGCACCGGATGGCGGTCAACACCGCTTTGATGGAATTGCGCAGCCGGCGCAGCGGACCGCGCTGGGAGGACGAAGCCGACGGCGACGACTTGGCAATGGTCGATCCACGCGCACATGGACCGGCGCTGGGCATGGACCTGGAGCGCGCGGTGGCCACGCTGCCGCCACGCGCCCGCGCGGTGCTGGTCCTGCACGACGTGGAAGGCTGGAAACACGAAGAGATTTCCGTTTCGCTGGGCATGGCGGTCGGAAGTTCCAAAGCACAGCTGCACCGCGCGCGCCAGTTGTTGCGCACCCGTCTGGAGGCACACCAATGAACCAAGACAACGACCACGACCTGCGCTTCGCCCTGCGTGGCCTGCGCCAGGAACTACCGCCCGAACGCGATCTCTGGCAAGGCATCGCCGCGCAGCTGGAGCCGCGCGTAGCGCAGGTCACGCCGAACCGTCCGACAAAGCGCTGGACGACGCGCTGGCAGACATTCGCGGTGGCCGCTTCGGTGGCGCTGGTCGCGGTGCTGGGCGCGCGGATGACGCCGCTGCTCGATGCGCCGCAACCAGCGGCCGCGCCCGGCCACGCACCGCTGCGTGCCGAAGCCGTGCGCATGACCCGCGATTACCAGATCGCGCTGGAGCGCATGCAGGGCGGCGGCACGATGCCGGTTGCCCTGGCGCCCGCGGTGCAGGACCTGGACCACAGCGCTGCGCAGATCCTGGACGCGATCGATCGCGATCCCCGTTCGCGCCAGTTGCTGCAGACGCTGCGCTACACCTACGACCGTCGCCTGGCGCTGACCCGCCAAGCCGCCCTGAGCTGAGAGACCCATCATGCGCATCCTTCCTGCATCGCTGTCCTTGTCTTTGCTGCTGGCCGTCGCCGCAGCGCAGGCCGCCACGCCCATCGACCAGACCCGCCCGCTGGATGCGCGCGGCAAGATCGAGGTGGAAAACATCAAAGGCCGCATCCAGGTCCGTGCCTGGGACAAGCCTGAAGTTCAGATCCGTGGCTCGCTTGGAGAGGGCGTGGAGAAGCTTGAGATCGAAGGCGATGGCAGCGACCTGCAGATCAAGGTGCGCTATCCCAAGGGCGGCGGCTGGGGCGGCAAGTCTTCAGGGCCGACCGAGCTGCAGCTGATGGTGCCGGTACGTGCCTCGCTGGACGTGCACGCGGTGTCCGCCGACGTGGATGTGTCCGGCGTGGCATCGGATGAGTTGTCGATCGAAAGCGTGAGCGGCTCGGTGTTGGTAGCCGCCGCGCCGCGCGAACTGTCCATCAATACCGTCAGCGGCGATGTCACCGCCACGGCCAACAGCGGCGAAGTCGACATCCAGACCGTCAGCGGTGGCGTCAACCTGCGCGGCCGCTTGAACGGCGAAGTCGAAGTCGAAACGGTTTCCGGCAGCATCCAGGTCGCGGTCAAGGATGAGCGCTTGCGCGAGCTGTCCACCAACAGCGTCAGCGGCGACACGCGCGTGTCCAGCGGCCTGGCCCGCAACGGCAAGATGTCGCTGTCCAGCGTCAGCGGCGGCGTGCTGTTGACCGTCCCGCGTAATCTCTCCGCCCACGTCACCGCCGAAACCTTCAGCGGCGATCTCAAGGCCACCGACGCCAAGGTCGACAAGCCCGAATACGGCCCTGGCCGCTCCCTCGATACCCGCTACGGTAGTGGCGAGGGCGAGATCAAGCTGGAGACCTTCTCCGGCAACGCGGAGTTGCGGTTGGAGTAGTCGGAAACAGATGCAGATCGACAGAAGCGCCGCGTGGTCGTCCGCCGGCGCTTTTTCTTTCGTCTTAAGACGCCGCACTAAAGAGGAGCGCAAGTGCGTCATGCAGCTTGCCCCTTGTTGATGACCTAAAGCTTGAAGAGTTGAGCAGCAACTGCGGGCGAGGCAAGCCGGTACTCACTCCGCCCTGCATGCGATGCACATATCGGTGTTCAGCGGTCGAATGGCTGATGCGTCGCGGCAACGCTCAGGCGCGGCTGTCATCGCGGTGGTCACATCAAGATTTACCGCAGGCCCACGTTGCGCCGATAAAGCGCGGCTGGATTTTTACAGATCCTGCTCGTACCGCACGTACGGCACGGTGCCGCCGTCGCTGATCGGGGCATCCGGCGAGAAGGGATTCTTTCCGCTGGTGACGATGTTCTCGGCGCCGACGGTGAGCTGGCCGCTCCACGGGGTGTGCCAGGTCAGGCCCACGCCCAGGCCTTCCCACTTGCCGGGCTGCCCCGGTGCGTCGACCACGCGACCGACGATGCTGCCGCTGAAGGGACCATAGCCGCCGCCGACGCTCAGGCTGCGGCTGTTCCATTGGTCAGGGATGTTGGTCAACTCGGAGGCCGGTACCAGGCGTGCATGGGCGACGGTGCCGCCAATGGTGACGAAGCCTTCGCGGCCGATGTTCTTCTGGCCAAACACTGCCAGGTCGTTCTGTTCGAAACGCCCGGCGGCCGGGCCGGCGCTGCCGGGCACCATCCATGCGGGCAGGGCGTCGTGGCCGCTGCCGACGCTCAGGCCGACCTTGCCGCCTGGGCGGCTGAGGCTGGCACCGGCGTTGAAGCGCTGGCTGGTGGCGGAAGCGACGTTGTCGTCGTCCAGCATCGCCACATTGCAGGCGGTGATCAGGCTGCTGATGCTGTTGCCGATCCCGCTGCGATTGTTGCAGAGCAGGCCAAGCGATTCACCGGAGTCCAGGCCAAAGGCCGCGCTCAGTGTGTTGCGACCGATGCGCCAGCGCGCGCCGGTCGCGGCCTGGCTGGTGGGTTCCAGGATCAATGCGCCCTCCACCTGGCCGCTGCTGTTCCACACCGGCAGCATGGTGGTGCCGTTGCTGCTGCGCGACTGGGCAAACGCACCCGTGCTCGCCAGGGAAGCGGCGAGCAGCAGGGTCATCAGCGGTCGGCGGGGGCGCAGGCGCATGGTTCGACTCAGACAGGCGCTGACGGGAATTAGTTCCCGCAGCGTGATGGGCTGGAATGCTATCCGATTTATGTTTATTTAACAAGTCAAGGCGCGTATCAAACGTGCCGTTCGTCAGCAATTTACTGGAGGCGTTCGGACCCACTTGCGAGCAGGGGGGCACCCTCGAACAACCGGGCGATCTCCTCCTGGCTGAAGTGGTAGCTGCGACCGCAGAACTCGCAGCGAATCTCGGCCTGGCCGCTCTCCGCCGCGGCTTCGGCTTCCTCTCTCCCCAGCGATGCCAGCATGCCCTCCACCCGCTCGCGCGAGCATGAGCAGGCGAAGCGCAACGGCTGGGTGTCCAGCACCGAAACGCTTTCCTCATGGAACAAGCGATGCAGCAACTCAGTCGGCGAGGCGCGCAGAAGTTCCTCGCGACCCAATGTCTGGAACAGCATGCCTGCGCGCTGCCATCCGTCGGCATCGCCTTCATCGCCGGGCAGCTTCTGCAGCATGATCCCTGCAACCTGATCGCCATCGGCAGCCAGGAGCAGGCGCGTGGGCAGCTGTTCGGACTGGAGGAAATAGTCCTGGAACGCGGCGTCCAGGGTGCTCGCGCTCAGTTCGACTAGGCTCTGGTAGCGCTGCGGCTCGCGCGGATCCAGGCCCGGATTCTCGATGGTAATGGCCAGCAACGTGTCCTGGCCCAGCGTCGACAGGTCGGTCGGTGCATCCGCACCGTCTTCGAGCTGGACGATGCCGCGGACGGTGCCGGCCGCAGTGCATTCGGCGAAGAGCGTGCGCACGCCGGCGCCGCCACGCAGCTGCACGGACAGGCGACCATCGATCTTGACGTGGCCTGTGAACAACGCCGCGGCGGCGACGGCCTGTCCGAGCAGGGACTGCGCATTGGGCGGGTAATCGGCCGGCTCGAGCAGCTCGGCCCATGCCTGGTGCAGATGCACGGCCACGCCCCGCACACCGGCCTCCGGCAACAGGAATCGGGTACGCAGATCGGCGAGGGGCGGAGTCGAGTTCACGGGCTTTCCAGAGGGTGGGCGCCACACGGCGCCGTCGAGGCCCTTATCGTGTGGGCGAAGGGCGCGCTTTCCAAGCACAGCGCTGCTGCGAAGTGATGAACAGGTAACATCTTGTCCGCATTACACGGCCCGCCGAGGATTTTCGCCATCGACCCCACGCCTGTTCCCTCCCGACGTCGACGCTGGTTGCGTTGGTTGCTGGCGTTGCCGTTCCTGATCGCGGCCGGGACGGCGCTGCAGGTGGCGGTGCTACGCTTTGTCGATCCGCCGGTGTCGGCCTTCATGATCGCGCGCCAGTTCGAGGCGTGGGGGCAGGGGCAATGGAGCTTTCATCCCACCTACCAATGGCGGGACTGGGACCAGATCGCGCCGGCGCTGCCGCTGTCGATGGTGGCGGCCGAGGACCAGCGCTTCGCCACGCACTCCGGGTTTGACCTGGATGCCATCGAGAAGGCGCGCGCCCACAACGAGCGTGGGGGGCGCGTGCGCGGGGCCAGCACCATCAGCCAGCAGGTGGCCAAGAATCTGTTCCTGTGGTCCGGGCGCAGCTATCTGCGCAAGGGCGTGGAGGCCTGGTACACGGTGCTGATCGAATTGCTGTGGTCCAAGCAGCGGATCCTGGAGGTCTACGTGAACATCGCTGAATTCGGCGATGGCGTGTACGGCGCGCAGGCTGCTGCGCGGAGTTTCTGGGGCGTCGATGCTTCGCGTCTGAGCGCCGACCAGTCCGCACGGCTTGCGGCGGTGCTGCCGGCACCGCGTCGCTATAGCGCGGCCCGGCCGGGTCCCTATGTGGCCCGGCGCGCCAGCTGGATCCAACGCCAGGCCCGCCAGATCGGCGGCACCGGCTATCTGCAGACACTGGAATGACCATGGCTCAAGACCGCCTGACCATCGTGATCTCGGCGCGCAACGAGGAGGCCACGTTGCCGCGCCTGCATCCTCGCATCCGCGCCGTGCTGGATCGCCTGGATGCCATCGAGGGCCGGGTGCTGTATGTCGACGATGGCAGCACTGACCGCACCTGGGAGGTGATGCAGCGCCTGGCCGCGACCGATGCCCAGGTCGAGCTGCTGCGCCTGTCGCGCAACTTCGGCAAGGAGGCGGCGCTGACCGCCGGCCTGGATCTGGTCGCTGAAGACAGTGCGGTGCTGATCCTGGATGCCGA
>JBIIHJ010000451.1:0-2571 GCA_044235875.1 Pseudoxanthomonas sp.
GGGCAGTTGCTGGGCCTGCTGCAGCCCGTCGGGCAGCACGATCCCGCTGACCTTGCCGGTGCGCTGGTAATCCTTCCAGCCGCTGCCGATCAGATAACCACGGGCGATGGCTTCCACCGGCACCGGCTTGAGCTTCTTGGTGACCACCGCGCGCCTGGCGTACAGGGCCGGGTCCACGCCCTCGGGCAGGACGCTGGCGACCTCGATCCCGGTCAGGTGGTTGGGCATCAGGTGGGCGGTCTTGTCGAACCAGAAGTTGGAGATCTGGCACAGCATCTCGCCCTTGCCCGGGATCGGGTCGGGCAGGACCACGTCGAACGCGCTCAGGCGGTCGGTGGCCACGATCAGCAGGTATTCGCCGGGCGGCGCGTCGGCGGGCAGGCGCTCGCGCGGGATGTCGAAGACGTCGCGGACCTTGCCGCGGTGGCGCAGGTTCAGACCGGGAAGATCGGCTTGCAACAGCGTGGTGGGCACTTAGCACTCCTGACGTGACGCGTTCGGCGCGAAAGACCCCGCGCGCATGGCACACCGGCACGCCGGTCTGGCGGCGGCGGGTCGCGTAGTGTACGCGCCTGCGCGGGCAAGGCCAGACCCCGGCGGCGCGCCCGTCCGGCCGCCCGGGAGCGGTGCCGTAACATGGGGCGCTGGACCACTCACAGGCAGGCGCGATCGATGAACCGCTGGTACGGAAAATTCCTGGGTGGCATTGCCGGCGCCCTGTTGTTCCGCCCCAACCCCGTGTTCGGCGCGCTGGCCGGGCTGCTGCTGGGCCATGCCTTCGATCGCGACTGGTTCAAGCTGGGCAAGGACAACCCCTACCGGGCCTTCGACCTGACCAGCGATGCCAGCGATGCCGAAGTCGACCAGGCCTATCGCCGCCTGATCTGGCAGTACCACCCGGACCGCATGAACGGCGCCGCGCCCGAGCTGCGCGCCCGCGCCGAAGCCCGCGCCCGCGAGCTCAATGCCGCCTACGACCGCATCAAGGCCCAGCGCAAGGCGCGCTGAAGCTCCGCTGCGTCCGCCGTTACGGCGGACGCAGCTTCTTGCTCAGAAGCGGTAGCTGGCGGTCACGCGGACGCTTTCCAGGTCGAAGTCGCGGTCGCTGCGGCGGAAATCCGTGCCGTCCGGATTGACCCGGATGAAGGGATTGGTCGCCGGTGCGGGCCCGGCCGAGCGCACCCGGTAGTCGTTGTCGGTCAGCTGGGTCTGGAGGTATTCCAGGCCCACGGTGAAGCGCTCGCCGATCATCCGCTCGTAGCCCGCACCCCACTGCGCACCGGTGGCCCTGGTGTCGCCGTTGTTGGTGAAGGTGTTGACGCCGTTGGTGGTCAGGTAGGTGTTGGCGATCTCGGCGCGGGCCACGCCGCCGGTGATGTAGACCAGGTTCGATCCGCCGAACACATGGCCCATGCGCATCCGCAGCGCGGCCATGCCATCGACCTTGCGCAGCATCGTGTACGAGGCCGGCGTGGTGCTGAAGGAGGTCACCGCGTCGCGCACGTCGTTCCTGGAGACCTCGCCGACCAGGCCGAAGACCCAGTCGTTGGCACGCCAGTCGTAGCCGCCGCGCAGGCCGTAGTCGGCGCCGCCACTGTTCCTGCGGCAACTGTCGGCCGGCGTGCTGCCGTTGGCCACGCCGTTGCACGAGCCGGGCGAGAACGCGTCGGCCCCGGCGGCGGTGCGCACGATGTCGCCGTACTGCCCGTCCAGGTTGGTGTCGAACAGGAACCGGTCGCCTCCATCGTCCGGCTTCAGGACGCTGCCGGCGTACGCGCCGAGATAGGCGCCGTTCCAGGCCTCCTGTGCCTGGGCGGCCCAGGGCGCGGTGGCCAGCAGGCCAAGGGCCAACAGGCGGGTCGAAGATCGCGATGACAGCATGTGGTGCTCCTCAAAGGGGGTCGTCCATTGCCGAGGTGCGCAGCGCGCTGTTCAGGCGCCCTCCCGCACATCTCGACGCGGCGCTCTGGATGAGTCCGCGCCAGGGGTTACGACCCGGATGCAGGCGCGGATGCTGACGATCCGGTCACCGCGCCGACAGGTCACGGCGGGCGGTGAAGATGAAAAGCAGGACCTGCGGGCCTAGAATTGCGCTCCCATGCGGCATTGCCCGCACTGCCATCGCCAAGGGCTTCCATGTCGAACTGCATCATTTCCCCGTCCATCCTGTCGGCCGATTTCGCCCGGCTTGGCGCCGAGGTGGACGCCGTGCTGGCCGCCGGTGCGGACTGGATCCATTTCGACGTGATGGACAACCACTACGTCCCCAACCTGACCATCGGCCCGATGGTCTGCGAAGCGCTGCGCAAGTACGGGGTGACTGCGCCGATCGACGTGCACCTGATGGTCGAGCCGGTGGACCGGATCATCCCGGACTTCGCCAAGGCCGGTGCCAGCGTGATCAGCTTTCACCCCGAGGCCAGCCGCCACATGCACCGCACCGTGCAGCTGATCAAGTCGCACGGCTGCAAGGCCGGCGTGGTGCTCAATCCGGGCACGCCGGTGGATCTCCTGGACTGGGTGCTGGACCAGGTGGACCTGGTGCTGCTGATGTCGGTCAACCCGGGCTTC
>JBIIHJ010000161.1:0-8405 GCA_044235875.1 Pseudoxanthomonas sp.
CTCCATCGCCACCATGCACAGCAGCTGCAGCAAATGGTTCTGGACCATGTCGCGCAGCGCGCCGGAGGTGTCGTAGTAGCCGGCGCGCTTCTCAAGCCCGACGGTCTCGGCCACGGTGATCTGCACGTGGTCGATGCGGTTGGCGTTCCAGAGCGGCTCGAACAGGATGTTGGCAAAGCGCAGCGCCAGCAGGTTTTGCACCGTCTCCTTGCCCAGGTAATGGTCGATGCGGAAGGTCTGGGCTTCGCTGAACACCGCGCCGACCGCGTCGTTGATCGCAGCGGCGCTGGCCGAATCCTTGCCGATCGGCTTTTCCACCACCACGCGGGCGTTGCCGTTGTTGAGTCCGGCATCGCGCAGCCGCGCACACAGGTCCACGAACAGGCTTGGGCTGGTGGACAGGTAGAACACGCGGATGCGGTCCTCGCCGGTGGCCTTGAGCAGCTCGCCGAATTCATCCCAGCCTTCGTCCTTGGTGGCATCCAGCGGGCGGTAGTCCAGCAACTGCAGGAACGCCGGGACGCGCGCGCGCAGCAGTGGCTCGTTCTCGGAGATCTTCTCCAGCGCCTCGCCGACCTTGGCCCGGTATTCGGCGCCGTTCTGCGGGTCGCGGGCCACGCCGACGATGCGGCTGTCCTGCGGGATCTGGCCGTCGGCATAGCGACGCAACAGCCCGGGCAGCAGCTTGCGCAGCGCCAGGTCGCCGGTGCCGCCGAAGATCACCAGGTCGAAGCTGTCCACGGGTACGGTTTTGGCAGTCACGGCGAAGCCTTGTCGAAAGCGGAAAGGAGCGGGCAAGACGATACCACCGCGCTACCACGCGGCCCAGCCCCGGGCATGGCCAGCGAAAAAACAACCAAACGTTGAAACTTTGGTATCGCATTGGTACTTTCGCGGCATGCTTCCCGCCATCGCCACCGAATACCTGCGCCTGCAGTCGGCCGAAACCAGCCGCACGCTGGCCTATCTGCGCCTGCGGCGCGCCATCCAGCACCTGATCGACACCGGCGTGCTCGGACCAGGCCATGGCCTGCCCAGCGAACGGGACCTGGCTGCTGGCCTGGAACTGTCGCGGGTGACCGTGCGCAAGGCGCTGTCTGGTCTGATCGACCAGGGACTGCTCAGCCAGCGCCAGGGCGCCGGGACGTTCGTCTCCGAGCGGATCGTGCGCAGCTTCTCGCGCCTGACCAGTTTCACCGATGACCTGCGCGAGCGCGGGCTCAACCCGCAGGTGAACTTCCTGGAGCGTGGCGTCGGCGAAGTCACGCCGGAAGAAGCCATGGCGCTGAATCTTTCGCCCGGCAGCGGCGTGGTGCGGTTGTACCGCCTGCGCCATGTCGATGGTGCGCCGATCGCGGTCGAGCGCACGCTGGTGCCGCACAGCCTGCTGCCCGACCCGCAGCGCATCGGCGCCTCGCTCTACGAAGCGCTGGATACCTATGGCCATCGGCCGCGGCGCGCGCTGCAGCGCCTGCGCGCGGTCGCGCTGGATGCAGAACCGGCGCAGTTGCTGCATCTGGAATCCGGTGCACCTGGTCTGCTGGTGGAACGCCGCGCGTTCCTGGCCGATGGCCGGGTGGTGGAGTTCACCCGTTCGTTCTACCGGGGCGATGCCTATGACTTCGTGGCCGAGCTGCAGAGCGACTGAGCCCTGGATCATCGCGTTGAGCGATGAGGTGTCGCGCTAGCGGACGGCAAGCGGTCCGCGTTGTCCGGCCGACAGCAGGCGCTGCGCATCCACCCCGACTTCGTCGAAGATCTCCCCGATGCGTTCGATTGCATGGCGCGCCTGTTCGACATCGCCGACATGAGCCAGGATCGCGGCGGCATCTGCAGCGCAGTCATCGAAAAACGCCTGCCCCAACGGCGCCTCCGCACCGGCGGTGACCTTGTCGTGGAGCTGGTCCAGTTGCTGGTCGAGCTGTTGGTCATGCATGCCGATGTGCCTCCTGATCGTGCCCAACAAGGAAGGGCAGCCACCGTTGCCGAGCGTGCCCGCAATCGGCGCGTGACCTGTGGAATGTGCCTCACAGTTCGCACATGACAGTCATGACCCGCCGACATGCCGATCGCGCCGGCAACCAAGGTGCTGGCGCCGACGTTGTGGCGTCGTGAGCGCCCGCGTCAGGTTTGTTTCGCATCGGATTCACGGGCGCGTGCTACTACTCATCCATGATTGACCGCCACCTGCACGCCCCCGCGCAGGTAACACCTGCCCCCGATCTGTCTCGCGCGACCCGTGACCTGGCCGCCGCGATGGTCAGGGTGCGGGGTTATCTGCAGGCAACACAGCATCGTTATGTCAGCGAGGACAGTTGGTGGAAGGGCTTCGCTGGCCTGTTCATGGAACTTGAAGCGCAGTTGTGCAATCCCATCGCATTGGAGATCGCCGTCGATCGGCTCCTGGTGCGACACGGCAGTACCAGTTGGTCGATCCAGCGTTCGCGCATGGCGTTGTAACGCACCTGTACTGAGTCATCCCCACGTGCCGGACCATCCGGCAACCACCTGAAAGCGCAGCACGCAGTCCCGCGATCCTTCGCGTTCGATCCCGAACGCACCGCCTCGGGCCACCTTGTGCGTGCCCGGACCGCTGTTTCCTTCCGCAGGCTCCAGGGATATCCCATGCTCGCCATCGTCGACATCCAGCCGTCGCGTTCCACTGCACCGTCCATGCCGCTGTTGCAAATGCCGGCGGCGGTCACGCCGCTGTTCACCGATGACGCCCGCGCGCCGCATGAGCGGGCCAGCGTCGACTGCTTCGCGCGTCGCCTGGCCAGGTTGATGGGACGCAGCTTCCGTGCGCAGGCCTTGCCTGGCCTGCCCGGCTATTTCATTCCCATGGAAACGCTCACCCGCGAGGATGCCGCGATGCGCGGGATCACCTGCGCGCAGGATCTGTTCGGCGGCGTGGTGCCAATGGCCTTCGTCGCCAGCAAGTTGGTGACCCATGGCCTGGTCGAAGGCGGGCGGGAGGCGCCCGAAGGCTGGCAACACGCGCTGGGCGAGGCGATGGGGGATGCCGTGCTGCCCGGCTATTCGGTGTTTACCCGCCAGGATCTGCACACCGCCGTGGACCAGCTGCTGCCGCTGGGCAAGGTGCGCTGCAAGCTGGCCAACGCCCGTGGCGGTAACGGGCAGAAAGTGGTGGCCACCGGCGAGGCGTTGGCGGCGTGGCTGGCCACCGTGTCCGATGATGAAGTGGCCGATGGCGTGGTGGCTGAAACCAATCTGGAATCGGCGTTGACCTTCAGCATCGGCTGCGTCGAAGTCGGCAGCCACACGGTGTCCTACTTCGGGACCCAGCGCACGATCCAGACGCCCCATGGCGACACGGTCTATGGCGGCTCTGTGCTGCGCGTGGCCCGTGGTGACCTTGACCAGCTGCAGCACGTGCCGCTGCCATGCGAGGCCGCCGCGGCCATCGCCAAGGTCCAGCATTACGAGGCGCAGATCAGCCGGGCCTATCCCGGATTCTTCGCATCGCGTCGCAACTACGACGTGGTGCATGGGCACGACGCGCGCGGCCTGGAGCGCTGTGGCGTGCTGGAACAGTCCTGGCGTTTCGGTGGCGCCAGTCCCGCGGAGATCCTGGCGATGGAAGCGCTGGCCGCCGACCCGTCCCTGCCGTGGCTGGATGCCATGACCTACGAGACCTGGGAGGAAGAGCCCATCCCAGGCGATGCGGTCGTGTACTTCCAGGGCCAGGTGGCTTCACTCGGCCCTCTGACCAAATACGCTAGGGTCGTGACCGATGGACGTGACCCTTGAACACATCGGTTTTCCCGTCGATAGCGACCAGTTGTCCGGCACGTTGCTGGCACCGGCGCGCGCCTTGCCCGGCGTGCTGTTCGTGCACGGATGGGGTGGTAGCCAGGACCATGATCTGGCCCGCGCGCGCGATGCCGCGGGCCTGGGCTGCGTCTGCCTGACCTTCGATCTGCGTGGCCACGAAGGCGACGCGCAGATGCTGGAGCGGGTCAGTCGCCAGCAGAACCTTGATGACCTGCTGGCGGCCTACGACTGGTTTGTCCAGCAACCCAATGTCGATGCCAACGCGATCACCGTGGTCGGCATCAGCTACGGCGCGTATCTGGCCGCGATCCTGTCTTCGTTGCGGCCCGTGCGCTGGCTCGCGCTGCGCACTCCGGCGCTGTACAAGGATGAAGGCTGGGAGCTTCCCAAGCGCCAGCTGCACCAGGATCCGGACCTGATTCCTTTCCGCCATCGTCAGGTGGCGTGGAAGGACAACCGCGCGCTGCGTGCCTGTGCCGAGTTCCAGGGCGACGCGCTCATCGTCGAGGCCGAGCTGGACCAGATCATTCCGCATCAGGTGATCGAAAACTACATGTCCGCCTTCACCCGCGCGCGCTCGCGCAGTTCGCGGGTGATCGCAGGGGCCGATCATGCGTTCTCTGAAAAGCCGGTGCAGCGCACCTACACCACGGTGTTGGTGAAGTGGCTGACCGAGATGGTGGTCGGTGCGCGCGAACACGCCGCTCGCGAGAAAGTGGCCGAGCGCAAGCGTGTGCGCGATGGGCAGTCGCCGGCGCCTTCGGCACAGACGGCGGCAGCGGGCGATGCGATGACGCGGTGAGCGGTGGGCGGTTTTTTTCCCGCCCCACTGGCTCCATGGATTGAAAACACAGACGCGGGCCAGGATGGTCAGCGAAGTAGAGCGAACCGTCGATCAGGGCATCCGCACGGCTTGGTGGAGCAGCGGAGCAAGCTCCGCGCTACAGGCGCATGTGATCAACGATCTTCTGTAGAGCGGAGCTTGCTCCGCTGCCATTGCTCCGGTCTTGGCTTTGGCCTTTGCGCTTGACGATCACCGCATACCAAAAGACGCGCGCAAGCGAAAAACCTCCGCTGTGGCAGGGCTATTCCCGCTTCCCGCGCAACCGCTCCAACACCCCGTCCAGTGTGTCCAGATCGCTGTAATGGATCACCAGCTTGCCCTTGCCGTTGCGGCCGTGGGCAATGGACACCGTGGTGCCAAGGGTCTCGGACAGCTCAGTCTGCAGCGAGGCGATGTCCGCGTGTGGCGAGGCCTTGACCGGCTTCTTCTTGCCGTTGACCGGGACGCGGCCGGCGGCGAACTGCGAGGCGCGGTGTTCGACTTCGCGCACCGACCAGCCGCCGTCGGCGGCTTCGGCCGCCAGCTTGCTGGCCAGCTCGGGCGAGAGCGTCAGCAGCGCGCGGGCATGGCCCATTTCCAGGCGCCGCGCCTCGAGCAGGGCACGGATGGCCGGCGGCAGTTCCAGCAGGCGCAGCAGGTTGGACACCGCCGCGCGCGAGCGGCCGACCGCTTCGGCCGCCTGGCCGTGGGTCAGCGAGAATTCGTTGATCAGGCGCTGCAGCGACTGCGCTTCTTCCAGCGGATTGAGGTCCTCGCGCTGGATGTTCTCGATGAGCGCCATCGCGATGACGGTGCGATCGTCGAGATCGCGCACCACCACCGGCACTTCGGCCAGGCCGGCCAGCTGCGACGCGCGCCAGCGACGTTCGCCGGCGACGATTTCGTAGCCGCCGGTGTCGTTGGCCCGCACCACGATGGGCTGGATGACGCCCTGGGCGCGAATCGAGTCGGCCAGCTCTTCCAGCTTGGCCGGATCCATCGCCATGCGCGGCTGGTAGCGACCCGGCTGCAGCTGGCCGACCGGCACGTTGCGCAGGGCTTCACCCGGCTGGGCCTCGGTCGGTGGGGTATCGGCGCCCTTGGGGCCGAGCAGCGCTTCCAGGCCGCGGCCGAGGCCGCGCTTTTTCGGGGCGGACATCAATGGGTCTCCATGCGGTGGTGCGTGCCGAGCGTGCGTTCCTTGTGGCGGCGCAGGATCTCGCCGGCCAGGCCCAGGTAAGCCACGCCCCCGCGCGAAGTGCGGTCATAGCCGACGATGCTCTGGCCATGGCTGGGCGCCTCGGCCACGCGCACGTTGCGCGGGACGATGGTGCGGAACACCTTGTCGCCGAAGTGCTCGGTCAGCTCGGCCGAGACCGCGTTGGCCAGGTTGTTGCGCACGTCGAACATGGTCCGCAGCACGCCTTCGATCTCGAGCTTGGGATTGAGCCGGCCGCGGATGGCGTTGACCGTATCCATCAGCGCGCTCAGTCCTTCCAGCGCGTAGTACTCGCACTGCATCGGCACCAGCACCGAGTCGGCGGCGGTCAAGGCGTTGAGCGTCATCAGCGACAGCGCCGGCGGGCAGTCGATGATGATCCAGTCGTAGTCAGGACGCAGCGGTTCCAGGGCCGACTTGAGCCGCTGCTCGCGCTCCTGCGCGTCCATCAGCTGGATCTCGGCGGCGGTCAGGTCGATGTTGGCCGGCATCAGGTCAAAGTCTTCGGCGGTGCGCACGATGGCCGCACGCGGTTCGCTTTCGCGCAGCAGGACTTCAAACGTGGAAGCTTCGATCTCGCGCTTGTCCACCCCGCTGCCCATGGTGGCGTTGCCCTGGGCATCCAGGTCCACCAGCAGCACGCGCTGGGGCGTGCGTGCAAGCGCGGCGGCCAGATTGACAGCGGTCGTGGTCTTGCCGACGCCGCCCTTCTGGTTGGCGATGGCGATGATGCGGGCCATGCAGTCGGCTCTTTGGAGGGGAGGGTGGAGCCGGGGATTATGCGGGTTTCGCCGCGGCCCGTCCCACCGTGACCAGATGACGCTCCCCGTCCAGACCTGGCACGGTCAACGGCGTGGCCTGGACCAGCGACCAGCCCGTCGGCAGTGCGGCGATTTCGTCATGGGGCATCACGCCCTTCATCGCCAGCAGGGTGCCGCCGGGTTTGAGCAGGTGTCCGCCGACGTCGATGATGCCGGCGAGCGTATCCAGCGCACGCGCGGTCAGATGGTCGTAGGCGGCCGGTTCGTCGAGCGCCTCGGCACGGCGTTCGGCCACCCTGGCGTTGCCCAGCTTGAGCTGGCGGACGGCCTCGCGCAGGAAGCGGGCCTTCTTGCCGTTGCTCTCCACCAGCGTCACCTGCAGCCGCGGATGGGCGATGGCCAGCGGGATGCCGGGCAGGCCGGGGCCGGTGCCCAGGTCGGCCAGGGTGCCGTCGGAAACGAAGCGGTGCATGGCCAGCGAGTCGAGCAGATGGCGGGTCACCATCTGTCGCGGATCGCGCACGGCGGTCAGGTTGTAGGTGCCGTTCCAGCGCACCAGCAGGGCCAGGTACGCCAGCAGCGGCGGCGCCAGGTCGGAAGACAGGCCGAGGTCGGCCAGCCCGTCGCGCAGCGGCGCGTCCAGGCCAGGGGGCAGGGAATCGTGGGTCATTGGCCACAGATTATCGCAGGCCGGCGCAGGCGGCGCTTGGCTCAGGCGGCAGGGCGCGCGCGCCAGGCCACGGCGGCCAGATAGTGCGGATGCGGCTGCCATTGGTGCAGGGTCCAGTCCTGTGGCGCGCCCAGCTGTGGATCGCAGGCCACCAGCTGCAGCGGGGCGTGGTCGAGCTGGCCATCGCCGCCGGCCGCGAACACCAACCGCTGCAGTCCGAACGAGATGCCATGTCCGTGGGCCTTGAGCACGGCCTCCTTGGCGCACCACAGGCGCAGGAAGGCATGGGTGCGCGCCGGTTCGCTCAGTGCGTGAAGGGCCTGGGTCTCGGCGGGCGCGAAGTAGCGCGCGGCCAGTTCCAGCGCGCGGGGGCGGGGGCGCAGGCGTTCGATGTCGGCACCGACCTCCACGTCACGACCGGTCGCCAGCAACAGCGCATCGCCGCTGTGGCTCCAACTGACATCGTGGTGGTGCAGCGCACCCTCCAGCCGAGGCTTGCCGCGTGCGTCGCGTCGCAACGGCAGGGTGTCGGTTGGCAGGTGGAACCAACTTTCAAGCAGTGGACGCGCCGTTGGCTCACCCGACAGGCGCGCGGGATGGGGCATCCACCACACCTGTAGCGGCCCGATGCGCTGCTCTGCAAAAAAAATCTGTGCCGGTTCAGGCATGTGCATACGCCAGCCCATGTCCGAGCGCAACGCCATACAGGCCGCGCCGGGCGTGTGAAGACGCCAGCGGCTGGCCAGTGAAAGCCTTGTGTTTTTCCCTTGTTTTCAGCATCGAAGGCCGCTTTGCGTATACGGCGGTTTCACGGCGGCGCACGCCAAATCGTCCGGCACCCCACAGCGCGGGGCATCCATCCATCGAACAAGGAGAACGGCTATGGGCATCATTATCTGGTTGATCGTAGGCGGCGTGGTTGGCTGGCTGGCCAGCATCATCATGCGTCGCGACGCCCAGCAGGGCATCATCCTCAACATCGTGGTCGGCATCGTCGGCGCGGCCATCGCCGGCTTCCTCGGCGGCGGCAGCATCAACCAGGCCATCTCCGTCGGCACCTTCCTGTGGTCGCTGCTCGGCGCGGTGGTCCTGCTGGCCATCGTCAACCTGTTTACCCGCAAGAGCGTGCGTTAACGC
>JBIIHJ010000452.1:0-2551 GCA_044235875.1 Pseudoxanthomonas sp.
GTGGCGATCGCCACCGCCCAGATCAGTTATCGAAACTCCACAAGGATCTTTAGCAATGCCCAAGATCAAGACCCACCGGGCGGCGGCGAAGCGTTTTCGCAAGACCGCATCCGGCAAGTTCAAGGCTGGCCACGCCAACCGTAGCCACATCCTCACCAAGAAGTCGACCAAGCGGAAGCGTGGTCTTCGTGCGACGAACATCATTCGTGCCGAGGATTCCGGCCGTCTGAATCGCCTGCTGCCTTACCTCTGAGGATATAAACCATGGCACGAGTCAAGCGTGGCGTGACCGCACGTCGCCGTCACAAGAAGGTCCTGAGCCGCGCGAAGGGGTATTACAACGCCCGTCGCAAGGTGTTCCGCGTCGCCAAGCAGGCTGTCATCAAGGCTGGCCAGTACGCGTACATCGGCCGCAAGCAGAAGAAGCGTAACTTCCGCTCGCTGTGGATCACCCGTATCAACGCAGCAGCACGTCTGAACGGCCTGAGCTATAGCCGCTTCATGAATGGCCTGCTGAAGGCGAACATCACCCTGGACCGCAAGGTGCTGGCTGATATCGCCGTGCACGATGCCGCTGGTTTTACGGCGCTTGCCGAAAAGGCGAAGAGCGCGCTCGCGGCATAAGTGTGGATTCCTCGAAGTCGCCGCCATCGTGCGGCGCTTCGACGGAAACAGCATTGCATGCATGGGGAAGGGCGCGAGTCCTTCCCCATTTTGTTGTCTGCGCCCCGGGCGATCCGGCTGGTGCATTGGGATTCCACGGATCCAAGGACCGATGAGCGAAATTCAATCCCTTACCGCGCAGGCGCTGGCCGATATCGCCGCCGCCGACGCCCCCGACACCGTCGAAGTCCTGCGCGTGGCGCTGCTGGGCAAGAATGGGCAGGTCACCGCGCAGCTCAAGGCGCTGGGCGCTTTGCCTGCCGATCAGCGCAAGGCCGCGGGCGAGTCGATCAATCGGGCGCGCGATGCGATTTCGCAGGCGCTGTCCGAACGCAAGGCGGTGCTGGAAGACGCCGCGCTCGACGCGCGCCTTGCAGGTGAATCGATCGATGTCACGCTGCCTGGCCGCAATGGCGCGCGCGGCGGCCTGCACCCGATCACCCGCACGCTGGAGCGCATCGCCGACATCTTCGGACGGTTGGGCTACGAGCTGTCCGATGGTCCGGAGATCGAGGACGACTGGCACAACTTCGAGGCGTTGAACTTCCCGCCGCATCATCCGGCGCGCGCGATGCACGACACTTTCTACTTCGGCGATGGCCGCCTGCTGCGCACACATACCTCGGGTGTGCAGGTGCGCTACATGGGTGAGCACGTCGCCTCGGGTAGAGGCGGGCCGCTGCGCATGATTGCCGCGGGCAAGGTCTATCGCAGCGACAGCGACCAGACCCATTCGCCCATGTTCCACCAGGTCGAAGGCCTGCTGGTCGACGAGCATTCGACCTTCGCCGACCTGAAGGGAACGCTGGCCGAATTCGTCCGCGCGTTCTTCGAGCGCGATTTCGAGATGCGATTTCGCCCCAGCTACTTCCCCTTCGTCGAACCCGGCGCGGAAGTGGACATCGCCTGGCAGCAGCCCGATGGCAGCACCCGCTGGCTCGAAGTGCTCGGTTGCGGCATGGTCCATCCGAACGTGCTGCGCAGCGTGGGCATCGATCCGGAGCGTTACACCGGCTTTGCCTTCGGCATGGGCGTGGAGCGCTTTGCGATGCTGCGTTACGGCGTCAGCGACCTGCGCGCGTTCTTCGAGAACGACGTGCGCTTCCTGCGCCAGTTCGCCTGATCGCCGATCCAGGATTACCGCGTCGACGGCGGAGCCAATCACGGCCCGCGCTACGGAAGAACACATACGATGAAATTCTCTGAAAATTGGCTGCGCAGCCACGTTCCCACCAGCGCCACGCGCGAGGAACTCTCGGCCACGCTGACCGCGATCGGCCTGGAGGTCGAAGACGTCACCGCGCTGGGCGAAGGCCTGGAGCAGGTCGTCGTCGCGCGTATCGTCGAATGCGCCAAGCATCCGGAGGCCGATCGCCTGCAGGTCTGCCAGGTCGAGGCCGGCACCGGCGAGCGCCTGCAGATCGTGTGCGGCGCGCCCAATGCGCGACCGGGCCTGGTCGCGCCGCTGGCGATGGTCGGCGCCAACGTCGGCGGCATCGCGATCAAAGCGGCCAAGCTACGTGGCGTGGAATCCAACGGCATGCTGTGCTCGGCCAAGGAACTGGGCGTGGACGCCGATGCCTCCGGCCTGCTGGAGCTGCCCGACGATGCGCCGATCGGCACGCCGATCGCCGATTACCTGGGCCTGCCCGACGCCAGCATCGAGATCAAGCTCACACCCAACCGCGCCGACTGCTTCAGCGTGCGTGGCATCGCCTTCGACGTGGCCGCCGCGTTCGGCAGCGAAGTGGTGCCATTCGCAGCCACCCCAATCGCCGCGCAGCATGACCGCGTGCTCGAGGTCGCGCTGGATGCCGGCGCAGATGCGCCGCGTTATTGCGGACGCATCATCGAAGGCGTCGATGCCACGGCCAGGACGCCGGCCTGG
>JBIIHJ010000453.1:0-2548 GCA_044235875.1 Pseudoxanthomonas sp.
AAGCTCAGCTGCCAGCTGTACCAGCGCAGCGGCGACATCTTCCTGGGCGTGCCGTTCAACATCGCCAGCTACGCATTGCTGACCCACATGGTCGCGCAGGCCACGGGCCTGGGCGTGGGCGATTTCGTACACACGCTCGGCGATGCGCACCTCTATTCGAATCACTACCAGCAGGCGCGCGAGCAGCTGACCCGCGAACCGCGCGCGCTGCCCAGGCTGCACCTCAATCCGGAGGTGACCGACCTGTTCGGCTTCACCTTCGACGACATCGAGATCCACGGCTACGACCCAGCGCCGGCGATCAGGGCGCCGGTCGCAGTCTGATCGATGCGGATTTCGCTGATCGCCGCGCTCGACCGCCACCACGCCATCGGTCGCGACAACGACCTGCCGTGGAGGCTGCCCGATGACCTCAAACGCTTCAAGGCGTTGACGCTGGGCAAGCCGGTACTGATGGGCCGCAAGACGGCGCTATCACTGGGAAGGGCTCTGCCGGGGCGCTTGAACCTGGTGCTGACGCGCGGTGGGCAAGTGCCGTTCGAGGGCATGGTCGCGGTGGCATCGATTGAAGAGGCGACGCAACAAGCAGGTGTGCGGGGCGCGGACGAACTCTGCGTCATCGGCGGTGGCGAAATCTACGCGCTGCTGCTGCCACAGGCCGATACGCTGCACCTGACCCACGTGGAGACGACGGTGGCCGATGCCGATGCGTTCTTCCCCGCCTTCAACGCAGACGATTGGGCGGTGACCGCACGTGAGCACCATGCCGCGGACGCCAGGCACGTCCAGGCATTTGATTTCGTGGACTACGCCCGCAGGCGCTGATCAGGCACGGCGTTGGGTCTGCGAGGCGGCGATCGCCTCGGCATCGCGGCCCGGGACCTGCACCAGCCGTACATCGTCGGTATCGAGCTGGAGCGCGGTGAGCTTGCCGCCCCAGACCGCGCCAGTGTCGATGGCATGCACGCCGTGACCGATCATCAGGCCCAGCGTGGACCAGTGGCCGCAGACGATCTTGAGCTCGCGCATCTCGCGGCCCGGGACGTCGAACCACGGGTACAGCCCCTGGGCCTGGGTGCCGGGCGTGCCTTTTTCTTCCATCGCGATGCGCCCGCGCGGCGTGCAGTAGCGCATGCGCGTGAGCACGTTGATGATGGCGCGCCAGCGGTCCGGGCCGCCCAAGCCTGTGGACCAGTTGGGCCTGTCGCCGTACATGCTGCGCATGAGCTTGCCGAAGTGCGGGCCGCGCAGTTGGGCTTCCACCTCGCGTGCGTAGCCTTCGGCCAGGGTGCAGGTCCAGCGCGGTGCCAGCCCGGCATGCAGCATCATCCAGCCCAGCTCGCGGTCCACGTGCACCAGCTCGCGGTGGCGCAGCCATTCCAGCAACGTGTCGCGGTCGTGCGCCTGGACGATGCGGCCCAGGTCGGGGTTGACCTTGCGCTGCTCGGCCTCGGTCCGCGCGCCGATGGCCAGCAGCGACAGGTCATGGTTGCCCAGCACCACTTCGCACTGGTCGCGCAGCGAATGGACCAGGCGCAGGGTTTCCAGAGACTGGCCGCCGCGGTTGACCAGGTCACCGCAAAACCACACCCGGTCGCACGCCGGATCGAAGTTGAGTTTTTCCAGCAGCCGTGCGGTGGCGTCGTAACAGCCCTGCAGGTCGCCGATGGCCCAGACCGCCACGGATCAGTGCAGCGTGCGCGGCACTGACAGCGCGAACGGCGCGATCGGTGCATCGAAGTGGGTGCCATCGTCGGCGACCATGTCGTAGGTGCCGCGCATGGTGCCGTGGTCGGTTTCCAGCACTGCGCCGGATGTGTACTTGAACTGCTCCCCGGGACGCAGGCGCGGCTGCTCGCCGACCACGCCTTCGCCGTTGACCTCTTCGGTCTTGCCGTTGCCATCGGTGATCACCCAGTGCCGCCCGACCAGGCGCGCGGGCTTGGTGCCGCGGTTGCGGATCACGATGGTGTAGGCGAAGACGTACTGGCCGCTATCGGGTTCGGAGCGTTCTTCCAGGAAACGCGTGGCCACATCGACATCGATGGCGTAATCGGTGGTGCTCATGGGCGACAGTGTATTTCAAACGTTCAGGCGTGTTCGACTGCGTCACCGTACGGAAGGTTCGCCAGGGCGATGAAATCGGCCACATCGACCTGTTCGGCACGCGCATCGGGGCGTATCCCGGCCGCTTCGATCATCGCGGTGTCGCACACAGTGGACAGCGCATTGCGCAGGGTCTTGCGGCGCTGGCCGAAGGCCGCGCGCACCACGGCGGCCAGGCGCCTGGGATCGCGCACGTCGATGCGCGCCGGATCCTTGGGCACCATCCTCACCACGGCCGAATCGACCTTCGGCGGTGGCCGGAACGCGCCCGGCGGCACCACGAACAACGGCGTCACGTCGCAATAGGCCTGCAGCATCACGCTCAGCCGGCCGTAGACCTTGCTGCCGGGGCCTGCGGCCATGCGGTCGACGACTTCCTTCTGCAGCATGAAGTGCATGTCGGTGATCGCCGCGGCGTGGTCCAGCGCGTGGAACAGGATCG
>JBIIHJ010000454.1:0-2534 GCA_044235875.1 Pseudoxanthomonas sp.
CTGTCGCTGCCGGACCACCACGACGTGCGCGCGCAGGACATCGTGCTGCGCCGGCTGCATGGCAGCCTGGCTGCGGCGGCCGAGCAGGGGCCGAAGGACTTCACCGCGCTGTTGCAGGTGCCGGGCGTGGGCGCGCGCACCGTGCGCTCGCTGGCGATGGTGGCCGAAGTGCTGCATGGCACGCCGTGCCGCTTCAGCGACCCGGCGCGGTTCTCGCTGGCCCATGGCGGCAAGGACCGGCATCCGTTCCCGGTGCCGACCACTGTGCTGGACCACACCATCGGCGTGCTCAAGACCGCCGTGCAGCAGGCCAGGCTGGGCAACGAAGAAAAGCTCGACGCGATCGGTCGCCTGGATGCACAGGCGCGCCAGCTGGAAGCGCACGCGGGTGGCCCCTCGCTGCAGACCTATCTGGAAGAGGAGCGCCGCCAATCGCACCGCTATGGCGGGCGCAGCGTGTTCGGCTGGGAGCGTGCGCCGGACGAAGCCAGCGAAGGTCCATCGCGGGCCGCGCGGCAACGTTCGGTGTCATGAGCGTGGAGGCGGAAGCCGCCGTTCGCATCGACGGGCGCTGCTTCACCTATGTGTTTCCGTGCGCGTGGGAGGACTTCTGCAAGATTGGGTTCTCGCGCGATCCGCTGGGACGGATCGGCGCGCTGCATCCGCGCTGGTTCGCGTTCTTCGACCTGCAAGCCGGCGTGCTGGTGGAAACCGAGACCATTCGCGATGCGCGCGACCTGGAGTTGCAACTGCGCCGACCGCTCAAGGCCCATCGCGCGCCGGTCCCGCTGACCATCCGCACCGCGGCTGGTGGCCAGAGCGAATGGTTCCGCGGCGTGGCCGAACCCCTGGCCCGGCACGTGGCGACCCTGGCCGACGTCGGCTATCGGGTCTTGCCGCTGCGCGGTTGGCTGCGGGCGGCGGCGTTGTCGCGGGTCGACCGGCTGCATGACTGGGCCGATGCCCAGCTCAGCGTCGAGGAGCTCGAAGGCCTGATCGGCCTCACGCCAGCCCAGCAGTCGCTGCGCGACGTGCTGGATGGGTACCGCGCCCTGGAGATCGAACTGGCCGATCGCCTGCCGCCAGCGATCGCGCGCTGGTACGGCGTGGCTTAGCGTCCGGCGCGTGCCGGTCAGTGGGCCGATGGGGCGCGGGCTCGGGTGCGGCTCACGCGGGGCCAAGGGCGTTTGAGCGAAAATGCTGCTCTCCGCTGTCGCCATACCGGTCCGTTGAAACCCGAACGCCTGCTCCCGCTCATCGTCGCCACGGCCTTGTTCATCGAGAACATGGATTCCACCGCCATCGCGACTTCGCTGCCGGCCATCGCCGCCGATCTTTCGGTGGAGCCGGTGGAACTCAAGCTGGCGCTGACCACTTATCTGCTGGCGCTGGCGGTGTTCATCCCGATCAGCGGCTGGGTCGCGGACCGCTTCGGCGCGCGGCCGACCTTCATGACCGCGATCGGCGTGTTCCTGCTGGGCTCGCTGGGGTGTGCGGCGGCCACGTCGCTGGAATGGATGGTGGCCGCGCGCTTCGTGCAGGGCATGGGCGGGGCGATGATGGTGCCGGTGGGCCGGCTGGTCCTGTTGCGCAGCGTGGCCAAGGCCGAGCTGGTGCGCGCGCTGAGCTGGCTGACGATCCCGGCCCTGCTGGGGCCGATCCTGGGCCCGCTGCTGGGCGGCATGATCACCACCTACAGCCATTGGCGTTTCATTTTCCTGATCAACCTGCCGATGGGCGCGCTCGGCATCTGGCTGGCGTGGAAATACATCCCGCTGCTCAAGGGCGAGGTCAAGCCGCTGGACTGGATGGGCTTCGTGCTGTCCGGTGCAGGGCTGGCCCTGTCGATGTTCGGCCTGGCCACGCTGGGCCGGCACATGGTCGGTACGTGGATCGCGCTGGGTTGCGTGGCGGCGGGCGTGGCGATCCTGGTGGCGTACGTGTCGCACGCACGCCGGCATCCGCATCCGCTGATCGACCTGGACCTGCTGAAGCTGCCGACCTATCGCATCGGCGTGATGGGCGGCTCGCTGTTCCGCATCGGCATCGGCGCGATCCCGTTCCTGCTGCCGCTGATGCTGCAGCTGGGCTTCGGCCTGAATCCGCTGCAATCGGGCGCGGTGACCTTTACCTCGGCCGCCGGCGCGATGTTCATGAAGACCCTGGCCGCGCGTATCCTCAAGCGCTTCGGCTTCCGCAAGGTGCTGGTGTTCAACGCCGTCGCCGCCTCGCTGATGCTGTGCACCTACGGCCTGTTCCGCCCCGATACGCCTTACCTGTTGATGGTCGGGATCCTGCTGGTGGGCGGCTGCTTCCGCTCGCTGCAGTTCACCAGCCTCAACGCGATCATCTATTCGGAAGTGGACCAAGCGCGGATGGGCCAGGCCACCAGCCTTGCGGCGATGGTCCAGCAGGTCTCGCTCGCCCTGGGCGTGACCGTGGGCGGCTACGCGCTGAGCGCGGCCAGCCTGGCGACCGGGCAGACCACCGGCGCGCCGATCAACTTCACCTTTGCTTTCCTGACCATCGGCCTG
>JBIIHJ010000455.1:0-2532 GCA_044235875.1 Pseudoxanthomonas sp.
GTTGCAGCAGCAGGTCCAGCAGGGTGTAGCTGTCCTTGCCGCCGGACAGGCACACCATCACCTTGTCGCCGGCCTCGATCATCCCGTAGTCGGCGATCGCCTGGCCGACCTGGCGACGCAGCTGCCGGGCCAGCCGGGCATGGTCGGCGCGCGCGGTCGCCGGGTCGGTGCGACGCACCGGCTCGTTCAACAGCTGCAAGGGCAGGGACGTGGGCATCGGCCGGGCAGTCTACCGGGCCGATACGCTGGCCGGCTGCGGCGGACGCAAGTCGATGTTGCCGGCGGGTTCGGCAGGCGCGCGCCGCATGGACACACCGCGGCGGTATGCTCGGTCGGTGGACAACGCCATCCCCACCGCCGAAGTGGTTTCCCGCCTGGCCGCCCTGCGGCGCGAGCATCGTGACCTGGACGTGGAGATCGAGCAGCGGGTGGCCGGGCTCCAGGCCGACGAGCTGACCGTCAAGCGCTTGAAGAAGCGCAAGCTCTGGCTCAAGGACTGCATCACCCGGCTGGAAAGCGCCCTGATCCCCGACCAGCCGGCCTGACCGGCGCAGCGGATGGCCCCACCGGGCACTTCGCTGACGGGCCTGGCGGCTTGTGACACGCGGCGTCACCTGCGGGGACCGGACGTGCCACCTGACCATTGCCGCCAATTCCGTTGCATTACCGGCACTTGCCGGCCGGTCACGGCGCTTGGCGCGATGCTTGCTTGACTTGTGGGATTCGACCCGGACTGTCCGGGCCCCACCGGGACACCGGGTTTCATGTACTCCGCTGCCTCCATCGCTGCCGTTTTCCCGCCCATGCACGCGACCGGCCTCCAGTCGGTCCGGTTTGGACCCGGGAAGGGGGACGCATCGCTCGCCGCCCTGCGCCGCCGCCTGCAGGACGAGTGCGGCGAAGACCCGCTCACTGACGATGCTGCCCTGGAGATCAGCGGCACCACCGTGGCCGTGGCGGACGGCGAGGACCTGGTCGCAGCGTTGCGCCTACATGCGGCCGACACACCGCACCTGCGCCACGACCGGGGCGCGCTGCTGCGCCTGGAGCGCTTTGCCGGCAGTTGGCCACCGGAAAGCATCGTGGTTGGCTCGCGCCTGGCCGTGCTGGCCGACTACCGCACCCGCCCCGTCATCGACCTGCTGATGCGCCAGACCTACCAGCTGGTGCGCGATTCGAGCGTGCGCTTCTGCCTGATCAGCTGCGCGCCGGCGCTGCATGCGCTGTTTGCCTTCTACGGGTTCCGCGAATACCTGCCGCCGGCGATCCTGCCCGGTGGCACCGCGACCCTGCGCATGGCCCTGGTCTGCGAATACCTGCCTGACCTCAGCGGCAGCGGCTCGCCCCTGGTAGACCTGGTGCGCCAGCCGGAGATCGGCGAATCGGCCCATGCCTGGCTGGCCCAGGCCTTCCCGATGCTGGGATAGCCCGACCTCCCACACCTCCACTTCGTTACTCGGACGGCTCCGGCAACGGATCGGGACGCGCGGCCTCGGGGCTGACCCGCTCGATGGTGTGGCGCAGCTCGCGGCCGAGGATCACCTTGGCATCGCGCGCCCAGGCATCCAGGCGCGCGTCGAAGCGCAGCTTGCTGTTTTCGTCCGGCCAGACCAGCTTGAGCTCGCGCAGCTTCTGGATGAAGCCACGGAACAGGGTCTTGTCGAAGAACTCCGGTGCGGCCGGCGCATAGAGCAGGCTCAGGCGCTGGGCGGCCTGCTGGCACAGGCTTTCCAGCTCGGCGGTGCCGAGCACGCCGGGGCCATTCTTCACCAGCACCGAGATGGCGATGTAATAGCGCTCGAAGGCCTGCTGCAGCGAGTGGCCGATCGCGCGCAGGCGGAACACCTCGTCGGTCTGGCCGGCATTGCGCGACAGGATCCCGCCATCGTCCTCGCCGACCTGTTCCAGCAAACGCGAGGCGATGAACACGTCGATCGTGCGTTCGATGCGCTCGGCGAATGCTTCCGGCGTCCACGGCAGGAACAGCTCGGCCTGCAGGAACGGATACAGCTGCACGCCCAGCCCGACCAGGCGCTGGCGCGACATGCGGCGGTTGTTCTGGAAGCAACAGGCGATCCACGCCGCGGCGGTGAACAGGTGCAGCACGTTGTTGCGGTAATAGCTCAGCAGCACCGCGGTGTCTTCGTCGACCACGTCCAGCACGTCGCCCAGGGGATGGGAGATGCGGCGCAGGACGTTGATCTCCAGGCCGTGGGCGATGATCCGCTCGGGGCTGTGCGGGGAGACGGTGACGCGGTCCGAATACGGCAACTGCGCCAGCAGGGTCTTGGACAGCTCGATCTGGGCGATCAGGTCGGCTTCGGCCATCGCGTGCTTGGGCGTGGACAGCAGCGCCAGCGCCAGCAGGTTGATCGGATTGACGTCGGCCGCGCCGTTGATGCGGGTGTGGATGTCGGTGGCCAGCGTGTCGACCACTTCGCCCAGCCAGTTGGGTTTTTCGTCTTCCTTGAGCGGCTCGCCATTCCACTCAGGCGCGCGCTGGGCCAGGACTTGGTTGAGTGCGATCGGCTC
>JBIIHJ010000164.1:0-8259 GCA_044235875.1 Pseudoxanthomonas sp.
ATGCGCGACCTGGAAACCGCGCGCATCGCGATCCAGTCCGCGCTCACCGGCCACCTGGTGCTGTCCACGCTGCACACCAACAACGCGGCCGGCGGCATCACCCGCATGCTCGACATGGGTGTGGAGGACTATCTGCTGACCTCCACCATCAACGGCATCCTCGCCCAGCGCCTGGTGCGCCGGCTGGAGCCCACGCACGCCGAAGCGTATCCGGCCACGCCGGAGGAGATCGCCAGGTTCGACCTGCGTCGCTTCCAGCCGGAAGGGCCGATCCTGCTGTACCGCCCGCGCGGCTCGGCGATCGCGCCCACCGGCTATCTGGGTCGCACGACCATCACCGAGTTCCTGGTGATGGACGACGAACTGCGCCGCGCCGTGATGCGCCACGCCGGCATGGGCGAGATCGAAGGCCTGGCCCGCAAGGCCGGCATGCGCACCATGTACGAAGACGGCATCGCCAAGGCCCTGGCCGGCATGACCACCATCGAGGAAGTGCTGCGGGTGACGGAGGATGCGTGATCTTGCTGCGTCGCCCTTGAAGCGTTCACGCAGGAAGACAGATTCCGTCATTCCCGCGCACGCGGGAATCCATGGACATTCAAGGAAGAACGATGACCAAGCAGCCGCGCGTCCATCTGCTGGCCAGCAGTCGCAACGGCACGCTCCGTGTCGGCGTGACCAGCAACCTAGTCGGCCGCACTTGGCAGCATCGCGAGCACGCGATCTAAGGGTTCACGCAGCAGTATCGCGTAACGCAGCTGGTGGGGTACGAGATGCACGATTCGATGGAATCGGCGATCGTTCGCGAGAAACACATAAAGAAATGACGACGCGCCTGGAAGCTTCAGTTGATCGACGCTTTCAATCCGTCATGGAGGGATCTGTGGCCAGACATCATCGGAGACGTGCCAAGAGTGAATGTCCATGGATTCCCGCGTATGCGCCGATGACGGTATCCCCTGCGTCGGATGTACCGACTTGCGCGTGTTGATCAACAGGTTGACAGCCTGATGCCCCTCTACCGCTACAAGGCCCTCAACGCGCGCGGTGACGTGCTGGAAGCGCAGATGGAGGCGGCCAGCGAAGCTGAAGTGGTCGCGCGGCTGCAGGAGCAGGGGCACCTGCCGATGGAAGCCAGGCTGGCCTCCGAAGGCGGCGGACTTGGCGCGCTCAAGTTGCTGCTGCAGCCCAATGCCTTCGGTGGGCAACGGCTGGTGTTGTTCACCCAGCAGCTGGCGACGTTGCTCGGCGCGGGCCAGCCACTGGACCGTGCGCTCACCATCCTGCTGGACCTGCCCGACGAGGACAAGGCGCGCAATACGGTGGCCGACATCCGCGAAGCCGTGCGCGGTGGCGCACCGCTGTCCACGGCACTGGAACGCCAGCACGGCACATTCTCGCGGCTGTACATCAACATGGTGCGCGCGGGCGAGGCCGGTGGCAGCCTGCACGACACGCTGCAGCGGCTGGCCGATTACCTGGAGCGCAGTCGCGCGCTCAAGGGACGCGTGGTCAACGCGCTGATCTATCCGGCGATCCTGTTGGTGGTGGTGGGCCTGGCGATGCTGTTCCTGCTGGGCTACGTGGTGCCGCAGTTTTCGCAGATGTACGAAAGCCTGGACGTCGCGTTGCCGTGGTTTACCCGGATCGTACTGGCCGTCGGGGAGTTCGTGGCCGGCTGGTGGCTGGCGCTGATCGTGATCCCGGCGGTGCTGGCGCTGTGGGTCGATCGCAAGCGACGTGACACGGCATTTCGTGACCGATTCGACGCGTGGATCCTGCAGCGCAAGCTGGTTGGTTCGTTGATCGCGCGCCTGGAAACCGCGCGCCTGGCCCGCACGCTGGGCACGCTGCTGCGCAATGGCGTCCCGCTGCTGGGCGCACTGGGCATCGCCCGCAACGTGCTGGGCAACCGCGCGCTGGCGGCCGATGTCGAAAACGCCGCCGAGGCGGTCAAGAACGGCCGTGCGCTGTCCAGTTCGCTTGGCGCCGGCAAGCGCTTCCCGCGGCTGGCCCTGCAGATGATCCAGGTGGGCGAGGAGTCCGGCGCGCTGGACGCGATGCTGCTCAAGACCGCCGATACCTTCGAAGCACAGACGGCGCAGGCGCTGGACCGCATGCTGGCCGCACTGGTCCCGGCAGTGACCCTGGTTCTGGCAGCGGTCGTGGGTGCGGTCATCATTGCCGTCCTGGTGCCGCTGTACGATCTGGCCGGTGCCATCAACTAGTCTGTTGAACCTTTCCCCCGAACACGCATCACGTAACGGAAGACCGCATATGCACAACCGACGTTCCATGTCCGCACTGCCCTCGCGCGCCGCACAGGCCGGCTTCACCCTGATGGAGATCATCGTGGTGGTGATCCTGATTGGCGGCATCGTCGCCTTCGCCGCCACCCGCATCCTGGGCAATGCCGACCGCGCCAAGGTCAACCTGGCCAAAGCCCAGGTGCAGACCGTGGCCGAAAAGATCCAGCAGTTCGAGATGGACACCGGCCGCCTGCCGGGCGCGTTGAGTGAGCTGGTCAGCGCCCCGGGCGATGCCACCGGCTGGCTGGGTCCCTATGCCAAGGAAACCGAATTGAAGGATCCCTGGAACCACCAGTACCAGTACGCCGTGCCTGGCCAGAGCGGCCCCTTCGACCTGATCAGCCTGGGCAAGGATGGACAGCCCGGCGGCGACAGCGTCAACGCCGACATTCCGTACCAGAACTGAGCGAGGGCATGAGCCGTCGCGCACGCGCGCCCGGCCATGCCGCGGCGCGGGGTTTCAGTCCGGTCCTCGTGCGCAGCCCTCGGGCATTCAGTCGGTCGGGCGGCCGTGCCGCCCAAGCGGCCGGCTTCACCCTGATCGAAGTGCTGGTGGTGATCGCGTTGATCGCACTCATCGGCACGATGACGGCGGTGGCCATGAGTGGCGGGCTGCAGGGCATGCGCCTGCGTGCGACGTCCAAGGACATCGCCTCGCAGCTGCGCTTCACCCGCGCCCAGGCCATCGCCAGTGGCCAGCCGCAGCGCTTTGTGATCAATCCGTCCGGGCATCTGTACGCCGCCCCCGGCAAGCGCAACGGCCGCATTCCGCAGGAGCTGCGCATCGCCTTCTATGGCGCGCGTCAGGCCAGCGCGCAGGCGGGCGAGGGTGCGATCGTGTTCTATCCCGACGGCGCCTCCACCGGCGGCAGCGTCGAGCTGTCGGCCAAGCAGGCAGCGCGCAAGATCACCGTGGCCTGGCTCACCGGCGAAGTGCGCCTGGACACGCCGGGGCCGGCACCGTGATGCGTCGGTCCAAGCGCCGGCAACGCGGTTTCACGCTGATCGAAGTGGTGGTGGCCTTCGCGTTGCTGGCGCTGGCACTGACGCTGCTGCTGGGCTCGCTGTCGGGCGCGGCGCGGCAGATCCACCGGGCGAGCATGTCCGGCCGCGCGGCGCTGCACGCGCAGACCTTGCTGGCCCAGGTCGGCGCCGGCGGCGGGCTGGCGCCGGGGCACGATGAGGGCGATCTGGAAGAGGGGCGCTATCACTGGCAGCTGGACATCGCGCCGTGGACCGATCCGCGCCTGCCCACCGATGGCCTGGTCAACCCTGGCGCGGCACGCCTGCTGGAGGTGCAGCTGACCGTGGCCTGGGGCGAACGTGCCGGCGAGCGCCTGCAGTGGCGCAGCCTGCGCCTGGCCCAGGCCGAAGGCACGGCGGGGGCCGCGCAATGAAGCGGACGCAACAGGGCTCCAGTCCGGTCCCCGGGCACGGCCCTCGGGCGTTCAGCCGGCCGGGTGGCAGTGCCACCCGGCAGTCCGGCTTCACCTTGATGGAAATCCTGCTGGCCACGCTGCTGCTGGCCGCCGGCCTGGCGGTGGGCTTTGCGACCCTGCGCGCGGCCACGGCGATGGTCCATCGCGGCGAAGTCACCGCAACCCGCAACGAGCGCATCCGTGCGGTGCAGGGATTCCTGCGCAGCCATCTGGCCTCGGCGCAGGCGATCGCCTACGCGCTTGACGACCAGAATGGCATCGCCAGCCGCTTCTCGGGCACGCCGACGCAGATGCGCTTTGTTGCCGACATTCCCGATTACCTCGGCCGCGGCGGTCCGTACTTGCACGAGGTCGAGGCCGTTGACGACGGCGCGCGCCTGCAGGTCGGGTTGGCGATGGTGCAGGCCGGCCGGACCATCGCCGAGCCCGGTACACCGCGCCCGCCGGAGCTGCTGGCCGATCACCTGAAGGCGGTGCGCTTCCAGTACCGCGGGCTGGCCGCCGACGGCGGCGGCCTGGGCGACTGGCAGGACGCTTGGAGCCAGGTCGAAACCCTGCCGGTGCAGGTCTCCATCCAGATCCAGGCCGAAGATGGCAGCCGCTGGCCGGATCTGGTCGTGACGCTGGCGCAGGGCAATGGCACCGCGCACGAGGTCACGCCATGACCGCGCGGCGTCGGCGCGCCGCACCGCGCGCGCAGCAGGGCGTGGCCCTGCTGCTGGTGGTCTGGCTGATCGCGCTGTTGACGGCGTTGATCGGGGCCTTTGCCATCACCGCGCGGGTTGAGTCGCTGCAGGGCCGGGTATTGGCGCAGGGCAGCGTGGCCCAGGAGATCGCCCGTGCCGGCCTGGAATACGCGCTGCAGCGCGTGGCCGACACCGATGCGCGCACCCGCTGGGTGCCCGACGGGCGTCCTTATGGCTGGCAGTACGCCGGTAGCCACTTGCAGGTCCAGCTGGTCGACGAGACCGGCAAGGTCGATCTCAACCAGGCCGACGCACAGACCCTGGCCAGCCTGCTGCGTGCGATTGGCGTGGATGACGCCCAGGCCGGGCAGCTGGCCGGCGCGGTGGTCGACTGGCGCGATAGCGATTCGCTCAGCCCGCCTGGCGGCGGCGCCGAAGATGCCCAGTACGCCGAGGCCGGCCTGCCGTACGGCGCCAAGGACGCGCCATTCGAAACGGTGGGCGAGGTCGAGCAGGTGCTGGGCTGGACGCCGGACATCTATGCCCGCGTGCGGCCGTATCTCACGATCTATGGCGGCCGCAGCCGGCCCGATCCCACCTACGCGCAGGGGCCGGTGCTGACCGCACTGGGCATGGATCCCAATCTGGTGCTCGCCCAGCGCCAGGGCGCCGCCGGGCAGGCCGCCGGGGTCGTGGGCCAGGGAAGCGGCACGTATAGTATCGAGAGCCGTGCACGACTCCCCGATGGCCGCCAGGCGGTGCTGCGGGCGGTGGTGCGTGCGGGGGGCGGTCCGACGCCGGGCGCCATGTATACGACGCTGCGCTGGGAGGAAGGTTGGGAACCCCGATGACGACACCCCGCGCAGGCACGACCGTGCTGCCGGGTCTGGGGCGCTCAATGGGCGCAGCCAGCCGCTTCTTCTCCTGGTGGCGCGATGCGCTGTCCAGCTGGCTTCCGGCCCGCTGGCGCACGCTGTTCGGCCTGGCCGCCGAGCGCCTGCTGCTGGTGCCGCAGGCCGGCGAAGTCCAACTGCTCAAGGCTGGCCCGGCTGGGCTAGATCCGCTGGCCGCGCTGCCGTTGCCGGTGACCTCGGCCGAACTGGATACCGTGCTCGAACCGCGCCTGGCCGGTCTGCCGCGCTGGAGCCTGCTGCCGGCCGTGCAGGTGCTGCGTCGTCCGCTGCTGCTGCCCGCGGCGGCCGCCGAACGCCTGCGCGAGGTGGTCGGTTTCGAGATCGATCGCCAGACCCCGTTCACGGCCGAGGCGGTGTATTTCGATGCGCGCATCGTCGGCCGTCGCGCCGATGGCCAGCTCGAGGCCGAGCTGGTGGTCGTGCGTCGCCAGGGCGTGGACCACGCCCTGGAGGCGCTCGGGCCGATCGCCCAGGGGCTGGCTGGCCTGGACGTGGCCGACGCCAGTGGCCAGCCACTGGGCGTCAACCTGCTGCCGCCGGCCCTGCGCGTGCGCCGCGCCAGCCCGGCCCGGACCTGGAACCTGATTGCCGCGGTGGTGGCGGTGCTGGCGCTGGTGTTCGCCGGCTGGCAGGTGCTGTCCAACCGCCGCGCCGCAGCCGACGCGTTCGCCGCCCAGGTCGAACGCAGCGCCGCCCAGGCCCGCGGCGTGGCCGCACAGCGCCAGCAGTTGGTCGATCTGGTGGAAGGCGCCAGGTTCCTGCAGGCCCAGCGCGCCGCGCGCCCGACCACGGTCGAGCTGCTGGACGAACTCACCCGCCTGCTGCCCGACAACACCTACCTGGAAAAAGTCTCGGTCGAAGGCGATCGCCTGCTGCTGATCGGCCTGAGCCCGGAAGCGCCCGGCCTGGTCAAGGTGCTCGAAGGCTCCAGGCTGTGGTCCTCGCCCGCCCTGACCGGCGCGTTGCAGATGGATCGCCGCACCCGGCTGGACCGCTTCAGCATGACCGCGCAGCTGGCTGGCCCCAAGCCACCTTCCAACACCGCCAAGCCCGCGCGCAGGAATGCCAATGCCCGCTAGGACCGCGCAGCAGGATCGCTGGCTGGCGCTGGGCCTTTTGCTGGCCGCGCTGGCGCTGGCCTATCTGGTGCTGGTGCATCCGTGGTGGACCGTACCGATGCGCGAGGTCGGCGCACGGATTGCCGAATCGCAATCGCGCGAGCTGCGCGTCCGCACCCAACTGCAGCAGCGCCCGCAGGTCGAACGCCAGCTGGCCGCCGCGCAGGCCGCGCTGGGCAACCGGCCCGGGTTCCTGACCGAGCCCTCGGCCGAGCTGGCCACCGCCGCGCTGACCCAGCGCCTGGAAACCGTGGTCGGCCAGGCCAGCCCTGGCAACCGCAGCTGCGCCATCACCAACCGTTCGCCATTCCCGGCCGGCGGCGGCGAGCGCTTCCCGCGCGTGGTCGTGCAGGTGACCCTGCGCTGCGGCGTGCCGGAAACGGCCGCCGTGCTGCACGCCCTGGAGTCGGGCAGCCCGCGCCTGTTCGTGGACAACCTCAACATCCTGGCGCAGAGCTTCAACTTCCGTACGCCACAGGCCGAGGACCAGAACGGCGGGCTCAACGTCAGCTTCGATCTGTCCGGTTACCTCAAGCCAGCGCCGGCCCCGCCAGTGCCTGCGCGCGGAGGTGCCCGTGCGCAGTGAAGCCATCGGTCCGCGGACCTGGCTGCTGCTGGCGCTGGCCGGTTGGGCGGTGCTGGCCTGGCTGCTGGCGCTGGCCGGCATGGGCAGCCGGATCGTGCCGTTGCCCGATGATCCGGGCCTGGTGCAGGCACTGCCGGTCTTGCCGGCGCCGGTGCCCGAGCGCCTGGGGCCGCTGTCGCAGTACGCGCAGATCAGCCATCGGCCGGTATTCGCGGCCGATCGCCAGCCGCATCCGTTCTTCCTTGAAGGCCAGGGCGGCGAGCAGGCCGACAAGGGCTTCGATTACGTGCTGACCAGCGTGCTGATTACACCGCGCGTGCGCTTGGCGATCCTGCAGGCGCCGGGCGAAGGCAATGCCGCATCGGCCGTGTCGGTGAAGCTGGGCGAGGCGCCGCCGTCGGCCTCGGCCTGGCGCCTGACCGAACTGGCGCCGCGCCGCGCCGTGTTTGAAGGTCCCGAAGGCCAGCGCACCCTGGAGCTGCGGGTGTTCGACGGCCAGGGCGGCCAGGCCCCGACCCAGCTGACCAGCGCCCTGCCGCAAGGCCAGGCACCGCGCCAGCCGCCGAGGCAGGCGAGCACGCAGGGCCGCCCCGTCGATGCTCCCGCACCCCCGCGCGAACGGCCATCGTCTTCCGATCCCCAGGTCCGCGGCGCACCGGCATCAACCGCCGCAGATGCGGCCGCGGCGGGCGCCGACGCCGCGGCAGCGCCGCAGACCACCGAGCAGCAGATGCAGGCCATCCGCGAGCGCATCGAAGCGCGTCGCCGGCAGATGCGCGAACAACAGAACTCCGGCGCGCCGGGAACGACCAAGTAGAGTGAAGACATGACGTCACGCACCGCCCTTCTTTTCAGCGTCCTGCTAGGCCTGCTGGCCGGCTGCGCCACCGCACCGGTGCCGCAGGTCCAGCGCCAGGGCAATGCCACCAATCCCGAAGCCACCGCCGGCACCGCGCAGACCACGCCGCTGGAATCGGTCGAAGCACCGCAGGCCGGCCCGCAGGCGCAGATCCGTCGCGGCACCGGCCAAGTCATCAACCGCAGCGCCGCCGCGTCCGCACCGCCGGCCCTGGCCGGGGTGACCGGTGGCGGCGCCACGTTCAACTTCGAAGGCGAATCGCTGCAGGCTGTGGTCAAGGCGATCCTGGGCGACATGCTGGGCCAGAACTACGTCATCGCCCCGGGCGTGCAGGGCACGGTGACGTTG
>JBIIHJ010000163.1:0-8259 GCA_044235875.1 Pseudoxanthomonas sp.
CGACGAGGGCAAGCTGAGCCTGGATGACCGCGTCATCGACCACCTGCCGTGGTTTCGCATGTCCGATCCCACCGTCACCCACGAGATGCGCATCCGCGACCTGCTGGCCCACCGCAGCGGCCTGTCGCTGGGCGCGGGCGACCTGCTGTACTGGCCGACCACGACCTACACGAACAAGGAAGTGGCCGAGCGCCTGAAGGACGTGCCGATCAAGGGCGGCTTCCGCTACCAGTACGCCTACGACAACATCCTGTTCGGCGTGGCCCAGCTGGTGATCGAGCAGGCGTCTGGCATGCCGTACAAGCAGTTCCTGCAGCAGCGTTTCTTCAAGCCGCTCGGGATGGACGACACCGTCTACAACAGCGATGACCTGAAAGTGGGCGACGACGTGGCGATGGGCCACGCCAAGGCCGATTTCAAGGACCTGCAGCCTGCGCCGCGCATGACCTGGTCGAACGTCGGCGGCGCCGGCGGCATCTATTCCAGCGTGCACGACCTGTCCAAGTGGGTGGCTGCGCAGCTCAATGGTGGCGTGATCTCGGGCGAGGGCGATAACGCCAAGCGGCTCTTCAGCGCCAAGCGCCAGGCCGACATGTGGACCATGCTCACGCCGATCCCGGTCAACGAACCCTCGGTGCCGGAACTGGCCGCGACCAAGCCCAACTATTTCGGATACGGCGAAGGCTGGATGCTGTCCGATTACCGCGGCCGCAAGCTGGTCTGGCACACCGGCGGCTGGCCGGGCATGGTCTCGCGCATCACCCTGGTGCCGCAGGAAAAGCTCGGCATCATCGTGCTGACCAACCAGGAAGTGGGCGCGGCCTTCAACGCGGTGACCCTGCGCGCGCTCGATGCGTACCTGGACGCGCCCAGGACCGATTGGAACGCGGCCTATGCCAAGGCGGTGGCCAAGTCGCAGGGCGATGCGGACGAAGGCTGGAAAAAACATGAGGCCGCGCGCGATGCCAAGTCCAAGCCCTCGCTGCCGCTGGCCAGGTACGCGCAGACCTACCGCGATGCCTGGTATGGCGACATCGTCGTCGCCCAGGAGAACGGCAAACTGGTCATCCGCTTCACCAAGACCCCGCAGCTGGTCGGCGACCTGACGCCGTGGCAGCACGACACCTTCGTGGTGCGCTGGCGTGAGCGCTGGCTCAACGCCGATGCGTTCCTGACGTTTGACCTGGATGCCGACGGCAAGATCACCGGCGCCGGCATCAAGCCGATCTCGCCGCTGACCGATTTCAGCTTCGACTTCCAGGATCTGGTGCTGAAGCCGGTGAAGCAGGACTAATTTTCAAACCAGCAATCGCGACGATGTGGGCAAGGATGACCGCGTGGAAAAGAGATTGGAAACTGAGCGGCTACCTGCTGATCGCCGCCGGATGCACGTTCTTTGGCGCATCTTACTTCGGTAAGCAGGTCGCCTTTGCCGGTGTTGGCTGCGCAATGGTCGCGATCGGGGCCTCCTATCTGGCCATCGCACAGCGCCACTCGCGTATCGACTGGGACTTTGACCTTGAGGAATTACTGCGCCTTGACGTCCAGCAGTTCGACATCAAACACCAGCGAAGCACCCGGCGGGATCACGCCGCCGGCGCCGGCATCGCCGTAGCCCATCTCGGCGGGAATCAGCAGCGTGCGCTTGCCGCCGACCTTCATGCCGGCCACGCCTTGGTCCCAGCCCTTGATGACCGTGCCGCCGCCGAGCGGAAAGGTGAAGGGTTCGCCGCGATCAACCGAGCTGTCGAACTTCTCGCCATGCTTGTCCGGCTTGGTGTCGTCATAGATCCAGCCGGTGTAGTGCACGGTCACGTTGCTGCCGGCGGTGGCGATCGCGCCGGTGCCCGGGGCGGTGTCGTTGACCTGCAGCGTGGCGACGCTGCCGTGCAGTTCGACCGGCGGCTTGGCCGGGGTGCAGGCGGCCAGGGCAAGCGCCAGCACAAGGGGAGTCCACAGGCGCATCGCGCGCTCCTTCGTTGGGGTTCAAGGCGCGACACGGTAGCAGGCCCAACACCATGGGCGGCTATCCTGTGCACATGGCCAAGCTCCTGCTCAATTTGCGCAATGTCCCCGATGACGAGGCCGACGAGGTCCGTGGGTGGCTGGGGCGCGAGAAGATCGCGTTCTACGAAACCACGCCCAGCAGCTGGGGCATTTCCCACGGCGGCATCTGGCTGGAAGACGACGCGCAGCTGCCACGTGCCAAGGCGCTGATGGCCGATTACCAGGCCGCGCGCAGTGCCGCGGCACGTGCTTCAGCCGATCAGGCGCGCCAGGACGGCCAGGCGGAAACCTTTGCCAGCCAGCTGCGCGCGCGGCCGCTGTACGTGGGCGGCGTGCTGGTGGTGATCTTGGTGATCGTCGTGGTGACCCTGGCGCTGCCGTGGTGGTTGCTGCACTAGCGCGTTGGCCGCGCCGCGTCAGTGCGGCGGCGCGCCCGGGAACAGCTCGGCCAACGCATCGAGCATCGTGCGCCAGCCGTTGCGCGTACGCTCCGGATAGGCTGTCCACTGCGGATCGATCACGTGGGTCAGGGCCAGGTGGCAGCCGGCGCCGTCGTCGGCGAACGCCAGGCTGACTTCGCTCAGCGCATCTTCGCCGTGGCCCTGCACGCCCCAGCTAAACGCCAGCAGGGTGGGGCGATCCACACTGCGGTATTGGCCGATGTAGTGGATCACCGTGCCGCCACGATCCACCCGCAGCGAGAACCGCCCGCCCACGCGCGGGTCCAGGTCCAGTCCCAGCACGCGTTCGCCGGCAACGTGGCCGAACATCCACAGGCCCAGCGTGCGCGGCGTCAGCCAGGCATCGAACACCCGTGCGGGCGTGGCCGCGAAATGGCGCGTCAGGACGATCTGCAAAGGCGCGGCGGCTTCGGTCATGACGGCGAGCGCGGCGGTCTGGCCGTGGGCAAGGGGAAGTGACGCGCAGGCTGCCGCGATGTCCGCCAAGACGCAACCAGGCGATCCGGCGGATTTTGGGTCGAACTCGGGCCTGGCAGGGGCGAGCGGCTAAAATGCGCGCCATGGTCCTGAACATCGCCGCCTACCACTTCGTCACCATCGACGATCCCCGCGTCCTGGCCGACGCGCTGCTGGCGCGCGCCGAAACCGCAGGCCTGCTGGGCACGATCCTGGTCGCGCCAGAAGGCCTGAACCTGTTCCTGGCTGGCGCGCCGACGGCACTGCGCCGATTCCTCGACCAGCTCCGCGCCGATACGCGGTTTGCCACGCTCCTGGTGAAGGAAAGCCACAGCGACACGGTGCCCTTCGCCAGGCTCAAGGCCAAGGTCAAGCCGGAGATCATCACCTTCCGCCACCAGGGCACCGCGCCGGTCGGACGCGCGCGGGCGCCGGCGGTGACCCCGCAAGACCTGGCGCGCTGGCTGGACCAGGGCCACGACGATGCCGGCAAACCAGTGGTGCTGCTCGACACCCGCAACGAAGAGGAGTTCGGCCACGGCAGCTTTGCCGGCGCGTTGACCTTGCCGATCACCGATTTCACGCAGCTTCCAGAAGCGCTGGAATCGCATCGTCCCGACCTTGCAGACGCCACCGTGGTCAGCTTCTGCACCGGCGGCGTGCGCTGCGAGAAAGCCGCGCTATGGATGCACGACACCGGCATGACCAACGTGCTCCAGCTCGAAGGCGGGATCCTGGGCTATTTCGAACAGGTTGGGGGTCGCCATTACGACGGCGCGTGTTTCGTGTTCGACCAGCGCGTGGCGCTCAGGCCCGACCTGTCACCGCTCGCGCCAGACGTCTGAATCAGCTGGCGCGCAGCACGCGGTCGCGTCCGTCGCGCTTGGCCTGCAGCAGCGCCTGATCGGCCCGGCGCATCGCGTCTTCCAGGCTTTCGGTCGTCCGCACTTGGCACAGGCCGGCGCTGAAGGTGATCGGGCGCTGGAACGGAATGGCCCGCACCGCATCGCACAGGTCCTGGACCATCCGTAGCGCCGGTTGTTCCTGCACGCCAGGCATGAGCAGGACGAACTCCTCGCCGCCCAGCCGTCCCAGGATGTCCTGGCGCCGGGTATGGCGACGCATGACGTCGGCGACCAGGCTCAGCGCGTGATCGCCCGTGGCATGGCCGAAGTTGTCGTTGATGCGCTTGAAATGGTCCAGGTCCAGGTAGGCCACGGCCATCGGTGTGCGGCTGTCGCGGGTCAGGGTGAAGACCTCGCGCGCGTTGCGGAACCAGCTCTCGCGGTTGAGCAGGCCGGTGAGCATGTCCACGTCGGCCCGCATTTCCAGCTGGTGGCGCAGCTCGAACAGCTCCAGCGCGATCTCTAGCCGCTGGCGCCGCATGAACAGCCCGGCGCAGACACCCAGCGCCAGGGCACCCATCGAGGTCAGCCAGATCCCTGGCGGGGCGTGACGCCAGGCCAACAGCCCGACCAGGGGCAGGGTCAACGCGGCCGACATCAGCACCACATCGCGGATGCGGATGGTCAGCGGCAACACCTGCATCGACAGCAGCATCAGCACCACATGGACCAGGCTCATGCGCGCCGGCTCGACCTGCACGGTGAACACCGTGCCGATGCTGATCGCGGCGATGCCGACGATGGCGATCAGGGTGGAGGCATCGTTGCCCAGCAGGCGGCGGCGGATGGCCAGGCCCAGGGCGACCATCAGCACCGACAGCGCCAGCCGCATCGTCAGGCTCCAGCTGGCCAATGGCATGTCCTGGACGACCTCGCGGGCGGCCCCGATCAGGAACAGCACCGGCATGGCCAGGAACAGGATCACGACATAGCGATGTGACTGTTCGCGCTGTTGGGCGATCAGCTCCTGCCGATGCGCCTGCGCCAGGTCATCGACCCGGCCATTCAACCAACTCATCCCCGTCGCCCCTGATTCGACACCGCCACCATAGCGAAAGCGGCCGTGACGCGGCACCCCGGGGCTGGTGGCTATGATCTGCCGGCCGCGCTCGCGTTCAGGAAATTCGATGATCACCGTCCACCATCTCAACAATTCCCGATCGCAGCGGGTCCTGTGGCTGCTGGAGGAGCTGGGCCTGGATTACACGGTGGTGCGCTACCAGCGCAATCCCAGGACCATGCTCGCACCGCCCGAGCTGAAGAAGATCCATCCCCTGGGCAAGTCGCCCGTGGTCGAGGACGACGGGCTGCTGCTGACCGAGTCCGGCGCGATCATCGAATACCTGGTGGACACCTACGATGCCGCGCGCAGCCTGGCGCCCACGCCGGGCACCGATACGTACCTGCGCTACCGCTGCTGGCTGCACTACGCCGAGGGCTCGCTGATGCCGCCGCTGCTGGTCACCCTGGTGTTCAACCGGATCCGCAGCGCGCCGATGCCGTTCTTCGCCCGGCCCATCGCCCGCGGTATCGCCGACAAGGCTCTGGCCGGCTTCGCCCGCCCGCAGGTGAAGCTGCACCTGGATTACCTGGAGGCTGAGCTCGGCCGCAGCCAGTGGTTCGCCGGCGAGGATTTCAGCGCCGCTGATATCCAGATGAGTTTCCCGCTGGAGGCGGCGCAGGCACGGTTCGGCCTGGAGGCCTATCCGTTGCTGGCGCGGTTCATCGAGCGCATCCACGCCCGCCCGGCCTACCAGCGCGCGCTGGCCCAGGGCGGCCCGTACGACCTGCTGAGCTGAATACAGCGTCGCACCGGTAGGGGTGGAAGCCGGGCCGGCGCGGCCTCATGTAGAGGCCATGAGCACATCGAATTCCCGGATTCCCTATTCCGTTCTGGACCTGGCGCCTGTCTGCGAAGGCAGCACGCCAGCCCAGGCCTTTGCCAACACGCTGGACCTGGCGCGCAACGCCGAAACGCTGGGCTACCACCGTTACTGGCTGGCCGAGCACCACAACATGCCCGGCATCGCCAGCGCCGCCACAGCGGTGTTGATCGGCCATGTCGCCGGTGGCACCTCGACCATCCGCGTCGGTTCGGGCGGCGTCATGCTGCCCAACCACGCGCCGCTGCAGGTGGCCGAGCAGTTCGGCACGCTGGCCTCGCTGTATCCGGGACGCATCGACCTGGGCCTGGGCCGCGCGCCAGGCACCGACCAGCCGACCGCGCGCGCGCTGCGCCGCTATTTCGACGGGGCCGACCAGTTTCCGGCCGATGTGACCGAGCTGCTGCGCTACTTCGCCCCGGCCCAGCCCGGCCAACTGGTCCAGGCCGTGCCGGGCGCGGGCCTCGAAGTACCGGTGTGGCTGCTGGGCTCGAGCTTGTTCAGCGCGACCCTGGCCGCGCAGCTGGGCCTGCCGTTCGCCTTCGCCTCGCACTTCGCGCCCGACGCGATGGACCAGGCGCTGGCCGTCTACCACCGCGACTTCCGCGCCTCGCGACACCTGCAGAGCCCCTATGCGATCCTGGCATTGAACGTGATCGCCGCCGACACCGACGAAGAAGCCAGGCGCCTGTTCACCACGGCCCAGCAGAGCTTCGTCAACCTGCGTCGCGGACGGCCGGGTCTGATCCCGCCACCGATCGACGATATCGAGGACTTCTGGCAGCCGCACGAAAAGCTGGGCGTGCAGAACGCGCTGGCCTGTAGCGTGGTGGGTTCCCCGCAGACCGTGCGCGCCGGCATCGATGCCTTCATCGACCGCCACCGCCCCGACGAGATCATGATCGCGGCCAACATCTACGATCACGCCGCCCGGGTGAAGTCCTACCGGATCGCCGCCGAGGCCATGGTCGGGACACGCGCGGCCTGAAACGCGAGATGGGATCGATTGCGGCGAAGCGGTTAACCTAACGCCTCACGCAGTCGGTTCCGGTTTGTCCCATGTCGATCACCTCCAAGCAGCGCCGTGACGCGCGCAAACGCCGCCAAGCGCGCGCCCTCAACCAGGCCGAGGCCAACGCCACCGCGCCTTCGCCCATCGAGCCCCATGCCGAACTGCGCGACGCACAGAAGCAGCTGCTGGCCGGCGTGGTGCGTCGCGACGGGCAATGGGTGCTGGGCCTGGACGGCCGCATCGCAGGCGAATCGGAAAGCGCCGCGCGCGTGCTGGCCCTGATCCTGCGCGCGGCCGAGCTCCACGACCGTGCCGGGACCAACGTGCGCCTGGTCTATTCGGACGACCTCAAGCATGCCGCCCACGCCGAGGCCGCCGCGCAGGGCCTGACGTTCGACCAGTTCCGGGAGCAACTGGTGGATGCACTGGCCGGCGCCGCCGAACCACATTGACGTGTCCGTCGTTGCCGCTTCGTCCGCACGCGTGGACGTGCGGCCACTGCGCCGCGAAGACGCCGCTGCGCTGCTCGTGGCGCATCAGGCCAGCGTCACACTGCATCAGGCCTGGGTGGCGCCGTGCCTGGACCAGGCCGGCTTCGAGGCGTGGTTTGCCCGCACCCATGCGCAGGACTACGTCAGCCAGGTCGCCTTCGAGCGCGACAGCGGCCTGGTCGCCAGGGTGTTCAACTGCAGCCAGATCGGCCGCGGCAATTTTCTCAGCGCCTATCTGGGCTACCACGCCTGCAGCCATGCGCCGGACGAGGCCTGATGCCCGCTGCGATGCCGCGATGCTCGCCCATCTTTTCGGCGAAGCGGGCCTGCATCGCATCGAGGCCAACGTCCAACCGGACAATGTGCACTCGATTGCCCTGGCCCGCGGCGAGGGCCTTCGCCTGGAAGGCTATTCCCGCGCTATCTGAAGATCGGTGGCCAGTGGCGCGATCACCAACGCTGGGCGCTGCTGGCCGACGAGGACTGAGTCAGCGCGCTGCCGTGACCGCGGATGCGGGCGGCACCTGCCAGCCGCAGGTCTTGCCTTCGTTCTGCTGCGTGAGCCAAGCCTGCAGGGGCTGGAAATATTCGAGCAGCGGGCCGGCATCCATCCTGTCGTGGTCGGTCAGGGCCTTGAGCGTGTCCTGCCAGGGCTGGCTTGAGCCTTTCTCGAGCATCGCCCAGAACTTCTGCCCGGCGAGCTTGTTGCCGTAGAAGCTGCACTGGTTGAGTGGGCCGGTATGGCCGGAGGCCTCGCACAGTGCCTTGTAGAACTGGAACTGCAGGATGTGGGCCATGAAGTAGCGCGTGTAGGGCGTGTTGGCCGGCACGTGGTACTTGGCGCCGGCATCGAAGAACTGCTCGCCGCGCGGTGAGGCCGGGGCCACGCCCTGGTACTGCGCCTTGAGCCTCCACCACGCGGTGTTGTACTGCTCGGGCTTGATCGAGCCGTCGAACACGCCCCAGCGCCAACGGTCGATCATCAGCCCGAACGGCAGGAACGCCACCTTCGACAGCGCCATGCGCATCTGCGCGTTGACCAGC
>JBIIHJ010000162.1:0-8259 GCA_044235875.1 Pseudoxanthomonas sp.
AACGTGTCATGCGCGCTGGCGGCCTGCGGAAAACCACGATCCGGCTCCATCTTGACCGCGTGGATCAGGTCGGGAAACTTGATCGCGTCCTGGATGAAGAACACCGGGATGTTGTTGCCGACCAGGTCCCAGTTGCCTTCCTTGGTATAGAACTTCACCGCGAAGCCGCGCACGTCGCGCGGGGTGTCGACCGAGCCGGCGCCGCCGGCCACGGTGGAGAAGCGGGTAAACAGCGGCGTCTTCTCGCCGACCTCGGTCAGGATCTTGGCGGTGGTGTACTTGGACAGCGACTGGGTGAGTTCGAAGAAGCCATGCGCGCCGGTGCCGCGTGCATGCACGATGCGTTCGGGAATGCGCTCATGGTCGAAGTGGGTGATCTTTTCGCGCAGGACGAAATCTTCCAGCAGCGTCGGGCCGCGGGCGCTGGAGCGCAACGAATTCTGGTTGTCGCCGACCGGGATGCCCTGGTTGGTGGTCAGTGGCGGGTGGGTGCCGCCGGCCTGCTGATGGAGTTCATCGCCCTGGCCGCGGACGTCGGCTGGTGTCGCGGGTGCGGAAGTGGATGGTGTCGCGGATTTGCGGGCGGCCATGGCAACGGGGCTCCATGTGGCTGGCGAGGGGAACCCCCATGCTCACGATGCGCGTGTCAACACACCGTGCCCGTCCCCGGACGGTTTCTTCACGCTCAGCACCTTTGTGCGCGCTGCCGACGGGTGAACATGTCGGTAAGACGCCGCATGGTCGGCGCTGCCTGTCGTGCCTGGGTCACGCGCGTGGTGGCGTCGCGCGCCCTCAGCTGAAGCCGGGCACCAGGTCATCCAGGCCCACGTCCGGATCGGCGACCACTCCACGCGGGTCCTCGCGCATCGCCTGCTGGCGCTGGAAGCCAACGCGGACCGTGGCCGAATCGTTGGGCCTGCCGAGCAGGTAGCCCTGCAGCGAGGTGCAGCCCAGCGAGGTCAGGATCTCCTGCTGCTCGCTGGTTTCCACGCCCTCGGCAATCACCTGCAGGCCCAGCGTGCGGCCCAGCGCCACGATGGCTGAGACGATGGCCGCATCGTCGCTGTCGATGGTGAGGTCGCGCACGAAGCCGCGGTCGATCTTCAGCTCGCTGGCCGGCAGCTTCTTCAGGTACATCAGGCTGGAATAGCCGGTGCCGAAGTCGTCGATGGAAATGCTCACGCCCAGCTCGGAGAGCTTGCGCAGGATCGCCAGGCTGCTTTCCGGGTCATGCATGGCCATCGACTCGGTGATCTCCAGCACCAGCGAGGACGCCGGCAGGCCGTGGCGCGCAAGCGCGTTGCGCACGTCGTGATAGAGCAGGTCGGAGCGGAACTGGGTCGGGGACAGGTTCACCGCCACGCTGCTCAACTGATAGCCGTCGGCGCGCCATTCGGCCAACTGACGGCAGGCTTCTTCCAGCACCCAGCGACCCAGCTCGATGATCAGCCCCGAGCGCTCGGCCAGCGCGATGAAGTCGTTGGGCATGATCAGCCCGCGCTGGGGATGGCGCCAGCGCACCAGCGCCTCGACACCGGTGACCGGGCCGGCCGGTGCGATCAGCTTGGGCTGGTAATCCAGGAACAGCTCGTTGCGGTGGATCGCGCGGCGCAGGTCCTGGGTCAGCGCGATGCGCTCGTGGGCGCCCTTGTTCATGTCCGGCTCGAACAACTGGTAGCCGTTGCGGCCGCGTTCCTTGACCGCATACATGGCGGCATCGGCATTGCCCAGCAGGTCCTGCGCGCGGCGCCCATCCTCGGGATAGATCGCCACGCCGATGCTGGCCGAGACCGCGATTTCGTTGCGGTCCACTTCCAGCGGCAGGCTGGCCAGCTGCATCAGCTTGTCGGCGATGTTGGCTGCGTCTTCCGGCGCGTCGATGGCGGTGAGCACGACAAACTCGTCGCCGCCCAGGCGCGCCACGGTGTCCTCCGAGCGCAGGCTTTCCATCAGATTGGACGACAGCTGCAGCAGCAGGCGGTCGCCGATCTGGTGACCATAGGCATCGTTGATGCCCTTGAAGCCGTCCAGGTCGATGAACATCACCGCGAACCGGCGCTTGGCGCGACGGGCGGTCTCGATGGCCTGGTTGAGGCGGTCTTCCAGCAGCACCCGGTTCGGCAGGCGGGTCAGGCCATCGTGCAGGGCCATGTGGGTCAGCTCGGTATTGGCCTTGGCCAGCGAGGCGACCAGCACGGCGGTGCGCTCCTGCAGGCGCCGGTCCAGCACCGACACCACCAGGGCGATGCCCAGGATGGCAAAGGTCGAGGTGCCGACCAGGCTGGCCAGCCACTGGGTCGAGACACCGCCGGCCAGGGCCGCACCGCAGACGCTGCCCTCCGGGAAGCGCGCCGCGGCCATGCCGGTGTAATGCATGCCGGCGATCGCCAGGCCCATCACCGCCGAAGCGGCCAGGCGCAGCGCGAGCAGGTGCCTGTGGCGTTCGCTGCGCAAGCGGAAAGAGATCCACAGCGCCGCGATCGAGGCAGCGATGGCGATGACCAACGACAGTGCGAACCACAGCGGGTCGTAATCGATGCCCGGCTGGATGCGCATGGCCGCCATGCCGATGTAGTGCATCGCGGCGATGCCGCAGCCCAGGATCGTCCCGCCGCCCAACAGCTGCACGCTCGGCAGGGTCGGGCGGGTCACCATCCACAGCGCGTAGGCCGACGCGCCGACCGCGATCAGCAGCGAATAGCCGGTGATGAGCAGGTCGTAGCCCATCGCGATGGGCAGCCTGAAGGCCAGCATGCCGATGAAATGCATCGACCACACGCCGAAACCCATCGCGCAGGCACCGCCGGCCAGCCACCACATGGCGGCGCGTCCGGTGCTGGCCACGATGCGTCCGGTCATGCTGAGCGACACGTACGAGGCGATTGCCGCGACCAGGAAGGAGGCCAGCATCAGCGAGTCGTTGTAGGTTCCAGACATGCAGGGCGCGCGCGGGCAGCAGGCTGCCGCTTCGAAGAAGGATGGGGGCGGGGAACAGCAGCAAATTACGTGCCACTCCCGGAGAGGCCGGTGTCGCACGGTCGCGGAAGTCGTCCGCGATGCGGCGCTGTGCAGCCCGGCAGCGCGGGTCGCGTCGCCTCCGCCGCGACGACCGACGGGGCTTTGGGTCAGCCCAGGTGACGTTTTGTGTCATCCGGCGACGCCCATAAGCGCGGATCGCGCGTGGTGGGCCGGGCGGTGTCTGCAGGGCCTTGGCCGGTCCGCGGACGCCGCCGGGGCGGTGATGCGAAGCAGGGGATAGGGACAGCGAAGGCGGGGGCGCTGCACCATGAAGCGCTTACCCCCATGCCTGGCCGCCTTCGCCGTCAGGCGCACCCGACCTCCAGTACGGTGCGCCGGGCGGTGCGGTTGGCCTGCGCAGCGCCGATCGGCGGCAAGGACCTGCAGTGGCCCGCGGCCAGGGGCCACCGTCGATCCTCCACCACCGGCCAGACCGCCGGGCCGCGCCGGGCGATGGCATGCATTGGAACGCCTCATGCAAGGCCGTGGCGTGCGTTGGCGTGTGGTGCGATACCATCATGACCCGGTGCGCTTGGGCGCCGAGGGACATGACGTTGGGGAACGTCTGACCATGCGCTACGCCGCTGCCGCCCTGATCCTGATGCTGCTGCACCTGCTGGTGGCGGCCTGTGGAGGGGCGCACGCCGATATCACCGGGCAGTTGCTGCGGATCGGAGTGTTTGTCAGCGGGGTCGGGGCCGCCCTGCGTCGTCGCCGCCAGGCGACCGGGATGATGCGGGTGCTGTGGACCTTGCTGGCGCTGGCCCTGTGGATGCAGGTGCTCTGGGCAAGCGCGATGCTGGCCTCGGCGCTGTGGCCGGCCTACGGGCTGCAGTGCGTGATCGCGGCCAACGTGCTCTCGGCGATGTACACGATCCCCTGCATGTATCTGATCACCAGCGCCTTCACCGGACGCGAGCCGCCCATGGTCAAGGTGCTCGATACCAGCATGTCGGTGCTGCTGGCCGCGCTGCTGATCCTGCTGATCTCGACCGTGCTGGGTGGGGAGAACCCCGGCGACCCGGCCTCGGTCTGGCTGGCGATCTGGCATGCCGACGCGATCGACTTTTCGCTGGCGATCCTGGCGTCGGTGCGCCTGGTCGGCGCGCGCAGCCTGGGCCGCCGTCACTTCTACTGGGTCACCGCGGCCTTCCTGTGGGTCAACGCGATCGCGGCGGCCATCTTCAATCGTCTGGACATGAGTGGGCAGCCCTGGTGGGGTCCGGCGTTGGTGGATCTGGCCTATGTCCTGCTGGCGGTGCTGGCGTGGCGTCCACCGCCGGCGTGGCTGCGGCGTTACCACCCCTCGGTGCAGGTGGCACGCGTGATCGCGGCCTTCGCACCGGTGGCCATCGCATTGGGCGTGCTGATCCTGGGAATCAGCCTGTCGCGGCTGCATTTCCTCGGCGGTGCCTCGGCCGTGCTGCTGGCCGCGATCCTGTATGGCCTGCGGGTGGCCGTGATCCAGAGCCAGCATGAGGACAAACAGCAGCTGGCCGACCTCAGCAACCGTCAGCTGCAGCGCCAGCTGGGCGTGGACCCGCTGACGGCCATCGCCAATCGCGGCGCGCTGGATGCCCGCATGCGCGAAACCCTGGCCAGTGGCGTGAGCTGCTCGCTGATGATGATCGACATCGACTACTTCAAGCAGTTCAACGACAGCCATGGGCACGTGCAGGGCGACCGCTGCCTGGTGCAGGTGGCCGCGGCGCTGAAATCGACCCTGCAACGTGTTACCGACATGGTGGCGCGCTATGGCGGCGAGGAATTTGCCGTGGTGCTGTCCGATGCCAGCCCGGAGGAGACCGACGAGATGGCCAGGCGCTTGCTGGCCGTGGTCTCCAACCTGCGGATCCCCCATCCCGCCTCACCGCTGGGGTACGTGACGGTCAGCATCGGCGTGGCCATCCGCCGCCACGACTGGATGAGCGAGGGCGACACCACCATCATCCTGTTCCAATCGGCCGACCATGCGCTGTACCAGGCCAAGGCCGAAGGTCGCAACCGGATCCGCCATGCCGGCTACGACGCCGGGCAGCGCGTGCCGGCGTTCGATTTCTAGCCTTCCGGCTTCCACACCGCCCCAGCCCTGGAACTGGATTGCATCAGTGCAGCGTCCGGCCCCTCAACGGATCTCGAACGAAAACCGCAGGACGTCGGTGACCGAACGCGCCGGCACGGTGACATGGGTTTCGTCCGCATACCGGCGCAGGCGCACGCGCATGCCGTAGCCCGAAAGCCTGTCCAGGCGATCGACCAGGGCGCGTGACGGTTCGGGATCGTCGTCCTTGTCCTGGTCGCCGACCACGACCAGCAGCTTGCTGGTCTTGCCGATCGCTCCACTGGTCAGCCGCTCGCTGAAGGCGCGCTCCTCCTTGAGCATCCCTTGCTCGTTCCATTCCGAGGACGGGCTGGCAGCCACGATCGCGTTGAACGCATCCGGCCGCTCGTACAGGGTGTACAACGCGAACAGCCCGCCGAAGGAGTGACCGAACAACGCATTGCGGCTGTCATCGACGGTGTAGCGCTTGCCGATCTCATGACGCAACTTGCCGGTCAGGAAATCCAGGAACGGCTTGCGTGCGCCGCTTTTGTACTTGGCCAGTCCGCGCCACTGCTTGGGCGGCGGATCCAGCAGCGGCTGGGTGTAGTCGTTCATCCGCCGAACGTCCCAGGCCGCATCGCCGGGGTAGCCGACGCCGACGATGATCGACTGGCCGACGGGCTGGAATTCCTGGACCCAGCGCGCCTGTGCGAACGAGCCGAAGTAGGCGTTGCCATCGAGCACGTACAGCACCGGATAACCGTCCTTTGGCGCCTGTCCGCTGCCGGGGAAGGACACGAAGATGCGGTAGATCTCGCCGCCGTCGGACGTCAGGTCGAAGACCTCGGTCGCGGGCATGACGTACCCCATCGTCGGTGCCGCCCTGGTCTTGGCCTGGGTCGATGGCGCGTCGGGCAACGCCCAGGCCTGCGTGGCGCAGAGCCAGAGGGCGGCACCGGTGGCCAGGGCCCGCGTCCATCGAGCGGGGAAGGCAAGACGCATCGTCATGCGAGGTTCCATCAAGGTCGGTCCGTCATCTTGGAGCATGTCTCGACGAGATGGCTGACCGCATCGTCAGCCACAAAGAAAAACCCTGCCGGAGCAGGGTTTTCTTCATCAGATCAGGTCAGCCTCGGGCATCGAGGTCGTCCTGGCCTGCATCTGCCGGGTGCAGCCACAGATGACGGCTTCCCGCCCCGTCCGCATCATCAGAAGCTGTACTCAAGGGTGACGCCGATGGTGCGCGGCTGGTTGATGGCGACACGACGGGTCGTGGGCAGGTCGGCGGAAATGGCCACGGGCAGGTCGGTCTCGCCCCGCTTGTCGAAGACGTTGGTGACATAGAGCGACAGGTCGATGCCGTTGCCGCCACGCACGCCGGCACGCAGGTTGGTGGTGGCAAAGCCGGCACGGCGATAAAACGGGCTGGTGCGGTCGTAGAGGAACGTAGAGTCACCGACATAGCTCAGGTCTCCGCGGACGAAGCCTTCATAGGTGTCGTTGACCGGCATGCGGTACTCGGCCGAGGCCGAGCCGCTGAAGCGCGGCACGTTGGTCAAGCGGTCGCCGTCCTTGGCAGAGGTGCCCGGAACGTCGGTCTTGAGCGTGGCGTCGTTGTAACCGGCACCCAGGGTCAGCGAAAGGGACTGGCTGGGCAGGTAGTTGATTTCCAGTTCGCCACCCTGGCTGACCGCGCTGCCGAAGTTGGCGGTGATGTTGTAGCCGCAGTCCAGCACGATCTGCTGCTGGACGTCTTTCCAGTCCATGCGGTAGAGCGAGCCGTTGACCTGCAGGCGGCGGTCCAGCCAGGCGGTCTTGAAGCCGGCTTCGTAGTTCCACAGGTAATCCGGGCCGTACTTGCTCAGCTGGGTCTCGCTCAGTCCCAGTCCGCCGACTTCGACGCCGCACAGCGATGCCGGTGCGGGGTTGTTGGGACCACCGGCGCGGTAGCCCTTGGAGACCGTCGCGTACAGCATGCTGTCGGGCGTTGCCTGGTACTGCAGGGTGTACTTGGGCGTTGCGCCGCGGTCGCTGGAAGTGTTGTAGACGTGGCTGGGGCCGCCATTGAGCAGGCCGTCGCCGGACTGGTCGAAGGTCTGGTCGACCTTGAAGCCACGGATGCCGATGCTGCCCTTGAGCTTGTCGGTGAAATCGTAGGACACCTCGCCGAACACCGCGTATTCCTTCATGGTGGCGTAGCGCTCACCGGCATAGATGGTGTCGTAGCCGGGGAAGGGCGTGTTGAAGGCCGCGTTGAAGCCATCGGGATAGGGGATCGAGGAGGACAACGGCGCACGCACGTGGTGGAAGAACACGCCACCGGTGAACTGCAGTGGGACGTCCAGCTGGCTGGTGCCGCGCAGTTCCTGGGTGAACTCCTTGTTCTTGTAGCTGCCATACATGGTCGTCGGGTAGACGGCAGGCAGCCCAAAGAAATAGTTGATGACCTTGGAGCTGTCGTCGCGGATGTCGAAGTCGCGGGTGAAGTACGACGTGGACGAGGTCATGTCGAACGAAGCGAAATGCTTGACCACCGACAGGTTGGCGATCATCGACTTCTGCACGTTGCGTTCGTCGACCGAGCGCACCTGGTAGGGATCGTCCAGCGAAGCCGGTCCCTTGTCGTAGGTGAACGGCGAGCCCAACTTGACGCGCTGGTAGATGATGCTGGGGGTGATGCTCAGCGACTGGTCGGGCTTGATCAGCAGCGCCGCGCGGATGCCCGAGGTCTGGTAGGTGTTGACGTTGTTCTTCTTGGTGCCGTTGGGGTCCGCAGCCAGGTAGTTGTCGGGGTCGATGCTGTAACGGTCGATGTAGCCGTCGTCGTAGCGGCTGTAGGCCGACACGCGCAGGCCCATCACGTCCTTCTTGATCGGCAGGTTGAACGAGCCGCTGATGTTGGCGTTGTTGCCGCCGGTATGGGTGTTGGACAGATCGACCTTGACCTTGCCCTCGGAGAACTCGGTATCGGGCTGCACCGACACGTACTTGATCGTGCCGCCCATGGAGCTTGAACCGTAGATCGTGCCCTGTGGGCCACGCAGTACTTCCACGCGCTCGATGTCGAACAGGGCCGGGTCGATGACACCGCGGGTGGACAGCAGCGCGGCGTTGCTGGAGGCCGAGATCGGCACATCGTCCAGGTAGTAGCCCACGGTGGCCGCCGACCCGGCGCTCGAGGAAATGCCACGGATCAC
>JBIIHJ010000456.1:0-2510 GCA_044235875.1 Pseudoxanthomonas sp.
GGGCGACGACGACCAGTCGATCTACTCCTGGCGTGGCGCCAACCCGGAAAACCTGATGCAGATGGCGCAGGACTACCCGGCGCTGGAAGTCATCAAGCTGGAGCAGAACTATCGCTGCTCGAACCGCGTGCTGCGCGCGGCCAACGCATTGATCGCCAACAACCCGCACGAGCATCTCAAGCAGCTGTGGTCCGACCAGGCCGACGGCGAGCGCATCCGGGTCTGGGAATGCCGCGACAACGACCATGAGGCCGAAAAGGTCGCCGCCGAGATCGCCTATCTGCAGGCCGCCAAGCAGGTCCCGTGGAACGAGTTCTGCATCCTGTTCCGCGGCAACTTCCAGTCGCGGGTGATCGAAAAAGCGCTGCAGCTGCTGCGCATTCCGTATCACCTCACCGGCGGCACCGCGTTCCTGGAGCGCCAGGAGGTCAAGGATTCGTTGAGCTGGCTGCGGCTGGTGGCCAATCCGGATGACGATGCGGCGTTCCTGCGCGCGGTCCAGTCACCGAAGCGCGAGGTCGGCGCCACCTCGCTGGCCAAGCTCGCTGAGATGGCCCAGCAGCGACACCTGCCGATGGCGCGCGTGGCCGAGATCACCGGCGCGTTGCAGGCGCTGCCGCCGCGCGCGGCCAACGGCCTGGTCGCCTTCAACGATGCGCTGCAGGAATTGCGCGCGCAGGCGTCCGAGTTGCCGGCGGCCGACCTGGTGCGCCTGCTGGCCGAACGCTCGGGCCTGCTGGCCGACCTGCGCGTGCAGTCCAAGGACGAACCCTCCTTCCAGCGCCGCAAGGCCAACCTGGAAGAGCTGGCCGACTGGTTCGGTGGCGGCCCGCGCGGCGCCACGGCTGGTGACCTGGCCGCACAGCTGGCGCTGCTGTCGCGCAACGACAAGGACGACGGCGGCAACCAGGTGCGGATGATGACCCTGCACGCGGCCAAGGGGCTGGAGTTCCGCTATGTCTTCATCGTCGGCTGCGAGGACGGCGTGCTGCCGCATGAAGCGGCGATGGAAGAAGGCTCGCTGGAAGAAGAGCGCCGCCTGATGTACGTGGGCATCACCCGCGCCAAGGAAGGGCTGTACCTGAGCCATAGCCGCACCACGCGCAAATTCCGCGAACTGATGCGCCTGAAGCCGAGCCGGTTCATCGACGAACTGCCACAGGCCGAGTTGCAGCGCGACGGCGCCGACCCGGTGCTGGACGCGGCCAGCAAGCACGAGCGCGCTAGGGCCGGCCTGGCCGCGATCCAGGCGCTGTTCGACGATTGATCCGTCGCGCGCCTTGCTCGCTTGGCGAGCGAGGCGCCCATCGTCAGGGCTTGGCGTTGGCCGGCGACCGTGATGGCGGAAGCTTGTCCGGTGCGATGGCCGGGGACGACACGGAGGGTGGACCAGGCTGCACGGCGACCGGTGCTTGCGCCGGTGGCGTGGCGCGCACCGATCCGGTCCGGACCTCCATCAACACCTGCTGGACCAGCGCATCGGTCGCTTCGGCAGCGGTCATGGTATTGCGCGTTGCCGGCAGCCAGGCGCGCATCGGTGGCGGCGCGGAGAGGGGCCGCGGTCGGGGCGGTGGCGGTAACGAAGCCGTCGCGGTCGATGACGACGCACCGGACAGCGTCTGCCGGATCAGCGCCGCCGTCGCCTCAGTGGCCGCGGCATTCACCGCCGCCCGATGGGAAACCGGCGGTGCCGCTGGTGCAGATGCAGATGCTGCCTGCGCGGGTGCGGCCGGCGCATTGGTGGGGACATCAGGCGCGCGCGCTACTGGAACGGCGGGCGGCGCCTTGGGCGCAGGCGGCAGAACGGGTTTCGCCGTCGCTGTTCTTGGCGCAGCGGTCGCCAACACGGGCAATTCTGCAGAAGGCGACGGTAGAGAGACCGCTGCCGGCGGCGTGGGCGTTGGCGCCCGCGGCGTGATCTTTCTGGTCGCTGGCTGGACGATGGTCGCAAGCGCAGGCGTCTGGCCAACAGCGGGCGAAGATATGGGCGCCGAGGGCACAGGCGTAGGCGTGGGCGGCACAAGCGTCCTGGCCGGCGTGGCGGCCGGGGGTGCGACGGCAACCGTCGTGGGTGCCCTGGCGGGTAGAGACGGCGCTGTCGCCGACGAGACGCGCGGCACGGCAGGTGGGGTCGGCTTGGCCGGCGGACGGTCGATGTGCGCGGTTGGCATGGCGACCTGTGGCTTGCCTGCGGCCAACGCCGGGGAAGGCGCCGGCACGGCAGCAACGGCTGGCCGGGTTTGCGGCAGCCCTACCGGCTTCAACGGCTCGGTCGCCGCGATCGCCGTCGCCTGCTGCACAGGCGCAGAAACGGGCGGCGCAACTGGCGCGGGCGCGGGCGAAGGCGCAGGAAGCGCTTCGGTCGCAGCAGTCGCCGGAGCTTGTGCCTCCGCGGCGGCCACGGCGGGTGTCGCCCCCTCCAGCCAGTGCGACGACGGCAACACGCAGGCCAGCGTGCGGCCGTACATCTCGGCCTTGACCCGCCCTTGGTGCACGAAGATGTTGGCCCC
>JBIIHJ010000165.1:0-8233 GCA_044235875.1 Pseudoxanthomonas sp.
GCGCGCCTGCCGCACCTGCTGCTCAACGGCACCACCGGCATTGCCGTGGGCATGGCCACCGACGTGCCGCCGCACAACCTGGGCGAGATCGTCAGCGCGCTGATCCGCCTGATCGACGATCCGGAAGCCACCGTCGCCGACCTCTGCGAGCATGTGCGGGGTCCGGATTACCCGACTGCCGCCGAAATCATCACCTCGCAGGCCGACTTGCGCACGATGTACGAGACCGGTCACGGCAGCGTGCGCGCACGGGCGATCTTCCAGAAGGAACACGCCAACATCGTCGTGACCGCGCTGCCCTACCAGGTCTCGCCGTCCAAGGTGATCGAACAGATCGCCACCCAGATGCGCGCCAAGAAGCTGCCCTGGCTGGAAGACATCCGCGACGAATCGGACCACCAGAACCCGGTGCGCGTGGTGCTGATCCCGCGCTCCAACCGCGTCGATGCCGACCAGCTGATGGGGCACCTGTTCGCCACCACTGACCTGGAAAAGAGCTACCGGGTCAACATGAACATCATCGGCCTGGACGGGCGACCGCAGGTCAAGAACCTGCGCACCTTCCTGGGCGAATGGCTGGGTTTCCGCTACGACACGGTCACCCGCCGCCTCAAGCATCGCCTGGAAAGGGTCGAGCGTCGCCTGCACCTGTTGGAAGGCTTGCTGACCGCGTTCCTCAACCTGGACGAAGTGATCCGCATCATCCGCAGCGAGGACGAGCCAAAGCCAGCGCTGATCGCACGTTTTGCCCTGAGCGAAGACCAGGCCGACTACATCCTTGAAACGCGCCTGCGCCAGCTCGCCCGCCTGGAAGAGATGAAGATCCGCGGCGAGCAGGACGAACTGGCCAAGGAACGCGAGCGCCTGATGTCCACGCTGGGCTCCAACACCAAGCTCAGGAAACTGGTCAAGGACGAGCTGCTGGCCGATGCCAAGAAGTTCGGCGACGAGCGCCGCTCGCCGCTGGTCTCGCGCCAGGCCGCCCAGGCCCTGGACGAAACCGAACTGGTCGCCAGCGAGCCGATGACCGTGATCGTGTCCGAAAAGGGCTGGGTGCGCGCGGCCAAGGGCAGCGACATCGACACGACCAAGCTTGGCTATCGCGACGGCGACAGCCTGCTGGCGGCCGTGCGTGCGCGCAGCAATCACCAGGTTGCCTTCTTTGATTCGACCGGGCGCAGTTATTCGACCGGCGTGCATACCCTGCCCTCAGCACGCGGTAATGGCGAACCGCTGACCGGGCGCTTCTCGCCGGCCAGTGGCGCCTCGTTCCAGGCGCTGGCCTCGGGCGAAAACGACACCCGCTTCGTGCTGGCCTCCAGCCACGGCTACGGCTTTGTGACCCGCTTTGAAAACCTCACCAGCCGCAACAAGGCCGGCAAGGCGATGCTCAACCTCACGCCCAATGCCAAGGTGCTGCAGCCGGCGCTGGTGGCCAACACCACCAGTGACCGCATCGTGGCGGTGACCAGCGCCGGCAACCTGCTGTCCATCGCCGCCAGCGACCTGCCCGAGCTGGACAAGGGCAAAGGCAACAAGATCATCGACATCCCCAAGGCCAAGATGGCCACCGAGCATGTCGTGGCCATCGTCGCCATCGCACCGGGCGGCACGCTGCAGGTCTTCAGCGGCGCGCGCACCATGACCCTGTCGTTCAAGGACCTGGACGTCTACACCGGCACGCGCGCGACCCGCGGCATGCTGCTGCCGCGCGGCTGGCAGAAGGTGGACGGATTGGCTGTCGTCTGATCTTTTCGCGCGCCAGCACGCACAGCGACAAGGCGGCGTGGCGCGGTTGATCCAATGCGCTGCGTGCCACCGTGACCTCGCCACGTGTGGCAAAGGTCACATCCGCCCGCGCCTTCGGCCAGGGCGCCGTCGACAAGGACTGACATGCACCCGGATTTCTGGCACGCACGCTGGAACACCAACAGGATCGGCTTCCACCAGCACAAGGTGATGCCGCTGCTGCAGAAGCACTGGCCGGCGCTGGGGTTGCCGGCGGGTAGCCAGGTGTTCGTGCCGCTGGCCGGCAAGTCGCTGGACATGGCCTGGCTCGCGGCGCAGGGACATCGCGTCCTCGGTATCGAATTGTCGAGTGTGGCCGTGGAGGCATTCTTCGCCGAGCACGATCTGGCACCGCAGATCCACCAGAGCCGTCATGGCGTGCATTACCTGGCCGGTGGCATCGAACTGATCTGCGGCGATGCCTTCGGCCTGGATGCCCAGGTCCTGGCTGACTGTGTCGGCGTCTACGACCGCTCTGCGTTGATCGCCCTGCCCGAGGCGATACGCCGTCGTTACGTGGCAGAGCTTTATTCGCGCCTGCCGACGCAGTGCCGTGGCCTGTTGATCACCCTGGAGTATCCGCAGGCGCAGAAGGACGGGCCGCCATTCTCGGTCGAGGCGGCCGAGGTGCATGCCCTGTTTTCGCCGCAGTGGCAGGTCCAGGAGCTCGAGCGTCGGGACATCCTGGCGTATGAGCCACGGTTCGTGGACGAGGGTGTGACCGCGTTGCAGACCGGGGTTTATCGGCTTCAGCGGCGGTGATCGTCGCGCTTGTGGGTCGCTTTTGAAGCAGTAACGCCATTGCGTTCACGACACCGAGCGGCAGCCACCTGCTCTCCGCCGGAAGCGGCTCGCTTCAAGGCGCTGGGGAGCAAGCGCGGAGCAACAGCAGCAGCCGAGCAAGCTCGGCACCGCAAAAAGCATCTGATCGCGCGCGGCCTGTAGAGCGGAGCTCGCTCCGCTGCACGCCACGGCCGGCACACGAAGGAATCGCGCGAGCCCCAAAAAAAACGCCAGGCAATGCCTGGCGCTTTTGATCGCAGCACGATTGCTTCCCGTCACGCCTTGGAAGGCGCCCCATCGATCTTGGAGGTCTGGTAGAGCTCCAGCCCGATGCGCTTGATCAGGCCCAGCTGCTGCTCCAGCCACCAGGCATGGTCTTCCTCGGTGTCGCGCAGCTGCGCCAGCAGCATGTCGCGGCTGACGTAATCCTTCTTCTCTTCGCAGAGCTTCATCGCAGCGGCAAGATCGGCGCGGACCTTGTATTCGGTCTGCAGGTCGGCTTCCAGCATCTCCACCACGGTCCTGCCGGGGGTGAACGGATGCGGGCGCATATCCGGATCGCCTTCCAGGAACAGGATGCGGCGCAGGATCGCGTCGGCGTGTTCGGTCTCTTCCTCCATCTCATGGCCGATGCGCTCGTACAGCGCCATCAGGCCCTGGTCTTCGTAACGGCGGGAATGGAGGAAGTACTGGTCGCGCGCGGCCAGCTCGCCGCGCAGCAGCTCGATCAGGCAGGCGACGACTTCGGGATGACCTTTCATGGGGAGGCTCGGCTCAGGAACTGCGGGCATGGTGCCGGATCGCGGGCGCCGGTGTTCTAATCGGAATCACTTTCACTCGCAGCCCGCCTGGACGCCATCGCCGCTTCACACGCGGGCGCCAAGCTCTGCCCCACAGGCCGGCACGTCCGGCCGCACGAGTGCCTCGCATGACCCGCTGGATCAAATGGACGCTGTTGACGCTGCTGGGTCTGTCGGTGCTGGCCGGGTTGCTGGGCTGGATGCTGCTGCGTAGCAGCCTGGCCTTGCTGGACGGCCGGCAGACCCTGCCGGGTCTGTCCGCACCTGTGGCCATCGCCCGCGACGCACGGGGCACGGTCACCATCGAGGCCACCAACCCGGTCGATGCGGCAAGAGCGCTGGGTTACGTGCACGCACAGGAGCGCTATTTCGAGATGGACCTGATGCGCCGGACCTCGGCCGGCGAGCTGGCCGCACTGTTCGGCGCACGCGCCCTGCCGATCGACCGCCAGCACCGGCTGCACCGCATGCGCGCCCGCGCCGAACGCGACCTGGCCGCCTTCGCCGGCCCGCATCGCGCCGAGCTGCAGGCCTACACCGCGGGTGTCAACGATGGCCTGGCTGCGCTCACGGTCCGCCCGTGGCCCTACCTGTTGCTGCGCCAGGCGCCGCAGCCCTGGACCGAAGCCGATGGGGTGCTGACCGGCGATGCCATGTACTTCGACCTGCAGGACGCCGACGACGGCCGCGCCCTGGCGCTATGGCAGCTCAAACAGCAGCTCCCGGCCGCGCTGTTCGCCCTGCTGGCGACCGAGGGCAACGCGTGGGACGCGCCCCTGCAGGGCGCCCCGCGCGCTACGCCGGCCTTGCCCGACGCCGCCAGCGTCGACCTGCGCCAGCTGGCTTCCCCGGAGCGGGATCGCCCGAACGCCACCGAGACGCTGGCGCCGGGCAGCAACAACTTCGCCGTCGCAGGCACGCTGACCGCCGATGGCCGCGCGATCGTGGCCGACGACATGCACCTGGCCTTGCGCGCGCCCAACCTCTGGTTCCGCGTGCGCCTGCGCTATCCCGATCCGCATGCGGCCGGCGGCAAGGTCGACGTCGCCGGCTTCAGCCTGCCTGGGCTGCCGGCGGTCATCGTCGGCAGTAACACGCACGTGGCCTGGGGCTTCACCAATGGCTATGCCGATACGGCGGATCTGTTCCGGGTCACGCCTTGCGCAGGCCAGCACACCCAAGGCTGCGCACCGGTCACGGTGCATCGCGAACGTATTGCTGTCGCCGGTGCCGCCGCGCAGGTGCTGGATGTCCGCGAGACCGAGCAAGGCCCCCTGGTCCAGAACCTGCCCGACGGCCGCGCGTTGGCCCTGCGCTGGGTCGGACACCTGCCTGGCGCGCTGAACCTGGGCCTGGCCGGGCTGGCCCGCGCTGGCGACCTGGACGCAGCGCTGCGGGCGGCCGACACGATCGCGGTCCCGGCGCAGAACCTGGTCCTGGCCGATGCCAGCGGCCGCATCGCCTGGCGCCTGTTGGGCCCGTTGCCGCAGCGCGCGTCCGGCTGTGGCTCGGAGCACCTGGTCCTGCCCAGCACTTCGGCACCGGTGGACGACGCCGGCCAGCCGACCACGCCGTGCGCGAGCTGGCCGATCTCCACCACGCTGGTCACCGCGATCACCGATCCGGCCGACGGCCGTCTGTGGACCGCCAACAACCGCGTCGCCGATGGCCCACTGCTGGCCACTTTGGGCGATGGCGGTTATCAGCTCGGCGCACGTGCGCAGCAGATCCGCGACGACCTGCAGCGTCTGGAGCGGCTGGACGAGCAAGCGCTGCTGGCGATCCAGCTCGACCGCCGGGCGGTGTTCCTGCAGCGCTGGTGGGCGCTGCTGCAGACCGAAGCCACGAGGGCGCCGGCGGGGTCGGCACTGCGCGCCTTGGGCTCGGCGGCCGCGCACTGGGACGGTAGCGCCAACATCGACTCGGTGAGCTTCCGCCTGGTGCGGGCCTGGCGGCTTGCGGTGCAGGGGCGGATCGAGGATGGACTGACCGCGCCGGCACGCGCTGCGTTGGGGCCTGCTTTCAAGACACCCAGCTTGCCGCAGTTCGAAGGCGTGATGTGGTCGCTGTTGCAGCAGCGGCCGGTCAACCTGCTGCCGCGGCGCGAGAGCTGCGCCAACATCGCGCCCGCATCGAATCCCTGCGATGACCACCAGGGCTGGACGCGCCTGTTGGAGGCGGCCGCGGCGGAGGTCCGTGATGCGCCTTCCGATGGCCTGCCGCTGGACGCCCGGACCTGGGGCGAACACAACACCGCCAGGATCTGTCATCCGTTGGCGGCCGCCCTGCCCTGGCACGCCAAGCGCCTGCTGTGCATGCCGGCCGATCCGCTGCCGGGCGCAGGCGACATGCCACGCGTGCAGGCGCCCAGCTTTGGCGCTTCGGAACGGATGGTGGTCTCGCCCGGACACGAGGCCGACGGTATCGTCCACATGCCGGGCGGCCAGAGTGGCCATCCGCTGTCGCCCTATTGGGGCGCAGGACACCAGGACTGGGTCCACGGGCGCGAAACGCCATTCCTGCCCGGCGCTGCCGAGCACACCCTCATCCTGCAGCCCAAGTGACCGGCGCGCTGGACCTAGCTCAGACCAGGCTGGCTTCTTCGGTCAACGCCGACATCAGGCCGGCGAACTGATACGGCTTGGGCAGGAAGCGCACGCCGCGCGGCAACCGCGGCAGCTGCGACTGCGGGTAGCCCGATGTCAGCACCACCGCGATATGCGGATGCGCGCGCGTCACCATCTCCACCAACTGCACGCCGGACATCCCCTTGGGCATCAGCACATCGCTCATCAGCACGTTGAATCGCTGGTCGTGAATCAGGATATCGATGGCCTCGGCCGCATCCAATGCGGTCACCACGTCGACGTCGTACATGCTCAGCCCATCCTGCAACACGCGCAGCAACTCGGGGTTGTCATCCACCATCAGGACTCGCAGGCGCTTGGTCATGGGGCGTATCGGATCCAACAGGAAGGCCGTGTGTGCCGGATGTAGCGATGATGGACATCGATATGACAAGACCGCGTGTACTCCGGCGCCAGATGAACGCCGACTGGCCCGAGGCTTGACGATTGCGTCATCGATGCCGGGCGGCGGCCCGGATGCACGCCGCGTCAATGATCTGGACGTGAGAATGACTGCTGCACTGCCGCATCCACAAGCGACCGGTGCGCTCCATTCACCACGCACCAGGGTTCCAGATGATTTTACGCCGCTGTCTCGTCCTTGCATGGTCCGTCTCCGCGGCGCTTCCTGCAGCTGGCCTCATCGCCTCAACGGCGCGTGCCGCCGTCGCGGACGAACGCCCCGACTGCACGGCCAAGGTCGGTCCCCAGGACAACCTGCAGGGGGCGATTAACGACCTGCCCGCCAATGAGCAACCCGCGGTGCTGTGCCTGAGCGCCGGCGACTACCAGCTGCAGGGCCTGATCTCGCTCTTGCGCGACAACACCACCCTGCGTGGCGCTGGCCCCAAGACGGTGCTGCACATGCGCGATGGCGTGCAGCAGCCGCTGCTGGTAGTCGGCGACTCGCTCGACCAGGTCCCGGTCAAGGCAATCCGCAACGTCACCATTGCCGACATGGCCTTCATCGGCGGCAAGGCCGAGCAGGAATTCATGCCCGAGCGTCCCTACCTGAGCAACAGCGCGGTGGTGGTGCGCAAGGGCGTCAATGTGCGTCTGACGCGCCTGAAGGCCAGCAACTGCCGCAGCGCCTGCCTGTTGACCGAGCAGCACAGCACCGACATCACCATCGACCACAACGAGGTCTTCGGCGCAATCTGGGATGGGGTGTCGTTCAACAGCACCTCCCGGGTGAAGATGCACGACAACCACGTGCACGACAACGTCGCTGCCGGCATCACCGCCGAAGAGATCAACGACAGCCAGATCCGCAACAATGTTTTGGCCAACAACGGCAGCCAGGGCGCTTACCTGTCCAATTCGCGCAACAACCTGTTCGTCGGCAACACCTTCAGCGGCAACCGCGGCGCCGGTGTGTTCCTGACCTGCGCGATCCGGTTCCGCAATGCCGATGGCAGCACCCTGTGCTGGGACAACAGCGTCAGCCAGAACAACACCTTCGAAGCCAACCATTTCGACAAGGACCCGTTCACCTACACCATCGGCGTGGACAAGGCGGCCAACTGCACCAGCGCCAGCTTCAAGCCCAACGTGTGGAAGGCCAGCAACCAGGCCAGTGCCTCGGGCGTCGACCTGGATCCGCAGCGCTACGGCTACTGCGTGCGGCACGAGCCGTAAGCCGTCCCGGACGCGCCACATGACAAGGCCCGCCGGATCGCGCCGGCGGGCCTTGTCGTTTTCAACGGCCCGTTTCGACCTTCGCCGCGTTACAGCGCCTGCGCGTGCACGCCGGCAATCGCCCGGCCTGAGGGATCGGCCGCATTGGCGAAGCTGGCATCCCAGGCGATCGCCGCCGGCGAGGAACAGGCGATCGACTTGCCACCCGGCACGGTCTCGGCCGCGGCGGGGGTCGGGAACGCTTGCTCGAACAGCGTGCGATAGAAGTAGGCCTCCTTGGTCAACGGCGGGTTGACCGGGAAACGCTTGTCGGCCGCGGCCAGCTCGCGATCGGTCACCTGCGCCTCGGCATGTGCCTTGAGTCCATCGATCCAGCCATAGCCCACGCCATCGCTGAACTGCTCCTTCTGACGCCACAGGATGGAATCGGGCAGATAGCCTTCGAACGCTTCACGGAGCACGGCTTTCTCGATGCGCTTTTTGCCGTCGGCACCGACGGTGATCATCTTGTGCGAGGCATCCATGCGCATGGCCACGTCCATGAACTCGCGGTCCAGGAACGGCACGCGCGGCTCCACGCCCCAGGCCATCATCGAC
>JBIIHJ010000457.1:0-2502 GCA_044235875.1 Pseudoxanthomonas sp.
GCAGCTCATCGACGATCATGCGCTCGACGAAATCGTTGAGCGCCATCGTGCTGGTGCCTGCCACGACGCGCTGGTCGAGCGCGTCGAACACCTTGGCCAGCAACGCCCCGGCTTCGGCCATCAGCATCAGTTCGGCACGACTTTTGATCACGCCCGGCCCGCACGCAGCGGTTGTGACTGCACGCCGGCGGCGCGCAGCTCGTTGGCGACGATCTCCTGGAAGCTCAGATCGGGATTCATCTCGCACAACATGCCGACCTTGATCCAGAAGTTGGCCTGCGCGTTGATCGAGCGATGGGAGACAGTGCAGGCGCGACGCAGCTGGTCGTGCAGTTCGTCATCGATATTGACAATGCCCATGGAAGCGTCCGACGTGAGTGATATACGAATCGTATACGTTTCGTATCATCGACTCAATCTTCCGGGGGCCAAGAATGGGCCTGGCCATCGCGCAGTGCCCGATGGCAAGTGCCCGATCGTGCTCAGCCTTCAGCCTGCCAGGCCGCAACGGCGGACTGGGCGAAGTCCTGGTAGCTGCGCGGCGCGCGGCCGAGCAGGCCGGTCATCACGTCCAGCCCGGTGGACTTGGCCAACATGCCGTCGCGCTGGAACGCCTCGACCATCAGGCGCAGGTCGTACGCCGCCCAGTGCGGCATGTACTGGACCGCGTTGGCTTCAAACGCCGCCGAGTCGTCACCGCCGTAGGCAATCGGCTTTCCCAGCGCCTGGGACCAGATCGCGGCCAGCGCATCGCCGGTCAGCGCCTGCGGGCCGGTGAGTTCGATCACTTCGCGCGGCAAAGGGGAGGCCGCTTGCTCACGACGCAGCAGTGCCTGCGCGGCGATCTGGGCGATGTCGCCGGTATCGACCATCGCCACGCCCACGCCGCCCACCGGCGAGGGATATACGCCCTGCTGCAGCGCTTGCTTGAGGCCCAGATCGTTCTGCATGAAGTAGGACGGACGCAGCACGGTGGCCGGCAGGTCGAACTGCTCGATCATCCGTTCGACCGTGTACTTGCCGGTGAAGTGCGGCACCGAGCTGAAGCGGTCGGCGTTGAGCACGGAGAAATACACGATGCGTTCGATCCCGGCCTCGCGCGCCAGGTTGAGGGCGGTCAGGCCCTGGGTGACTTCGTCGGCCACGACCGCGTTGAGCAGGAACAGCGTGTCCACGCCGTGGAAGGCGGCGCGGATCGAGGCCGGGTCGCTGAAGTCGCCGGCGACCGCCTGCATGCCGGCGGGCAGTTGGACCTTGGACGGATCGCGCATCAACGCGCGGACCTGGGCGCCGCTGCCTTCGAGTTGCTGCAGGACCTGACGACCGATATTGCCGGTACTGCCGGAGACGAGAATGGTCATGGGATGACACCTGTGCTTGGGGAGTGCAGCCAGGATGGGCGTCTCCAATGCGGGACGATAGATGGCAAAATGAGCTCTCCCGTCCCGGAATTGAGACGCATGGATCTGGACGCGTTACAGGATTTCGATGTGGTCGCCAGCCACGGGGGTTTTGCCGCAGCCGCGCGCCTGACCGGCCGCCCCAAGGCCTCGTTGTCACGCCGCGTGCGCCAGCTGGAAGACGCACTGGGCGTGCGTCTGTTCGAACGCGGCGCCCATGCCCTGCGCATGACCGATGAAGGCCTGGCGCTGCATGCACGCATCCACGCGCTGCTGGAACAGCTGGACGACGCCACCGACGCCACCCGGGCCGATGCCGGCCATCCCAGCGGGCGTCTGCGGGTCAGCGTGCCGGGGTTGCTGGCCCAGCGCGGGCTGGGGCGGATCGCGGCGGCCTACGTGGCGCGCTATCCGCGCGTGCAGCTGGAAGTCAACGCCGACGACCGCTTCATCGACCCGGTCGTCGATGGCTACGACCTGGTGATCCGCGCAAATCCCAAACCCGATACGGAGTTGTCCGGACGCTGCTTCCTGCGCGATACCACCGTGCTGGTCGCGGCGCCTTTGATCGCGCGGCCGCGGCGCGCCGAAGCGCCGGTACCGGCCGTGGTGCTGAGCGCTGCGGCCGGCGTGTCCGAGTTGCCCTATCTCAACACGCGCGGCCAGCGTCGATCCGTGCACCTGCAGTCGCCGCTGCGGCTTTCGTCAATGAACCTGGTGTTCGATGCGGTGCTGGCCGGCGCCGGCGTGGCGGCGATGCCACGCAGCCTGGTGCAGGGCGCGCTGGATGACGGCCGGCTGCTGCTGTGGGGCAGCATGCCGGGGCGGACGATCGAAGTCTGGGCGCTGTATCCCTCGCGCCGGCATGTCAGTCGCAAGGTTGCGGCGTTCGTGTCCCTGCTGATGGAACATTTCCCGGAAGGCCGGCCGCCGGTCGGGCTTACAACCGGCACCTGACGGCGCACAGTGCCCATCGGTTTTCTTTCGATGGAACGCATGCCGATGTCCCAGTCCCTTGCCATCGTCGCGCCGGGCGCGATGGGTGCCGCTTTGTCCACCCATCTGCACGCACGGGGTCTGCAGGTCCTGACCACGCTGGAAG
>JBIIHJ010000458.1:0-2501 GCA_044235875.1 Pseudoxanthomonas sp.
CGGCCGAAAGTTCGGCGCGCTGGGCGCCGTGGCGGACCATGCCGGCGTCGGCGCGGATCCCGGACAGAAAGCCCAGCGCATCGACCAGCAGCGATTTGCCCGCGCCGGTCTCGCCGGAGATCACGGTCATGCCGGGGCCGAATTCCATGTCCGTGGCGCGCACCACGGCGAAGTCTTTGATGGTCAGGTGTCGGAGCATAGTCGGCGGCATTGTAGGGCCAGTCGGCGCACAGGCTGAGACTGAGGACGTCAGGTTGCAAAGCACGCCGCCTGTCGCTATCTATCGACCATGAATTCCCGAAGTCCCGACCTGGATGCGCGCTCGCGGCAGCTGCTGCGGACGCTGATTGGCCGCTACATCCATGACGGGGAGCCGGTGGGTTCGCGCACCCTGGCCCAGCACGCGGGCCTGGATGTGAGCGCGGCGACCATCCGCAACATCCTGGCCGACCTGGAAGAGGCCGGCCTGCTGACCTCGCCGCACACCTCGGCCGGGCGCATCCCGACCGCACAGGGCTACCGGGTGTTCGTCGACAGCCTGGTCCAGATGCAGCCGCTGGCCGAGCGCGAAGTCGCCCGCCTGCGCGCCGAGCTGCCGGCCGGCACCGGGACCCAGGCGCTACTGGGCAATGCCTCCGAACTGCTGTCGGCGATGACCCATTTTGTGGGCGTGGTCGGCGCGCCCAAGCGTGAGCAGTTCGCGTTCCGCCATATCGACTTCGTGCCGCTGGACGGGCGCCGGGTGCTGGCGATCCTGGTGTTTGCCGACAACGACGTGCAGAACCGGGTGATCGAGCCGCGGCGATTCTACGACCCGTCCGAGCTGGAGCGGGTCGCCAATTATCTGAATGCGCATTTCGCAGGCCGGCCGATCGCCGAGATCCGCTCCACGCTCCTGCGCGAGCTGCGCGCGGCCCGTTCGGAGATGGAAGGCCTGCTGGCCCACACGGTCGAACTGGCCGAGCATGCGCTGACCCCGTCGGACGATGACATGGTGCTGACTGGGCAGACCCGCCTGATGGGTGTACAGGATCTGTCCGACCTGGATCGGCTGCGCGACCTGTTCGAGACCTTCGCCCGCAAGCGCGAGATCCTGCAGCTGCTTGAGCGCACGATCAGCGCGCCGGGCGTGCGCATCTTCATTGGCGAGGAGACCGGCCTGGCGCCGATGGATGGGGTCTCGCTGGTCGCCGCGCCCTACCGGGCCAGCGGCCAGGTGCTGGGCGTGCTGGGCGTGATTGGGCCGACCCGGATGGCCTACCAGCAGGTGATTCCGTTGGTCCAGGCCGCCGCCGACGCACTCGGCGCGGCAATGCTGCGTCCCGGCGATGACTTGAATCGCGGCGCGCCGGCCCCATAGGTGGGGCTTGCGGCGGAAACCGACCCGCCAGGACGGAACTTTTCAATGACTTCAAACGAACACCCGGCCGCCCACGATCCGGCGGCAGACGCCCCGCAGGACACCGAGACCGCCCTGCTGGCGCAGATCGAAACCCTTCGCAACGAGTTGGACCAGCTGCGCGCTTCTGTCCTGCTGGAACGCGCCGACCTGGACAACCAGCGCAAGCGCGTGGCCCGTGACGTGGACAACGCCCGCAAGTTCGCCAACGAAAAGCTGCTGGGGCAGCTGATGCCGGTCTTCGACAGCCTCGATGCGGGCCTGACCGCCGCCGGTACCGAGCCCAGCCCGCTGCGCGAAGGGCTGGAGCTGACCCAGAAGCAGCTGCTCAAGGTCGCCGACGACAACGGCCTGACCGTGCTGGACCCGACCGGCCAAGTGTTCAACCCGGATCACCACCAGGCCATCAGTCAGGCGCCGGCCCAAGGCGCCGTGCCAGGCAGCGTGCTGCAGGTGTTCCAGAAGGGCTATCTGCTCAACGAGCGCCTGCTGCGGCCGGCGCTGGTGGTGGTCGCGGCGCACGACTGACCGGTCCTGCGCGGCTGATCGGTCGCTGACCGATCGGAATTTTGTGTTCCACGGGCGCTTGAAGCCCGTCGGCACGTCCTCATATCGGGTTCATCGATCCGGCGCGTGCCGGGTCCCCACCCAATAAACCTTCGCTTTTTCACGGAGTTAAGCATCATGGGCAAGATCATCGGCATCGACCTCGGCACGACCAACTCGTGCGTTGCCATCATGGACGGCGGCAAGGCCCGCGTCATCGAGAACTCGGAAGGCGACCGCACCACGCCCTCCATCGTCGCCTACACCAAGGACGGCGAAGTACTGGTGGGCGCCTCGGCCAAGCGCCAGGCCGTCACCAATCCCAAGAACACCTTCTATGCGGTCAAGCGCCTGATCGGCCGCAAGTTCACCGATGCCGAAGTGAAGAAGGACCTGGACCTGGTGCCATACGGCATCCTGGCCCACGACAACGGCGATGCCTGGGTGGCCAGCAGCGACGGCAAGAAGATGGCGCCGCAGGAAATCTCCGCGCGCGTGCTGGAGAAGATGAAGAAGACGGCCGAAGCCTACCTGGGCGAGACCGTCACCGAAGCGG
>JBIIHJ010000166.1:0-8220 GCA_044235875.1 Pseudoxanthomonas sp.
GCTCACCGGCGGCGGCGCGCTGCTGCGCGACCTGGATCGCCTGATCTCCGAGGAGACCGGGCTGCACGTACAGGTCGCCGACGACCCGCTGACCTGCGTGGCCCGCGGTGGCGGCCGTGCGCTGGAGCTGGTGGACATGCACGGCAACGAGTTCTTCGCCGCCGAATGAAGGCAGAAGTGAGCATGGAGGAGTGAGGAGTGAGCGGAGCCTCGCTCCGCGATGCGCTTGTCACGCTTTCAACCCACTCCTGACTCCTCTCCACTCACGTCTCGTCTCTTCCCGTGCCTTCCTACGCTGGTCCTCCCGTAGCCCCCCGTCCCGGCGAGATCGCCAGCTCGCTGCGGCTGCTGGCCTACCTGGCGTTGGGCGTGGCCCTGGTGATCCTGGACCATCGCGGCGGCTGGCTGGCCCAGGCCAAGCAGCAGCTGGGGCTGGCCAGCCAGCCACTGTGGTGGGCCGCCGGCATTCCCGGACGCCTGGGCACGCGGGTCAAGGACGATGCCGCCACGCTGACCCAGCTCACGGCCGAAAACCGCCGCCTGCGCGACGAACTGCTGTTGTCCAACGCCCGCCTGACCCGCCTGAGCGCGGCGGTGGCCGACAACGCCCAGCTGCGGGCGCTGCTGGGTGCGGCCGGCAATCGCGGCCTGGACGTGCAGCTGGCCGCGGTCCTGAACATCGACCTGGATCCCACCCGCCAGCGCCTGGTCCTGGATGCCGGCGCGCGTGACGGGGTCTATGTCGGCCAGCCGGTGATCGATGCAGGCGGCCTGCTCGGCCAGATCGTGCAGGTGATGCCGACCTATTCCACCGTGCTGCTGCTGACCGACCCGGACCATGCGGTGCCGGTGATGGTCCAGCGCAACGGCGTGCGCCTGCTGGCCTACGGCAACGGCCGCAGCGACCAGCTGCAGCTGGTCAACGTGCCGCTGAACGCGGACATCAAGGACGGCGACGTGGTGGTCACCTCGGGCTTGGGCGGGCGCTTTCCCGCCGGCTTCCCGGTGGGCAAGGTGGCCGACCTGCATGCCGATGACAGCCGTACTTTCCTGGTCGGCGAACTCACCCCTGCCGCGCACCTGGACCGTGGCCGCAACGTGCTGCTGCTCAAGGCCGCGGCCATCGCGCCGCCGCTGACGGCGATGCCGGGTGCGGGCGGCCCGGCCGGCGTGACCCCGGGTGCGCCGCCCGCGCCGACCGGCACTGACGCCGGCGCCGGCAAGTCGACACCAACGAGGGCCGGTCCGACCACCGCGGTGCCGGCCAGCAGTGCCGCGCACGCAGCCGCGGCACCGCCATCGGCCGCGGCCACCCGGCCTGCGCCGCCGCGCCGGGATTCCGCAGCGCCGCTCGCCTCGCCGCCGCCGCCATCGCGCACCCAGCCGGCCGCGCCTGCATCGGCCGCGCCTACCCAACCGGAGTCGCGCCGATGAGCCGCACCCGCCGCGGCTGGGTGCTGCCGGCCAGCGTGCTGCTGGCGCTGCTGCTGGCACTGCTGCCGTTGCCGCCGTTGCTGCAGCCGCTGCGTCCGTATTGGCTGGCGCTGGTGCTGGCGTATTGGGTGATCGAGGAACCGGAGCGGGTCGGCCTGGGCTTTGTCTTCATCATCGGGCTGGTGGCCGACATCAGCTTTGGTGGATTGCTGGGCGAACAGGCCCTGCGGCTGGTGATCATGGCCTTCATCCTGCAACGCTTCCGCGCGCGGCTGCGGTTCTTCCCGCTCTCGCAGCAGGCGCTGGCGATGGGCGGGCTGCTGCTGAACGACCGCATCGTGGCCAGCGCCATCCATTTCGCCATCGGCGAGCCGATCCTGCCGTGGGCCTACTGGTGGGCGCCGCTGCTGGGCATGCTGCTCTGGGCGCCGCTGTTCGTGCTGCTGGACGCCCTGCGCCTGGGACGCCGCGCCTGAGCGGACCGCCATGATCTCGCGCCGCCGCCCGCTCAAGAACGCCCACGCCGAAGCCGATCAGTTCCGCCGCCGCGCGGTGCTGGGCTTCATCGGCGTGTTCCTGTGCCTGGCCGGGCTGGGCGGCTGGTACTTCAAGCTGCAGGTGCTGGACCACGCCGAGTACGCCACCCGCTCGGACGCCAACCGCATCAAGCTGCGTCCGGTGGTGCCGGCGCGCGGCAGCATCTACGACCGCAACGGCGTGCTGCTGGCCGAAAACATTCCGGCCTACCGCCTGGACGTGGTGCCCGACCAGGCCGGCGATCCGGCGACCTGGCTGGATGAGCTCGGCAAGATCATCGCGCTGGATCCGGAGGAAGTGCAGCACTTCCTGGCCACGCGCAAGGTCAGCCGCGGCTTCCGCGGGATCACGATCAAGCCCAAGCTGGGCGAAGAGGAGATCGCCGCGCTGGCGGTCAACCGCTGGCGCTTCCCCGGCGTGGAAGTGGTGCCATACCTGACCCGCCATTACCCGTACGGGCCGCTGATGGCGCACATCATCGGCTACGTCGGGCGCGTGGACGAGGCCGACCTGGCGCAGTTGGGCGAGGTCAATTCGGCCCTGACCCACATGGGCAAGAGCGGCCTGGAGCGCTATTACGAGCAACAGCTGCGCGGCAGGGTCGGCTATGAAAAGGTCGAGACCAACGTCGAAGGCCGCGCGCTGGGCGTGGTCGGGCGCGTGCCCGCCCAGGCCGGCACCGACCTCAAGTTGTCCATCGACATCAAGCTGCAGCAGGCCATGACCGAGGCCTTCGGCCAGTACGAAGGCGCGGCGGTGGCGATGGACCCGCGGACCGGCGAGGTCCTGGCCATGGTCAGCCTGCCGAGCTTCGACACCAACTTGTTCGTCAACGGCATCTCGTCCAAGGACTTCAAGGCGCTCAACGACAACCCCTCGCGCCCGCAGTTCAACCGACTGGTGCTGGGTGGCGTGGCCCCGGGCTCGACGATCAAGCCGTTGATGGGCCTGGCCGGCCTGGACAGCGGCACCCGCCGGCCCGAGGACAGGATCCTGTCGACCGGCATGTTCTACCTGCCTGGCGTGAGCCGCGGCTGGGGCGACTCGCATCGCGGCGGCCACGGCTGGACCGACCTGCGCAAGTCCATCGCCCAGTCGGTCAACACCTACTACTACAAGCTGGCCATCGACATGGGCATCGGCAAGGTCGATGACTACATGACCCGGTACGGCTTCGGTGCGCCCACCGGCATCGACCTGACCGGCGAGATCGGCGGCATCGTGCCGTCGCCGGCCTACAAGATGAAGAGCCGCAAGGAAGCCTGGTATCCCGGCGACACGGTCAACATCGCCATCGGCCAGGGCGATTGGAAGGTCACCCCGTTGCAGCTGGTACGCGCGGTGTCGGGCATCGCCGACGGCCAGTTGCGCACCCCGCACCTGGTGATCGACCAGCGCCACGGTTTCGACCAGCCCTGGCAACCGACCACGCGTGGACCGACCAAGCCCATCAGCGACAACCCGGCCAACGTGCAGTGGGTGCGCGAAGGCATGAAGGACACCATGCGTCCGGGCGGCACCGGCTACGCCATCACCGGCGGGGCGCCCTATCAGATGGCCGGCAAGACCGGCACCGCGCAGGTCGCCAGCCGCAAGGGCACCGCCGCGGTCGATCCGCGCAGCCTGCCGATGCACCTGCGCCATCGCGGTCTGTTCGAGGGCTATGCGCCGGCCGAGGCGCCGACCATCGCCGTGGCCGTGGCGGTGGAAGCCGGCGGCTTCGGCACCAGCTCGGCCGCGCCGATCGCGCGCAAGATCTTCGATGCCTGGCTGCTGGGCAAGGCGCCCACGCCGGAAGGCGGTTTCGACGAGATGGTCGCGACCCAGCTGCAGGGCGAGCAGACCGATGCCGACGCGCCGCTGGGCGTGGACGACATCGATCCGGCCCAGGCGCAGACGCCCGAAGCAGTGGAGGCCGCCACGCCGGTGCCCGCGCCGGGCACGCCCCCGCCGTCGGCGCCTGCGCCCGCACAGGCCCCGCGCGCCGAAACCTCCGCGCCGCCGTCGCCCAAATCGGGGCAAGCCCCGCGATGACCGAGCTGATCCGCTACCTGGGCGATCTGGCCTGGCGCTTCCTGCGCAGCCTGGACTGGATCCTGTGCCTGGCCCTGCTGGGGGTGATGTGCTTCGGCCTGGCGGTGTTGAAAAGCGCCGGCGGCGCCACCGGCGGCACCCATCTGGTGATCGCCCAGGGCATCCGCTTCGCCATCGGGGCCGGCGCGATGTGGGCGCTGTCGCGGGTGCAGATGCCGCGCCTGCGCGCCTGGACGCCGTTGACCTATGCGCTGTCGATGCTGCCGCTGCTGGCGGTGTTCGTGCTGGGCACCGGCAAGTACGGGCGCCAGTGGCTGGACCTAAAGGTGTTCTACCTGCAGCCGGCCGAACTGCTGAAGATCAGCATGCCGATGATGGTGGCCTGGTACCTGCACCGGATTGCGCTGCCGCCGCGCTTCAGCTCGGTGCTGGTGGCCGGCGTGATCATCGGCATTCCCACCGGGCTGATCATGCTGCAGCCGGACTTCGGCACCGGTGTGCTGATCGCCGCCTCCGGTGCGTTCGCGCTGTTGCTGGCCGGGCTGCCCTGGTGGTGGGTCGGCGTGGGCGTGGCCGGCGTGGCCAGCGCCGCGCCGGTGGCGTGGTTCTTCCTGCTGCGGCCCTACCAGAAGGACCGCATCATGATGTTCCTCAACCCGGAGAACGATGCCCTGGGCGCGGGCTGGAACATCATCCAGTCCAAGATCGCGATCGGCTCGGGTGGGCTGACCGGCAAGGGCTGGGGCCTGGGCAGCCAGTCGCACCTGAACTTCATCCCCGAGCAGACCACCGACTTCGCCTTCTCGGTGTTGAGCGAGGAATTCGGCTGGATCGGCGTGGCCACGGTGCTGACGCTGTATCTGGTGATCGTCGGGCGCTGCCTGTGGATCGCCATGGACGCGCGCGATACCTACTCGCGCGTGCTGGCTGGCTCGCTGGGCCTGGCGTTCTTCGTCTACGTGCTGGTCAACGGCGGGATGATCTCCGGCCTGCTGCCGGTGGTAGGCGTGCCGATGCCGCTGATGAGCTACGGAGGGACCTCGGCCGTGTCGCTGCTGGCCGGGCTGGGCCTGGTGATGGCGGTGCGCTCGCACCGGCCAGTGAACCGCTGAGACAAGGGGCGCGTGCCTCAACGGTGAGCGTGGTGACACATGAACAAACGCGGGCAAGTGACTGACAAGTCAGGGTTCATTTCCCGGTGGTGCGTGCTAACCTCGCGCCCGATGATCCGACGTGCACTTGCCTGCCTGTTCACGCTTGGCCTGGTCGCCTGTGCGACCCAGCCCAAGCCCTCGACCCCACCGAAACAGACTGCCCAGCAGCCCGCCCCCGTGCGGCAGCCGGTGCCGGTGCCTGGTTCGAAACCGGTTGAAACCGCGGTGGAGCAACGCGCCGACACGGCGCTGCTGGACCTGACGCCGGTGCCGTTCGAGGTGTCGCGCGCCAATTTCATCCGCGACACTGCCGCGCGCTTCGCACTGGACCCGGCCTGGATCGAAGCCACGCTGGCCCGCGCCAACTGGCGCGAAGACACCATCAAGCTGATGTCCAAGCCCGCCGAGCGCACCATCGGCTGGAGCGAATACCGTCCGCGTTTCATCACCGAGTCGCGCATCGCCGCGGGCCAGAAGTTCCTCGCCACCCATCGTGCCGAGCTCACCCGCGTGCAGGACCGCACCGGCGTGCCGGCCGAGATCATCGTCTCGATCCTGGGCGTGGAGACCAGCTACGGCGGCTACACCGGCAAGACCCCGATCATCGATGCCTTGTACACGCTGGCGTTCCGTTATCCGCGCACCGGCGATCCGGCGCGCGCGCAGTACGAGGCGCGGCGCGAGCTGTTCTTCCGCGACGAGCTGGCGCAGCTGTTCGCCCTGTCCAAGGAACAGAACCTGGACCTGACCACGCTCACCGGCAGCTACGCCGGGGCGATGGGGCTGGGGCAGTTCATGCCGTCGAGCTATCGCGCGTTCGGCGTGGACGGCGACGGCGATGGTCGCATCAACCTGTTGACCGATTTCGACGACATCTTCTCCTCGGTGGCCAACTACTTCGTCAAGAAGGGCGGCGCCTACGGGTGGGAGCGCGGCGGTCCGGTCGCGGTACAGGCCACGCTGGCGCCAGGCAGGGACGCATTCGATCCGCTGGACTGGACGCCGACCTGGACCCAGGAGGATCTGGCCGCGCGCGGCTACACGCCGCTGGGCCCTGTGCCCGCCGGGCAGACCGCCACGCCGGTGACCCTGGCGGCGGCCAACGGCCCGCAGTACTGGCTGGGCTTCCGCAACTACTACGCCATCACCCGCTACAACAACTCCAAGATGTACGCGATGGCCGTGTGGCAGCTGTCCGAAGCCATCGCCGGCCGTCCGTTGCCGCCGGCATGAGGACCTGGCTGCTCCTGCTGGTGGTGGCGACGCTGGCCGCGTGCAGCAGCGCGCCGCGCAAGGCCGCCAAGCCCGGTGATGCGATCATTTCCGTCCCCAAGGGCAGCGCGGCCCCGGCCGCGGTTTCGGCTGGCTGCCACGGGCGTTACGCACCGGCGCAGGAGGACCTGTCCACGCGCGGCAACTACACCGCCGGCGGCCTGTACAAGCCGGGCGTGTCCGACAGCACGCCGACCGAGGTGCCCGACGTGGACTGCATCGCCGAGCCGAGGATCGCCGCCGAGCCGCTGTCCAGCTACGGCAACAAGTCGCCGTACACGGTGCTGGGCAAGGACTACAAAGTCCTGGATACGTCCGCCGATTACGACGAGACCGGCCTGGCTTCGTATTACGGACAGAAGTTCCATGGCCGCAAGACCTCCAACCATGAGGTCTACGACATGTACCAGTTCACCGCCGCGCACAAGACGCTGCCGCTGCCGAGTTTCGCCCTGGTGACCAACCTGGACACCGGCAAGGACGTGATCGTGCGGGTCAATGACCGCGGGCCGTTCCACGACGGCCGCGTCATCGACCTCAGCTACGCCGCGGCGGTCAAGCTGGGCATCACCGGGCGCGGCACCGGCCGGGTCGCGGTCAAGGCGCTGCACCCGGACGATCCACGACTGCCGGCCTTGCTGGCCAGCCGTGGCCAGGGCGCCAGCCGCGTTGCGACCACGGTTGCCACCGGCGTGCCGACCACCATCGCCACCGGCAAGCCGGCGGCAGTGAAGCCCTCGGGCATGGACCAACTGGTCGGCGGCCTGCCTGCCAGGCCGGCCGCCACGCCGGCCGCCACCGGCATGGCCGGCGCCGCGCCGACGTCGATCGCCAAGGCCGTGCCGACGTCCGGCAAGGCCGCGCCCAGCGACCCGTCGCTGCGCTATCACGTCATCCCCAACACCCGGGAACCGGCCAGCGCCGACCGCTTCGAAGCCTGGATGCAGACCCAGGGCGTGCACGTGGCCACCGGCAAGCCGGGCACGCCGGTGGCCAGCACCTCCCAGGCAAGCGCCGATGCCAGGCCGGTCGCAGCCGCGGTTGCGCGTCCGGCCGGGGTTGCCGTCGCGCCGGTCGCCGTCACCAGGCCCTCCGGGCCGCCGCCGGCGCGCGCACCCGAGGTCACCAGCGGTGGCTACGGCGCAGCGGCGATGGCCGTGCTGCTGCAGGTCGCCAGTTTCGCCAGCCGCGACAACGCGGAGAAGGCCGTGGCCAGGCTGGTCGCGGCCGGGATTCCGACCGCTTCGCTCAGCGATGTGATCGCCGGTGGCCGCACCCTGTGGCGCGTACGGGTCGGTGCAGCGGACAATGCCGGCGCTGATGCGTTGGCCTCTCGGATCGCAGGCCTCGGGTTTTCACGCCCGCAGGTCGTACGCGAGTGATCCAACGCCCGGCCACGGTCCGTGGCCGGTCACCGCGCTTTTTCAATCCAACCAAGATTCCTAGGGGTTTTTCTCGATGAAGTTCCGTTTCGCCTTCGCCGCCCTGGCGACCGTTGCCTTCGGCGCGGCCATTGCCCAGACGCCGTCGCCGGATGCCACCACCGCGCCGCCGCCGGAAGTGCAGATCCCCGACGCGCCGGCGCCGGCGGTTTCCAAGGCCTGGATCGTCCTGGACGCGGCCAGCGGCCAGGTGCTGGCCGGCCAGAACATCAACGAGCATCTGGCTCCGGCCAGCATGACCAAGGTGATGACCTCCTACGTGCTGGCGGCCGAGCTGAAGAACGGCAAGATCAAGCGCGATGACCAGGTCATGATGTCCGAGCGCGCCTGGCGCGAGGGCGGCGCCG
>JBIIHJ010000167.1:0-8207 GCA_044235875.1 Pseudoxanthomonas sp.
GGCTGGCCGACGACCGCCGCTTCTACATCAACGATACCGGCACCGGGAATACCTTTGATCTCACCAACGCCGGTGCGCTGCGCATGGTGATGGACTCGCTGCGCTACTGGGTAGCCGAGATGCACGTCGATGGCTTTCGCTTCGACCTGGCCACGATCCTGGGCCGCGAGCGGCACGGTTTCGATCCGTCCGGCGGTTTCCTGGATGCCTGCCGCCAGGATCCGCTGTTGAGCCAGGTCAAGCTGATCGCCGAGCCGTGGGATGTCGGCCCGGGCGGGTACCAGGTGGGCGGCTTCCCGCCGGGCTGGGTGGAGTGGAACGACAAGTTCCGCGACAACGTGCGCGCCTACTGGCGCGGCGACGAAGGCAAGCTCTCCGAACTGGCCACGCGCCTGACCGGCAGCGCGGATGTCTTCAACCGTCGCGGGCGCAGGCCCAGCGCTTCGGTCAACTTCATCACCGCCCACGACGGCTTCACCCTGCGTGACCTGGTCAGCTACGACCACAAGCACAACGATGCCAATGGCGAAGACAACCGCGACGGCACCGACAACAACATTTCCTACAACCACGGCGCGGAAGGGCCGACCGACGACGTCGGCATCAATGCGCTGCGCGCGCGCCAGCAGCGCAACCTGCTGGCCACGCTGCTGCTCTCCCAGGGCACGCCGATGCTGCAGGCCGGTGACGAGTTCGGCCGTACCCAGCAGGGCAACAACAACGCCTACTGCCAGGACAACGAACTGAGCTGGCTGGATTGGGAGGCCGCCGCGCAGCAGGAGGGCAGCGCGTTGACCCGGTTCGTGCAGCGCCTGGCGGCGGTGCGTGCCCGCTATCCGCTGTTGCATCGGTCGCGCTTCTTCGACGGCAGGTTCGATGAGGAACTGGGCTTCAAGGACGTCACCTGGCTCTCGCCCACCGGCGAGGAAATGACCGAAGAGGACTGGCACAACCCGCAGGCGCGCGCGCTGATGATGCGTCTGGACGGCCGCGCGCCGGCCAGCGGCCTGCGCCAGGTCGGCGCCAACGTCACCTTGCTGATGCTGCTCAATGCCAGTGCCGACGAGGTGGTGTTCCACCTGCCGGTGGTGGAAGGCGAGCACTGGCGCGTACAGATCGACACCGCCGAACGGCACGCCGAGCGTGCGGTCCCGGCAGGGGCCGCGTGGACCGCGGTCGGCCGTTCGCTGGCCTTGATGGCGGTCGAGCAGGACAGCGCCACCGTCGCTGCCAACTGAGCCGCCGCGCGCGCATGTCCCCGCCGCGCGTGCGCAACCTGGTGGTGGTGCTGGGCGACCAGCTGGATCCTGATTCGGCGGCATTCGAGGGTTTCGACGCGCGTCGCGATGCGGTATGGATGGCCGAGGTCGCCCACGAGGCCAACCAGGTCTGGAGCACGCAGCCGCGCATCGCGGTGTTCCTGGCGGCGATGCGCCACTTCCGCGATGCCCTGCGCGCCCGCGGTTGGCAGGTGCACTACCGCGCGCTGGATACCCACGACCACGCCACGCTGGAGGCTGCGCTCGCAGCCGACCTGGCCACGTTGCAGCCGGCCAAGGTGGTCGCGGTCAGGCCGGGCGAATGGCGTCTGGCGCAGTCGCTGCCACAGGTGGCGGCGGAGGCCGGGGTGCCTTGGGCCGAGCGGCCGGACCTGCATTTCCACTGCGACCCGGCCGACTTCGCCGACTGGGCACGCGGTCGGCATGACCTGCGCATGGAGCACTTCTATCGGTGGATCCGGCGGCGCGAGGACGTGCTCATGGATGGTGCCGAACCGGCGGGCGCGCGCTGGAACTTCGACACCGACAACCGCAAGGCCTTCGGCCGAGGCGGCCCGCAGGACCTGCCGCTGCCGCCGGCATTTGCGCCCGATGCGTGCACGGCCGAGGTGATCGCGCTGGTGCGTGCGCGCTTTGGTGGCCGTCCCGGCGACCTGTCGCGCTTCGACTGGCCGCTGACGCAGCAACAGGCGCAGCTGGCGCTGGATGATTTCATCGCGCTGCGCCTGCCGAACTTCGGCCGTTACCAGGATGCCATGTGGGCCGGGCAGCCGTGGCTGTTCCACTCCCAGCTCTCGGCGGCCATGAACCTCAAGCTGCTGTCGCCACGCGCTGTGGTGGCCGCGGCGGTCCAGGCCTGGCGCGACGGACATGCGCCGCTGGCTTCGGTGGAAGGCTTCGTGAGGCAGATCATCGGCTGGCGCGAATACGTGCGCGGCGTGTACTGGTTGCGCATGCCGGGCTTCGTCCAGGACAACGTGCTGGACGCGCAGCAGCCGCTGCCGGCGTTCTACTGGGACGCGCGCACGCACATGGTGTGCCTACGGGAATCGCTGCAGCAGACCCTGCAGCTGGGCTACGCGCATCACATCCAGCGACTGATGGTGACCGGTCTGTTCGCGATGCTGCTCGGCGTGGCGCCGTCGCAGATCCACGCCTGGTATCTGGCCGTGTATGTCGATGCCGTGGAATGGGTCGAGCTACCCAACGTGCTGGGCATGAGCCAGTACGCCGATGGCGGACGCATGGTGTCCAAGCCGTACGCGGCTTCGGGCCGCTACATCCAGCGCATGTCCAACTATTGCGATGGCTGCCGCTACGACCCGGGGCTGGCAGTGGGAGACCGCGCCTGCCCGTTCACCACGCTCTACTGGGATTTTCTGGATCGCCACAGGGGCCGCTTTGCTGACCATCCGCGCGCCGGTGCGCAGTGGCGCAGCCTGGAGCGGCTGGATGCGCAGACGCGGGCGCAGATCGCCACGCGCGCCCGGCAGATCCGCGCCCGGCTGGCGGACCAGGCCGCGGGCTGATTCAACTGTGGTGTTCGAGGACCTGCACCAGCGCGCTGTCGATGTCCGGGTACAGGAACTGGAATCCCTGGCCCTGTGCGCGCGCCGGGATCACGCGCTGGCCGTCGATCAGCATCTGGCCCATCTCGCCGAATGCGGCCTTCAGGGCAAAGCCCGGCGTGGGGATGATCGCCGGGCGGTGCAGGGCACGGCCCAGCGCGGTGGCGAAGTCCTTCTGCCGCAGCGGTTCGGGCGCGGTGCCGTTGACCGGGCCGTCCACCGTGCTTTCGCCCAGCAGCCAGATGATCAGGCGGACGATGTCGTCCAGGTGGATCCAGCTGAACCACTGTTCGCCATCGCCGATCGGCCCACCCAGCCCCATGCGGTAGGGAGTCAGCAGCTGCTGGAGCGCGCCGCCGCCGGGGCCCAGTACCACCCCGGTGCGCAGCAGCACGGTGCGCACGCCCAGCTCGCGGGCGGGCAGGGCGGCCGCCTCCCAATCCACGGTCAGCTGCGCGCTGAAATCGCCCCCCGCCGGCGCGGTTTCGGCCAACGGCGTGTCGTCGCTGGGGCCGTAATAGCCGATGGCCGAGCCGGAGACCAGCACAGCCGGGCGCACGGTCAGGCTTTCCATCCAGGCCATCAGCTCCTCGGTGGTGCGCAGGCGCGACTCGCGCAGGGTCTGCTTGTAGTCGTCGTTCCAACGACGGCCGGCCAGCGGCGCACCGGCCAGGTTGATCACCGCATCGGCACCGCCGGCACCCTCGATGTCGGCCAGGACCCGCACCGCCGCCGGTAACTTGCGCGCGGCAGCCCGGGTGTCGCGCGAGACCACGGTGACCTGCCAGCCCTCGGCCAGCAGGGCCGGGCTCAGAGCCTGGCCGATGAAGCCGCTGCCGCCGGTGATCAGAACCTGCATGGACACCTCAACCCGCTAAAGAGTCCGCAGCCTAGGCGGCGCACCGTGACGGCACCGTGGGCCGAAGCGTGCGCTGCATTCACATACATTCGTCGGTTCAGGCCGAACGAAAACTGAGCGAACTGTGCACGCCGATGAAACCGATTTCGTGGCGCGGGGTTATGCTTCCGGGGTTCCCGTTTCCGGTACCGCCGTCCCCCATGCGAACTTCCCTGTTGCGCTGTGCTCCCCTGGCCGCCGCCATCGTCCTTCTGTCCGGCTGCGGTCACGTGCCATTTTCAAAACGGGGTGAAATGCTGGCGGCAGAGACGTTCGACTCCGATGGCACCTATTCGCGCACCTTCGACCGCGGCCCGGACCAGGTCTGCGAGGCCTCGCGCCGGGCGCTGCTGAGCCAGGGCTATGTGGTCAGCCGTTCGGATGCCTCGATGGTGGAAGCCAACAAGAATTTCCAGCCAGAGCCCGAAGTGCACGAGCAGGTCGCCATCCGCGTGTCCTGCGTCGGCCAGGCCTCGGGCGAGGCCTGGGTGTTCGCCAGTGCCACCCAGGACCGCTACAACCTGCGCAAGTCCAACACTTCGGCCAGTGTCGGCACCGCACTGGGCTCGCTGTCGCTGCCTTTCGGCAGCACCGACGATTCGCTGGTGCGTGTGGCCAGCCTGACCGTGCAGGACCCCAACTTCTACCGATCGTTCTTCAAGCTGGTCGACCGCTATCTGCCGGCACAGGTCAAGAAGCCCGCGCCGGCGCCCAAGCAGGCCGAGGAAGCCCCGCCGCCGCCCGCGCCGCAGCCCTTGCAGCCGCAGCCGGTGGGCGAAACCATCCCGATGCCGGTCGAGACTCCGGCCGCCGGGACGGTGGTGCCGGCTTCGACGCCAGCCGTCGACGCCAAGCCCAAGGGCGACGCCGACAGCGCCAACACGCCGTAAGGCGCGCGCGTCTTTTCAACAAAGGCGCATGGAAAAGGCCGGCCTGCGAGGGTCGGCCTTTTCGTTGATCGGCTTCCAGGCCATGGGCCAAAGCGTCCAGACCGCGGCCGGGACGCGCGCCGCTTACCGCTTGCCGCCCACCTGCGGCAGCGCGTAGGCGATCACGTAGTCGCACGCGGGCGTTTGCATGAAGGGGTGGCCGGCCGCCACGATCCCCAGATATCGGCAACCACCGGTCTGGTGCACCATCGGCGTGGCCTGACCGCCAGCCGGTAGCTTGTCCTGCCACACGGTCTTTCCGGTATCGATGTCGATCGCCTGGATCAGGCCGTCGGTGGCCGCGGCGATGAAGATCAGGCCATCGGCGGTGACCGCCGCGCCGCCATGGTTGGGCATACCTATCTCCACCGGCCGGCCCGAGCGGGTGCCGGCAACCCAACCCCTGATTCGGGAAGTACCCACCAAAAACCGTCATTACCGTCCGATCACCCTTGCAGGATCTGCTGTGTTTTCCTTGATCGGTGGCCAGCCCGTGCCCGACCGCGCTGGCGGGCGGGCAGGCGGTCCTCGTGCAGGCGGTCTTAATGTCCAGGCGCCTAGGCTGCGCGGACATCGCATCCTTGAGGAGGGACAACACGATGGATACCCGCTACTTCACCGCGCAGGACAGCACCGGCGAACGCCGCCGCGTGCGCATCGTCACCACCGGCCATGATGGCGCCGCCAGCGGCCATCCCCGCGACGGCTATGTGCTGGACGATGGCAGTCCGGTGCGACGTGTGGACAACGACACCTTCCAGATCGTTGGCAGCGGCGCCTACGTCACGCGCGTGGCCGATTGATCGTTGCCCTGACCAGCGCGTTGACGGCACGATCCGTCCCGCGCATCCGCCGCTACGCACACCGCCGGCTCACGCACCGGCGCGGATGATCCGCCTCACGCGATGACGCGGCATTGGCTTGGAGGCAGCATGGAACTGGGCATGGTGGGGCTGGGGCGCATGGGCGCGAACATGGCCCAACGACTCGCGCAGGGCGGGCACACGGTGGGCGGATTCGATCCTTCGCCCGAGGCGCGCCAGCGCGCCGGCACCCATGGCATCACCCCGGCCGAGTCGCTGCAGGCGCTGGTCGCCGCGCTGCCCACCCCGCGCGTGGTCTGGCTGATGGTGCCCGCAGGCAAGATCGTCGACGACACCCTGGACGCCCTGTTGCCGCTGCTATCGGCCGGCGACATCGTCGTCGATGGCGGCAACTCCTATTACAAGGACAGCGTGGCGCGTGCGGCACGCCTGGATGCCAGTGGCATCGCCTTCGTCGATTGCGGCACCAGCGGTGGCATCTGGGGCCTGACCGAGGGCTACAGCATGATGGTCGGCGGCAGCGATGCCGCGCTGGCCCACCTCAAGCCGGCCCTCGAAACCCTGGCACCGTCTCCCACCACCGGCTGGGGCCACGTCGGTCCGGTCGGTGCGGGCCACTTCACCAAGATGGTCCACAACGGCATCGAGTACGGAATGATGCAGGCCTACGCCGAGGGCTTTGCGATCCTGGAGCGCAAGGCCGAGTTCAAGCTCGACCTGCATCAGGTCGCCCAGGTCTGGCAGACGGGTAGCGTGGTGCGCTCGTGGCTGCTGGACATCACCACCGATGCGCTCAAGGACAACCCGACCATGGCCGGCATCGCGCCGTACGTGGAGGATTCGGGCGAGGGGCGCTGGACGGTGGCCGAATCGATCGACCTCAACGTGTCCGCGCCGGTGATCACCCTGTCGCTGCTGGAACGTCTGCGCTCGCGCGAGAAAGATTCCTACGCCGACAAGCTGCTGGCGGCGATGCGCAACGGCTTCGGCGGCCACAAGATCACCAAGGAATGACCACCGCGCCGCACGCGGCGCCATCGGGAGAGACACAGATGCATCGTTCGACCTGGATCGCGCTTGGCAGCGTGTTGCTGGTGGCCTGCGGCGGCAACGGGATGGCGCAGGTCCATACCGGACCCAATCCACAATTGCCTGCACCGGAGGTGCAGAAGATCCCCACGGTCAACACGGCCAAGGCGGTGGGTTGGAAGACCGGCGCCAAGCCGGTGGCGGGCAAGGGCCTGGCCGTGGGCGAGTTCGCCGATGGCCTCAACCATCCGCGCTGGCTGCACGTGCTGCCCAACGGCGATGTGCTTGTGGCCGAAACCAACGCGCCGCCCAAGCCGGGCGAGCGCGGATTCAAGGCCTGGGTCGCCGGCAAAGTGATGGCCAATGCCGGCGCCGGCGTGGACAGCCCCAATCGCATCACTCTGCTGCGCGACACCGATGGCGATGGCCATGCCGACGTGCGTTCGGTGCTGATCGACGGGCTGCGTTCGCCTTTCGGCATGGCCCTGGTCGGTGAGCGGCTGTACATCGCCAACGCCGATGCGGTGGTGTGGGTGCCATTCAAGGCCGGCGACACAACGACCGACGCCAAGCCGGTGCAGCTGGCCGCGCTGCCGGGTGGGCCGCGCAACCACCACTGGACCAAGAGCCTGCTGGCCAGCCCAGACGGCAAGCATCTGTATGTCGGCGTGGGCTCCAACAGCAACGTCGGCGAGAACGGCATGACCGAAGAGGTCGATCGCGCCGCGGTGCTGGAGATCGACACCGCCACGGGCGCCAAGCGCGTCTTCGCCAACGGCCTGCGCAACCCGGTCGGCCTGGCATGGGAACCGCGCACCAAGGCATTGTGGCTGGTGGCCAACGAGCGTGACGAGATCGGCAACGACCTTGTGCCGGACTACCTGACCTCGGTCAAACGCGGCGCGTTCTATGGCTGGCCGTACAGCTACTGGGGCCAGCACGTGGATCCGCGCCCGGAGCCACAGCGTCCGGATCTGGTGGCCAAGGCCATCGCCCCCGATTACGCCCTTGGCGCCCACGTGGCGGCCCTCGGCCTGACCTTCGCACCGATCCAGAAACCGTGGCCGGCGCCTTTCAGCGAAGGGGCGTTTGTCGGGGAGCACGGCTCCTGGAATCGCAAGCCGCACAGCGGCTACAAAGTGGTGTTCGTGCCATTCCGCAGCGGCAAGCCGCAGGGTGAGCCGGTGGATGTGCTCACGGGATTCCTGGACAAGGACGAACAGGCGCAGGGTCGCCCGGTCGGGGTGGCCTTCGACGCGCGCGGCGGATTGCTGGTTGCCGATGACGTGGGCAACACGATCTGGCGGGTGACCGCGAACACACCGCGCTGACGCGGCCTGTCCATACTCCGCGCGCCATGCGCGCCCTCCTGCTGCTGCCATTGCTGTTGATCGCCTTGCCGCTGCAGGCCCGCACTGTGTATCGCTGCGTGCGCGCCGGCACGCTGAGTCTGGCGACCGCACCCGAGCCGGGCTCCAAATGCGAAGCGGTGCAGCTGGACGACAACGCGCCGCAGACCCCGGCGCTGTGGGGCCGCATGGGCGTGTTCAGCGGCACGCTGTACGAACGCGACCAGGACGGGGCCAAGGTCTACAGCACGCGCAACCTGCCGGGCTCGGTGCCGTACCTGCGCTTTACTGTGACCACCCCGCCTGGCGAACCCGCACATGCCGGCCTGG
>JBIIHJ010000011.1:0-26819 GCA_044235875.1 Pseudoxanthomonas sp.
CGTGCTCTTCGAGCGCACCCTGCCCTTGTTGAGCATGCAGGCCATTTTCCGTTGGCGGCTGACCAAGGCCGTCCTCAAGCGCCGCGGACTGATCGCCAGCGATCACGTGCGCGCACCGGGTCCTGCAATGGACGCCGATGACCAGCGCGAGCTCGATATCCTGCTCGGCCGCATCGCCGACCTGGTGCCGATGGATTCGGTGCCAGGCCAGGGCAAGAGGCAGTCCGCATGAGCCAGGTCACACGGGTCGAGACCTTCATCCTCACCATCCCGCGCAGCACGCCCTACCTGGGCCCCTTGGGTCCCGGTGAGCGCGTCAACAGCCGCGGTTACCTGGTCAGAAAGGGCAACGGCACGCTCTATCCCACCGTCGATCGTTCGGTCGTGGTGAGAGTCACCACCGACGACGGCGCGGTTGGATGGGGCGAAACCTATGGCATCTGCGCGCCTCGCGCCGTATGCGAGCTGATCAACGACCTGCTTGCCCCGGAGTTGATGGGTCGTGACCCCGAGGATGTGGAACAGATCTGGGATGACCTGTATGGACTGATGCGTGTGCGTGGCTGCTTCGGCGGATTCCATGTCGATGCCATCGCCGCGCTCGATATTGCGCTCTGGGACCTGCGCGCGCGAGTGCACCGCGTCCCGCTCTGGACATTGCTGGGCGAGCGCCAGTGTGAGGCGATCCCCGGCTACCTGTCCGGCCTGCCGGCCGCCACGTTGGAGGAAAAAGTCAGCATGGCGCGCGATTTCGCCGCCCAGGGCCACACCGCATTCAAGGTCCATGCTGTCGTCAGTCACGATGGCATCGTCGAGGAAATGGCCGCCTTGCGTCAGGCCCTGGGGCCGGATGCAGCACTGATGGTCGACCTGCATTGGAAATTCAACTGTGAGCAGGCGCTGGCGCTGGCGCAACAGCTGGCACCGCACCGGATGAAGTTCATCGAAGCCCCGCTCAAGCCCGAAGACGTCGAAGGACTGATCGAGTTGGGACGTCGCAGTCCGATCCCCGTTGCCGCTGGCGAGGAATGGCATACCGAATACGAAGCGCGACTCCGCCTGGTGGGCAAGAGCCTGTCCTACATCCAGCCGGAGATGGGCCACACCGGCGTCACCCAGTTCATGCGCATCACCCGGTTGGCACACGCACACGATGTGCAGGTCGCACCCCATGCCACCATCGGCGGCGGGCTGTTCATGGCCGCCAGCTTGCACGCCACGGCCGTGACACCCGGCCTGTGGCGGCATGAGTGGCAGCACTCCATCTTCTCGCGTTCGCTGGAGATGCTCGAGACCGACATGGCCTATCGCCACGGCCACTATCACCTGCCGACCGGCCATGGCCTGGGGGCCACGCCAGGTGCCGCGTTCTGGGATCACGCAGAAGCGATCGGCTGAGCCGGTCCTTCATAGACCAGTGACAAGGGCGAACGGCGCGCCAGACGTAGCGCCGTCCACGCCAGCACCACGGCAATCGGGTGCAGGAAGGCCATCAGCACGAACGTCCGGTCGAACGCGTGGCCGGACACGAGCATGCCGATCACTTGCGCCGACAGCATCCCGCCCAAGGCACTGCCGCAACCGATCAGCCCGGCCACCGAGGCGATGTAGCGCGTGGGGAAGATGTCCACCACCATCGAGGTCAGATTGATCTGGTAGACCAGGTGGGCAAAGGTCACCAGACAGGCCAGGATAAAAAGCACCGGCACCGAAGGATGCAGGGCGATGAACATGCCGACCGGCGCCACCACGGCTGCGCCGGTCATGCTCAGCAGGCGCGCACGTACGGGGTTGTGTCCGCGGCGTACCAGCGCACCGGAGATCGCACCGCCACCCACGCTGCCGATGTCGGCGGTCACGTACACGATCCAGGCCAGGGAGGCGACCGTGGCCAGGCTCATGCCGCGCACGTCTCCCAGATACTTGGGGAACCAGAACAGGTAGAAGTACCAGACCGGGTCGGCCACGGCGCGCGAGGCTACCAGCGCCCACACCGCCGGCGTGCGTGCCAGCTTTCCCCACACGCCCTTCATGGAAGGCTTGGGCTGCGCCGCTTCCTGCGCGGACGGCTTTGGGTAGGCAAACCACCACGCCACGATCCAGACCAACCCAACGACGCCGGTGATCCAGAATGCACTGCGCCAACCGTAGACCAGCGCGATCCCGCCGATCAGCGGCGGTGCGATGGTGGCGCCGATCATCGCGCCGGCCGTGTAGAGCCCCAGCGCCAGGCCACGCTCGCGCGCCGGGAAATGCTCGGACACCACCTTGGTGCCGACGGTGTAGTTGCCCGGCTCACCAAGACCCAGTGCGAAGCGCGCCGCACCCAACTCCACCGAACTGCGGACCAGGCCGGTGGCGATGTTGGCCAGTGACCACCAACCGATGAACAACACCAGCGCCACCTTGGAGCCCAGCCAGTCGGTGACCCGTCCAGCGAGTACGTAGGCAAAGGCATAGGCGAGGAGGAACACCTGCACGACCCGGGCGTATTCCAGGTCCGACATGCTCAGGTCGGCCTGGATCGTGGTCGCCAGGATCGACAGCGCCTGTCGGTCCAGATAGTTGATGACGGTCGAGACGAACAGCAGGCCCAGCAGGACCCAGCGCACCTTGCCTGACCGGCCCCCGTCAACGTCCTCAGCCATGCGTCTCCTCCCGACAGCGAGGATCGAACGTATTGCTATTTTAGCAACAAGTCAAACCGCACTGCGGCAGAGATGTCAGCCGATTTCTTCGGCCGCCTGGCCGAGCGCGGCCACCAGTTCTGCGGTCGCCGATTCTGGAATCCACCCGGACATGGCGATGCCGGCATGGACCGGATCGCCCATCGCGATGGCCACGATGTGGTGGTCGCGCGCGTCGGCCACATGGACCCGTGCGTAGCCTTGCGCCCGGGTCGTGGCCAGGGTCGCCAACAGCTGCTCGATCCCGTTCGGAAACATCGGGATCTCGCGATCCTGGTAGATCTCGCGCACCTCTTCGTCCGACAGCTGCGACAGCAGCACGATGCCGATTCCGCTGGTGGTGGCGGGCAACAGGCCGATGCGGCCAAGGCCCCGTGCCGCCTCGATGCCTGGCGGTGCGTGGAACAGATAGCTGACGCTGTCGTTCCAGAGCACGCCCAACGCGACGGTATGCCCGAATCGCCGGAGGTGTTCCAGCACGGGCAAGGCGCGACGGATCAGACCTGAGGCGAACAGGCTCTGCGCTGCCAGCACATGCATGCCCGGTCCAGGGGTGTATTTGCGATCGGAGGTCTGCCGCGCGATGCCCAGATACGCCAGTGTCTTGAGCAGGCGGTTCACCCGGGTGGGGTTGGCATCAAGTTGGCGCGCCAGCTCCCGGCAGCCGATCGGCTCGGCCGACGAGGCCAAGGCCTGGAGGGTGGCGATCCCGTCGATCAGCGACTGATTTGGCTGTGCATTGGGCTTGGTGCGCATCGGCGAAGCGTACTGGGACGCTGGGTGCAATTCCACCTATAGCAACATCAGCCCAAACCGTTGTCCCGCTCGGGCGCGGCAGGCCGCTCGCGTAGAAACCTGCTGATGTCCCTTCGTAGCGAGAGGTCATCGGTACGCCTGGCGATGTCATCGGCCGCCAGGGCGTGTTGGTAAGCAAGATCGGACGCCCCGATGTCCTGGTAGCGCATCGCCAGGGCGAAATGGGTTGACCCATCCACGCCTTCTGGCGCCAGCTGGGCCGCAAGTGCCAGCGAGCGGAGGTAAAGCGCGATGGCCTCCCGGGCGTCGCGCGAGAAATCAGCCAGGGTTTCCCACAGGAAGGGATGGTCCCGTCCGCTGCGCGCGGTGTCCTCGCAGAACGCGCGCAGGGCGACGTAAGCCTCCTGTTGCGCGTTTTCATCGTGCTGCAGGCGCAGGTTGGTGAGCACGACCGACCGCCTGAGGACCTCGTCGTACACGTCCTGGGGCAGCGCGATCGAGGGAGGCTGCGGGTCGCGACCCATTACGTTCGAAGGCCGGGAGGTGGAGAAGCGATGCAGCATGCGCCACGCGGCCGCGATCGGCCAGTCGATGTGCTGATTTTCCATCCCGAAGCAGGCGACGGCAGTGCATCCCAACCCGTCACAGGAGTGCGTTGTCCTGGCCGAGCACCGGCGCGGCAAACGGCTCGGGCCCGGGTGTACGGCCATAGACGATCGGCCGGGTGACATTCTGATACCGCCCGACCACGGGATGCTCGACCTCGCCGATCATGTCCTCGGCACGCACCTGCGGATGCTGGAACATGTCCTCGACCTTGCGCGCAGCGGCGCAGGGCACGGCATCTCCAAAGATCACTTCCCATTCCGGCGCCGAATGCCTCTGCAGTGCGTCATGAAGACGCGGCAGGATCTCTTCGGCATGCGCTGCCCGCAGCTTGACCGTGGCATAGCGAGGATCGTCGGCCAAAGCCTCCAGACCCGTCAGGCTGCAGAGCGATTTCCAGAAACGCGGCGTATTGGCGGAGAGGTACAGGTACCCGTCCTTGGCCGGATGGATGCCGGTGACGCCTCCCGAGCGCATGTCGCGCCCGATATCCAGCGCCTCGCCCTCGGCCCAGACCAGGCGCGCCGATTGCATGGTCAGCGCCGCCCGCAGCAGGGAGACTCCGACAAACTGGCCAAGCCCACTGCGCTCGCGTTCGTACAGGGCCGACGACACCCCTGAGGCCACCAGGGCGGCGGCGTAGTAATCCACCACCGATCCATAGATCACTTCCGGCGGGCCATGGCGCTTGCCCTGGAGCGCGCTCATCCCGGTCATGGCCTGCAGGACCTGGTCGTAGCCGGCCTTGTCGCGCAACGGTCCGCGCTCGCCGTAGCCAGACACCGCGCAGTACACCAGCCTGGGGTTCAACAGCGAGAGCCGCTCGAAGTCGATGCCCAACCGCGCCGGCACGCTCGGCCGGAAGTTGTGGACCAGGACATCGGCCTGACCGACCAGCTTCAGCAGCTGCGCTTGCTGGAGCGCATCCTTCAGGTCCAGCACGATGCCGCGCTTGCTGCGATTCACCCCGAGAAAGGCGCGGCTTTCGGTGTCCAGCGTCGAAGGATATTGCCGAAGATTGTCCCCGCCCGGTGGTTCGATCTTGAGGACCTTGGCCCCCTGGTCCGCCAACAGCGTGCAGCCGTATGGACCTGCGATGTATGCACTGAGATCCAGGACCTTCACCCCGGCCAGGGGTCCGGGCGCGCCGTCCCGTTGCAAGTGATCGAACAGCGAGGTCTCGGTCATCGGCGATGATGTCTGCGTTGATCCCATGGCGTTAGTCTGGTCTGCGCGCCTGGCTGGATACAGGCAGTCAAGCTAGGTTCTGGGCTGACAATTTGTAAACGACGCCGCTCCGCGCGCCGGAGTGCCTGGCCTGAGGCGGAACCAGGTGACGTGCCATGTGCCATCGACACGTGAGCCCACGCGCCAGAACGGTGACAGCCGCCACGTTCCATCTGGCAGGACCAGCTGAAGGTCGTCACCAGGCGCCCCATCGGCCTTGAGCCATCGCGGGCTGGAGGCCTGCGGCCATCCGATGCTGAGTGCGCTTGCATCGTCATCTGCCAACGCCGCAGCGTAGGCGAGCGGCCCCCAGGTGAATCCGACGTAGTCATAGCGCAGGACTTCCTGGGCGATCGCGGTACCGTCCGGTGCGCGCGACTCCTGGACGTTGATGTTGCTGCGGTACTGAGCGCATGGCTCGGTGGCCAGCACGATCTCCACGCGCGCCGCTGCCGTCCAGCGGCGATGCAGCCGGATGTAGCCGTCCTGGTCGACGTGCGCCTGCTGGCGCTCGCCATCCACGTGGATCTCCAGCGCGCGGCTCCAGCCGGGCTGCCGCAGGGCCAGGGTGAACGTCGCGGCCTGCCTGGGATCGAGTGTCAGCACGATTCGCATCGGCACGAGGCCCTCGCCCTGCTGGACAAGTCGCAGTCTAGGCGAAGGGCCGTGCGCCAGGGTGACGTCGCTGGGCGTGAACAGATTGACGCGGACCTCTTCATCGGTGAAGGCATAGGCCAGCATCGGCAGCTCTTCCAGGGCCATGGCGCCACTGGACTTGCAGCATCGCCAGTAGGTGGTATGCACGCGTCGCCCATTGGCGAAGTTGTAGTAACACCAGTCCTGGCCATCTTCGGCCATCGCGCCCAGCAGGTCGTTCAGCGCTGCGCGCTCGATGGCATCGGCATAGCGCGCGTGGCCGGTCAGGGCCATCAACTCGCGGGTGAACTGGATCCAGGCCAGCGTGGAGCAGGTCTCGACGTAACCCTGTGGATCGAACACGAAGGGCGGGTTGAAGCACTCGCGCGAACGCAGCCCCGCACCGCCCCACGGCCCACCGGCCAGGCTCAGATGCCGGTCGTGGATGCCTTGCCATAGCTGCTCCAGTGCCGGGACAAGACCCATGTCGCCACTGGCGCGCGCAAGCTTGGCCAATGCTGCGGCGTTCCAGAGCAGCTGGTAGGCCTTGCCGGTGGCGATTTCCGATGCATCGGCGCCGGCTAGCAGGCGCTGGGTCAGCGCCAGCGGGGGATAGGCATCGGCCTGCGCGACGATGCGTCTGGCAAGGGCAAGGAAGCAGGGATCTTCGGTGCACAGGTAAAGCTCGACCGCGCCATCGAGCAGCACCGTGGCCGACATGCCGAAGTGGTTGCCGCAGGTGGTGATGTCCATGCCCTGTTCGACGAAGACCCGGTGGCACAGCGCACCGATCCTGCGCGCGGCCTCCAGGTGCCAGGCACGTCCGCCAAGCTTCCATGCCTCCAGCAGGCCAAGGACCAGGTACGCGTGCGTCCAGACATCCCAGGTCCTCAGCGCCGGCGCGCCATCCCAGCTCCAGGGACGCGGCGGCTGGGCCACCATGAACCGGCGATCGGCCGCGTAGGTCCCAAGGTAGCCATCCGCTCGCTGCACGTCCGCCAGGTAATCCGCTACCGCCATGACACGGTCGCGCAGCGCGCCGTGGCGACCATCGGACGCGGCGCGCGCCGCCGCGATCAGCCACTTGCCTGCGTGCTCGCCGTACCAGTCTCCTTCCTGGTTGCCTTCGGCGCGCGCCGGATCGAACAGCGCGATCGCCGGGCTGTCCGCGTCGACGACAAAATGCGAGAGCCTGCCCGCACGGCTGGCCTCCAGGGCCTGGCCCAGGACGCCGCCCAGGCGCACCTGACCTGCGGCAGGCAAGGTCAGCACGGGCGTCATCGGGCATCCACCACGCAGCGGAACCCGATGAACGCCGAGCGGTCGCGGCATGGCGCCATCAACAGGTACTTGCCGTGCTGGTCCAGCCGCAGCGCCTGCGGGAAATACCAATGCGAGGTCTGGGGACGATAGCGGCTGCCGCCGCGCAGCACGGCCGCGCGCGTGTGCTCGTCCAGATACTCGTCGGTCCACTGCCAGACGTTGCCGACCAGATCCAGCACGCCGAAGGGGCTGGCGCCGCGCGGGTGGGCCTCCACGTCCGCCGGCGGACCTGCCTGCGGCCCGTAATGAGGCGCCGGCACCGCCGCCTCGTCCCAGGCATCGCCCCATGGATACGCGCGTCCATCGGGGCCCTGGGCGGCGTACTGCCACTCCCACTCGCGCGGCAGTCGCTTGCCTGCCCAGGCGGCATAGGCGCGCGCGTCTTCCAGCGCCACCCAGGCCACCGGCTGCCTTTCCGTGCCGGCGACCGGCACTCCGTGCAGCCAATGGCGCAGGAAGTTGTGCGCGTCGGCAGGGACATAGCCACTGGCATCCAGGAAAGCCTTGAACTGCGCGTTGGTGACCGGCGTGCGATCGATATGGAAGGCGGGCATCTGCAGGCGCTGCCGGTGGAAACGACGCGCGCTGTCTTCCCACGGGTACTGGACATCCACGCCATCCCAGACCCCGCCCTCCACTTCGATGCCACCCACGGCGAAGACGAATTCCCCCGCCGGCACCGTCACCATCCCATCGGGCGCCACGGCTTCCGGCGACGTGGCCGGCACCTCGACACACTGCTGCGCAAGTGCGTGCCATTGCGACGACAGGTCGGCCAGTGGACGCTGGGCCTGCTGCTGCATGGTGTGGAGGAAGTCGGGCAGTTCGTGCGCCTCGGTACCGGGCTGCAACACCAGAACCGCGCCAAAGCCAAGCGCTTCGATCTCCAGTTCAAGCAACGCATGGCCATCGCGCACGTGCACGGCCAGCTCGGCGCCATGCCACAGGTCGTAGTAGCGCGCGCCTTCGGTGTGCTCGATCCGCAGCAGTTCACCGCGCAGTGGTGATTCCAGGCGGTTGACCAGCGTCCACAGCGCGCATCCCTGGCCTGGGAAGCGGCTGGCGAACACGCCGCGCAGCAGCGTGGGCCAATAAGGCGCCCAGTCCATCGCCACAAACAGGGCGGCGAAGCGGCGCTGGATCAGGGTGATCCGCCGCAGGGTCTGCGCATCGCGCTCGGTCAGCCCGTTCCAGATCCCCCACACGTTTTCCCAGGCGTTGTAGCCGATGCCATTGAAGAAGGTGTACTGCAGGTCATGGCGGCGATCGCGCCCCCAGCGGTTTTCGTAATTGATCATGTGCCGCGGTTCGAGCCACTTGAACTTGGCCAGCGGCGGGACGAAGTCGTTGGGGGCCTTCTTGCCCCAGCTCTGCACGTTCCAGACCAGTTGCTCTTCGGCACTGATCGTCGATTCGGGCTGAAGCACGACGGGCCGGCCAAGCGCGAGGCAGGCGTCGAAGAAGGCGCGTGGGACGCCGTTGTAGGTGTCGCCATTGATGCCATCGGCGCCGACCTCCACCAGGATCCGCGCCATGGACTCCCAGTGGGTCGCCTCGGTCTGGCGGGTCCCGTGGTCCCACGGCATGGTCGGCAGGAAGACCCGCACGCCACGGCGATGGAACGCGTCCACGACGCTTTTCAGGCCCTGCAGTCCACCTGGCAGGTCGTGGGCCATGTCGAACTGATTGCGGTCATCGATCCCGATGTTGGGATAGATGTACCAGACCAGCACGCTGTCGATGCCGCCGAAGCGCGCCTGCAGGTCATCCAGATAGCGATCCACGGTGTAGCGGCCGGTGGAAGGATCATGAAAGTAGCGATCCTCCACCATCATCTGCGCATGCACGAAGTTGCTTTGCGCCCACTGCAACTCGGGCCTGCGGTAATTGCTGTCGTCGTACCCGATCCGCACCAGATGCTCGCGTCGCCAGTCGCGCAGTTCGGTCAGCCAATCCTGCCAGGCCGGGACGGTCTCGATTTTCCATTGACCGATATCGGCGAACGGCCAGCCCGGCGCCTTGCCAGGCCCTGGCAGATAGCGCCCGGTGGTGACATGGGAAAACTTGAATTCGGTGTGCACCGGCTGGCGCTGCGGGGAGTCGTTGTCGGACATCAGTCAGCAGGATCGGCAAGGTTGAGATGGGCAAGGCCAGCATAGTCGGCCAGTGCAGAGACGGCCGAGGCCGTAGTGGGAGAGGCATCATCGAGGAAGGCCTGAACTTCCGCGTGCGTCGGAACACCCGACTGGGCGCCGATGCGCGTGCAGGCCAGTGCCGAGACCGCACACGCGCGACGCAGCGCCTGCGGCAGCGGCGTGTGCAGGGCCAATGCCGCAGTCAGCGCGCCGCAGAACGCATCGCCCGCCCCGGTCGTATCCACTGCGCTCACCTGGAAGGCGGGCTGGACGATCACCTGGCCGGGCGTCCACGCATAACAGCCGCGCGCGCCCAGCGTGACCACCACGCAGTCCACGGCCAGCGCCTGCAGTTTCTGTACCGTCGGTGCCATCGAGGCGATCCCGGCGTGCCTGGCCAGCAGATCGAGTTCGCCCTCGTTGACGACCAGGACATCCAGCGCGCGCAACAGGCGCTGCGGCAAGGGACGTGCGGGTGCGGCGTTGAGGATGACCTTGACGCCGGCCGCGACCGCCGCCTCCGCCCAGCCGCACACCGCTTCCAGCGGCACCTCCAGCTGCATCAGCAGATAGCCGACGCCGTCCAGGGAGGGAAGATGTTCACTGGTCAGCGCGTGGTTGGCCCCCGGTGCCACGATGATGGCGTTCTCGCCGTCGTCGGCCAGGCAGACCAGCGCTGTCCCGGTGGCGCGCCCGGGCGCCGGCACGACATGCAACTGCACGCCGGCATGCTCCAGCGCCGCCCGGACGGGCAAGGCGAAGTCGTCCCCTCCCAGCGCCAGCAGCATGCAGGTCCGCACCCCTGCCGCGCGCGCACAGGCCACCGCCTGGTTGGCCCCCTTGCCGCCAGGAAACGTTCTGAGATCGCTGCCGACGATGGTTTCGCCGGGGGCCGGGACATGCTCGGCCTGCACCACGAAATCGAGATTGGCCGATCCGGCCACGAGCACGACACTGTTCATGGCAACGCCTGATAGACCAGGTTGTAGAAGGGCGTGGCCAGTTTTGGAGGATCTCCGGGCCGGTCTGCCGGCAGGTATTGCAGCAACAGCACCGCCGCCAGATGCTCGGTGCGATCCACGGTGAAATAGGTCGATGCCGCGCCCGACCATCCGAACTGCCCGACGCTGCCGAGCCTGCCTCGCCGTGCCGGGTCGGTGACCACGTATCCTCCGAGCCCGAAGCCTTCGCCCGCCGTCATGCCCCGCACGGCAGGATCGAAGCGACCGAGCTGGTCGCTCATCATCAGGTCCACGGTCTTGCGCGAGAGCAGCCGGACGCCGTCAAGCGCGCCATCGCCCAGCAGCATCCGCGCAAAACGCATGTAGTCGCGCGCCGTGGAATACAGCCCACCCGCCGCGCTGTCGTAGGCGCGCAGGCGATCACCGGGGTGACGCGCGCTCTGGGTCTGGGCAAGGCCCAGCGTGCCGTCGTCGCCCAGGGTCGGCAGATCCACCACGCGCCGACGCTGGTCGGCGGGCACCTCGAAACCGGTGTCCTGCATGCCCAGCGGCACCAGGATGTTGTCCTTGAGGAAGTCGGCGAAGCGCTCGCCACTGACGATCTCGACGATCCGCGCCAGGAGCTCGGTGTTGGCCCCCTCGTAATTGAAGCGGGTCCCGGGCTGGACGGCCAGCGGCACCTTGGCCAGCCGCGCGGCGACTTCGCTCAGATCCCGCGCGCGCTCCAGATCCGCCTGCTCGAGCAAGGCCGTGGCCAGCGGATAGGCGGTGGCATCGGCCGCCAGGCCGCTGGTATGGGTCAGGAGGTGGCGCAAGGTCAGCGGGCGTGCCAGCGGTGCCAGCTGGAGGTGGCGCGTGTCACCACCGACGACGACCTGGGTCTGGGCGAACGCCGGCAGGTACCGGACGACCGGATCATCCAGCGAGAGCTTGCCCTGCTCCATCAGCATCAGCACGGCGACCGACGCGATCGGCTTGGTCATCGAATAGACACGGAAGATGGCGTCCGGCTGCAGGGCCGTCGTGCGTCCGATGTCCTGGTAGCCGACCGCGCGCTGGTAGACCTGGCGACCGTCCACTTCCACGCTCGCCACTGCGCCCGGATAGCCGCCCACGCTGGTGGCCTGGCGCAGGAAGCCATCCATGCGCTGCCAGCGATCCTCGGCGTGCAGCCAGGGTGAGGCGCAGAGCAGCAGCAGGGCCACCGCGGCGCGCAGCGCCTCTGCCGGCGAGGCCTTCATGCGGCCCGGCCCTGCTGCGCATGCCATCGTCGTGTTGGTTCGCCAGGCATCCGGTCAGAACGTGTAGTTGTAGGTCAGCGAGACCACGCGTCCACGACCGGCCCAGTAGTTCTGATACCCGGCCAGCTGCGACCAGCTCAGGATGTAGTACTTGTCGAACAGGTTCTCCACGCCCAGGGTGAACCTGCCCACGCGCCCGGCGTCGTAGTTCACGCCCAGGTCCCACAGGGTGTATCCGTGGGTCTTCTCATCGTAGGTGAAGGTCCGCCCGTCGAAGGGCCGCGTGTCATCGCCGCTGAGGTGACGGTCGAGCAGCTTGGTGGCGCCCAGAGTGGCATCGGCGTGCGGCAGGAACTTCCACACGGCCGACACGCCGATCTTGTCCGGGCTCAGGTCCAGGATGCCCATCGGCTTGGTCAGCGGACCGGCATCGTAACGGCCCAGCGAATCGGAACCCCAGAAGGCGGTCTTGCCGCGGATCCGTGAGTACAGGCCGGTCATCTTGAAGGTGTCGGTGAAGTTCCACTCCCCGCTCAGCTCGATGCCTTTGATGTCGGTGGGCACGCGGCTCATGATGAAGTCGCTGGTGTTCGGGTCGATCTGCAGCGATACCCCAAGGTCGGACTTGGAGTGGTACCAGGTGCCATTGAGGGCGCCGCGCTCACCGCGCCAGTTGAAGCCCACGTCGATATTGCTGACGATCACCGCCTGCAGGTCGAGGATGCCGGCCACGGACTGGCCGGGATAGCTCACGTTGCGCAAGGGGATGCCCACGTTGGGCAGGGTGAACCCCTTGCTGTAGGCGGTGAACACCGACCACTGGTCGCTGACCCGCCAGATCGCGCCAAAGTTGGGCAGGCTGGCGGTGTAGTCCAGCTTGCCGCCCTGCACGAAGACACTGTTGCGGTAGGGCGTGGTCGTATAGCTGTCGATCTTCAGCTCGCCGTCCTCGCGGCGATAGCCGCCGCTGAAGGTCAACGGCCCGATATCCCAGGACAACTGGGCGTAGGGCGCGGTGCTGGTGTAATCCATGGGCGGCACCCACAGGCGGTTGGTCAGCGCCAGCCGTTGCTGGGCGGTGTCCTCGACCAGGTCCACGCCGGTATGCAGTTCAAGGCCCGACACGCCGAACAGCAACGGCCGGGTCCATGAGGTCCTCAGTCCCTTCTTGTTGGAGACGATCTCGGACTGGTCGAAGATGCGCTGCGATTCATCGAAGTTCGCATCGACCTTGACCAGTTGCTTGTCGTCGCTGTTCTCCGGCAGGTAGCGCATCGCCTGATCGGCCTTGTAACCGAGCAGGTCGAGGGTGCCGCCAAAGAAGTCGCTATGGGTGTACTGCAGGCTGTACTGCTCAAAATCGTTGAAGGCGTCCTTGGAGCCAAAGATGTGGCCCTTGACCGAGGTGTTGGGAAAGGGCGTATCGCAGGCCGGGACGTCGGTCGGACCGCGGCAACCCAGGACCTGGATCCACTCGCCCTTGCCTTCGACCTTGAAGCGGCTGTAAGTGGCCTGCAGACGCTGTGCGTTGTCTTCGCCGAAGTTCACGCCGCCCTTGAGGTACAGGTTGCGCGATTCGGAATCGGCCAGCGAACCGCTGGTATTCATGCCCACCGTGCGTCCGTTGCCGTCATAGGCGATGCCGCGATCCAGATAGGAGATGGCGCCGATGAAGTCGTAGTTGTCCTGCTTGAGCCCGTAGGTCAGGCCCAGCTTGTAGCCATCGCTGTCGGTGTGTCCCTGGCTGAGGTAGCGCGCGGTGAATGTGGCCTCGCTGCCGATCTTCTCCGGGACCTTGGAGATGTAGTTGATGACGCCGCCGGTAGCGCCGATGCCCTCGGATGCCGATGGACCGTTGATCACCTCGATGCGGCCGACGATGCCCATGTCGGTAAAGGTGCCGTTGCGGCTGCCCTCGCGCAGCGGCGAGCCTTGCGGGATGCCGTCGAACAGGCGCAGCGGAATGCGACCGCGCAGGGTCTCGCCGCTGTTGCTCATGGCCTGCGAGGATTCGGAGTAGCCCGGCACGGTGCGCGCCAGCACGGCGGTCGCATCTTCGGTCACCGCCAGCGTGTGGGCGACCTCCTGCTGGGAGATGACGGAAATCGCGCCCGGGATCTTGTCCACGGCCTTGGGCGCCCGGGTGCCGGTGACGATCATCCGGTCCAGGTCCTTGGCGTCCCTGGCGCGCGGTTGTTCCTGATCCTGGTCAGACGTGGTCTGCGCGAGGGCCGCATCGGCCTGCTGCGCACGGACACTGGCACTCACGGCGGCAGCCAGTACAAACACACCCACTGTCACGGGCATCTTCTTCATGTGTCGATCTCATGGACTTTGGCGAAAGCGGGCACACCAGAAGTGGCCGCAGCGAATGCTTGCAGGGCAGGCCCGTGGCCTGCCCGTTGGACGCGCTCCTCCCAGGCGCGCCTTCCGGACCATGCAAGCAGCCTAGGAGTGCGCGCAGGCCGGTGGAAGCGCTCCGCCCTTTGTTCAAACCTCAGTTTTTGTTGCTTACGCCCTGGCACGGCAGCGCGGCAACGCCATGAGCAGGTTGTGCCTGTGCCTGTGCCTGCGCCATCAAGCGACACTCGCGCAGCAAGGCGTTGACCAGGCGCAAGCGGACCGTCGAACGCGACCACACCACGCCGATGCGACGCGAGACCCCGGCGTCAGGCAAGGGGATGCGCACCAGATGCAGCCCTTCGGGCCACGGACGGGCCCAGTCAGGGACCAGCGACACACCCAGGCCCCGGTCGACCATGACGGCGATGGCATTGAGCGCGTTGAGTTCGAAGCGCTCCTGCGGAACGATGCCGCGCTGGCGCAGGTAGTCGTCCGCCTGTCTGCCGCCCCATTGATGGCGGTCGTAGCGGATCAGGGGCTGGGTGGCGAGCAGGTCATGCGGGTCCTGGCCCGCCATGTGCGCGGGGGCCAGCACGACCAGTGGCTCTTCGCGCAACAGCAGCCAGTCGCAGGTCTTGGGCAGCTCGAACGGCGCCTCGAGCACCACCGCCGCGTCCAGCTCGCCCGACTCGACCGCGCGGTACAGGTCGGCCGAATAGCCCGGCTTGATGAAGACGTTGATCTGAGGAAATGCCGAGACCATGCAGGCCAGCACATCCGGCAACATGCCCGCCAGCGCCGTGGGGCAGGCGCCAAGGCGCAGCTCGCCGCTCATGTCCCCTTCCCGGGCCATCGAACGCAGGTCCGAGACATCGCGCAGGAGTTCGCGGGCCCGCGCGAGGATACGGGCACCGGCCTCGGTCAAGGTGACGGTGCGCCCGGCCCTGGCCAGCAGGACGGTGCCGAGCTCCCGCTCCAGCGTGCGCAGTTGCTGGGCCACGGCCGCCGGGCTGATATCCAGATCGCGTGCCGCCGCTGCCATGGAGCCGCGATCGGCGACAGTGACGAACGTCCTCAGGAATTGCGTGTCCACATCACCCCCCCGGCGTGGGCGGCAGGGTACACGAGGCGCGCGTCGCGCTCATTCTGCGTCGCGGTAGATCGTCAGGCCATCGAGCGAGCGCTGCGTCCGTGGAAAGAACAGGCTGGCGATGTACCCGATCACGATGCTCAGCAGGATCGAAATGCCGAGGTAGAAATACGGATGCACCAGGTCATACCACCAGGCCACGAAGGTCAGCACGATGCTGCCGCCGATCCCGATGGCCACGCCAGGCGAATTGGCGCGGCGGGTGAACATGCCCAGGGTGTAGGAGCCGGCGAATCCGCCGCCCAGCAGTCCTGCCAGTTCGATGGAGACATCGAACAGCGAGTGGATGTCGTAACGCGACATCAGCAGCGCCAGGCCGATCCCCACCAGCCCGACCACGACGGTGGTGATCTCGGCAAACAGCACACTGCGCCGCTGGTCGGGCTGCTTGACCAGGCGCTCGTAGAAGTCCACCGAGACCAGGGTGGCCACCGAGTTCATGATCGAGGACAGCGTGGCCATGGCCGCGGCGAAGATGCCGGCCACGATCAGCCCGGTGACGCCGGTCGGCAGCTCGGCGGCAATGAACAGCGGGAAGGTCGCATCGATCGGCAGCGTGGGATTGAGGCGCTCCGGGTGCGCCTTGTAGTAGACGAACAAGGCCGTGCCGATCGAATAGAACACCAGGCCGCCGGGGATCATGATCGCGGCAAAGGCCCAGATCGAACGACCGGCCTCCCTGGCCGAAGACGTCGACAGCGTCCGCTGCATCAGGACCTGGTCCTTGGGAAAGGTCAGGACGACGTCGAACAGCACCAGGAAGACGAAACCCCAGACGGTGGCCTTGGTCAGGTCGAAGCTGAAGTCGAAGGTCTTCATCTTCTGGTCGGCCATGGCCACGTCAAAGAACTCCGGCATGCCGCCCGGGAGGTGCCAGATGATGAAGCCGATGGCGAAGATCGCGCCGCCCATCTTGACGATGACCTGCACCACGTCGGTCCAGATCACCGCCTTCATGCCGCCCATGGCCGTGTAGATGATGGTGAACACCCCCATCAGCACCACGCTCAGCGCCACGCTGATGCCGGTGATGGTCGCAATGGCCAACGCCGGCAGGAACAGGATCACGCTCATCCTGGCGCCGACCTGCATGGCGATGCATAGCGCGCTGGCAAGCATGCGGATGCCCGGGTGAAAGCGGGTCTCCAGGTAGGAGAACACCGACATCAGGTTCAAGCGCCGCAGCAACGGCACGATCCACACGGCCACGAACATCAACCCCAGGACGGCGATCAGGTTGTTGGTCATGTACTGCCAGTTGGTCTCGAAGGCCTTGGCAGGGATGGCGATGAAGCTGATCGAACTGGTGTTGGTCGCATACAGGCTGATGCCCGCAGCCCAGAACGGGATGGAGCGACCGCCGACGAAGAAGTCCGAGGTCGACTGGCGCTTCTCGCGCAGGTAGAAATAGCCGCCGATGCCGATGACCGACACCAGGTACACCACGATCACGGCCCAGTCCTGCCATTTGAGCAGGTATTTGCCGGACTCGATCACCGCCGACTGAAGCTGCCCCCCGCCATCGCTCCAGATCAATCCATTGCCCATGGCCGTGGCCTGCACCGCCTGGCTGGCCGTGGCCAGCGGCATGCTGTTCCAGGCGTGGGTGATGGTATGGAAGGTGCGCAGGTCCGGTTGGCCCTGCAGCAGGAACATCAGGTGCGCCTGGCCCAGCGTCTGCGCCGAGCCCGGCACGATCGCGCCGGGCAATGCCCCCAACCCGCGCCAGCCCTCGCCCCGCGACCAGGACGCCAGTTGCGGGGCCTGCGCGTTGCCTGTCGCCAGGTACAGCCTGGTTCCCTGCGCCAGGAGCGCTTGTACCTGGCCGCCCCCCGGCCATGCCGGCAGGGAGTGCCACCCCTGATCGTCATGCTGGAACACCTGCGGCTTGCCCGCGGTATCGGTACCGGCCAGGGTCAGCATCCCCTTGGCGGCCGATAGACGTCCATCGCGCAGGGCTGATGGCGGCGGCGGGATCGGGCCAGCGTCGACGATGGAACCGCCCTCGATGCGTGCCGCCATCAGCGTCAGGTCGCCGCCGGGCTCGCCCGTGAGCAACCAGAGTCGATGATCTTCACTGGCAGCGCTTCGCACTGTCGCAACAGGTGTCGATACAGACCAGCGCAATGGCCGCCACGCCTTCGATGGCCCGTCCAACTGCCATGCCTGGTCCTGGCCGAGCGCCACAGCGCCGCCGTCGATCGCGATCAGCCGCGACGGCGCCTGCGTAAGCGCGGGGACCGTTACCGGGGCCAGTCCGACAAGATTCGATGCGGCCGCCGGAAGCGCCAGGACAGCAAGCCACAGCAGCCCCAGTCGGCACGCGTTGCGGAAGCAGGATGGACCGGCAAGGCACGGACTTCGCTGTCTGGTCATGTGCCCGATGTTCCCTCTTCGAGGGCCTGCGCCACCAGGGCATGGGCCTTGGCCAGGTAAGGCGCATCCACCATGCGTCCATCGACAAGGAATGCACCGTGCCCGCGGGCCTGGGCCCGTCCCGCGGCATCGATCACACGCCTTGCATGCGCCAGCGCCTCAGGATCCATCGAAAACACCCGATGCGCGAGCGCGACCTGTCGGGGATGGATACAGCTTTTGCCGCAAAATCCAAGATCGCGCGCCATGGCGGCCTCGGCCAGGAATGCCGCCTCGTCCGCGACGTCGGGCCAGGCCCCGTCGCAGGCAAGGATGCCCGCCTGGGCCGCTGCCATGCGCACGGCGAACATCGCGGCATGGACATTGGCCGGCGATCGCGCGATGCCATACGGCGAGAACATGTCGCCCAGGCCCAGCTGCAGGCCGGCGACGCGGGGATGTGCGCCGGCCAGCGCGGTGGCGTTTGCCAGGCCGGCCGGAGTCTCGATGTTGACGAGGATCGCCACCGGGATGGACACGCCGTTGGCATGCTCGGCCGCCTCCAGCTGATCGGCCACGGCCCTGACGCTGGCCACGTCCTGGAGCTTGGGGATGTTGATCATGGCCACACCGGGCAAGGTCAGCGCCGCCAGATCCAAGGCGCAATGCACCGAGTCGGGGGCGTTGACGCGCACGATGATCTGCTTGGCGGACGCCGGCCCGCCGCTCAGGGCGCGCAGATACGCGGCCAGCGCCGTTCGCGCCGCAGCCTTGCCCTCGGCGGGAACCGCATCTTCCATATCGAAGGAAATGGCATCCGCCGCGCTCGCCATCGCCTTGGCAAACAGCTCCTGGCGCGCCCCTGGTACGAACAGCTTGCTTCGCATCCCCAACTCGATTGAAGGCATCAGCGACCGAGTCTGGCTCAGCGCGCTTGTCCGACCATCCGGGGCAAGCTGCGTTCAAACGAAAGGGTTTGTGTGCGATGCGGCTCGACTTCGCAACAAGACATGACGTCCGCACCCGCGAGGCGCTTGATCCCGTTCCCGTTCCATCCCGACCACTCGCCACCCACTGGCAGGCAGCACGCCGTCACGCGCCGATGCGCGGCATCGTCGGGCGCAGCACCGATGCGACACGGTCCACGCACGGGACTGGGCAGCGCCATGGCTGTAGCACGTCGGATCAGCCCAATGTCGCCCAATGCGCATGCGGTCGTTCCCGATGGTGCGCTCCGCGCGCGCGTGGCCGCCGCTAGCTGCGCGCGTCGTCCGACGCCTTGAACGCAAGGCGAAACGTCGCGCCCAGGCCTGGCGCACTTTCAGCACCGACGCTCCCGCCCTGCCGCTCCATGACGTCGTAGATCAGTGCCAGTCCCAGGCCGGACCCCTCGCCTTCGGCCTTGGTGGTAAAGAAGCTCTCGAACAGATGCTCCCTGGCTTGCTCCGACAAGCCGACACCGGTGTCTCGGCACACCACCAGGACCGTGCCGTCCTCACCCTTGGTGACGGTCAGTTCGACCAGATCGCCGTCTGCTGTCGCGTCGTTCGCGTTGCTCACCAGGTTGAGCAGGACCAGCTCGACCTCGGCGATATCGGCGTCGACAAAGAGCCCGGGGGTGAGGTCCAGCCGCAGGTTGACGCCGGGCTGCAGGGTTTGCCTGAGAAGCGGATGCAGCTCTTCGATGAGCCTGGACAGCTCGATGCGCTGGATGACGCGCTCGCCCTGGCGGCTGAAGATCAGGAGCTTCTGACTGACGGCGTTCGCACGCCTGGCGGCGGACTCGACGCCAGCGAAGGCCACCTGCATCGCGTCCATGTCGCTTGCGCGCTGACCCTGGTGGGCATACCCCAGGACCAGCGTCAGCAGATGGTTGAAATCGTGGTTGAGCCCGCTGGCCAGTCTTGCCACCGCCTGCACCTTCTGTGCGTGGACCAACCGGTCCTCCACCAGGCGGCGCTGCTCCACTTCCTGCTGAAGTTGCGCGCGCGCCAGTTCCAGGTCTTCCGCGCGGTGGGTGGCTTCCAGCAGGCTGCTTCGCAACGAGGCACTGGTGCGGTCCAACACGAGCGCGATGATCAGGAAGATCGCTGCGGAGATCACGCCATCGCCGATGAAATCCAGATCCAGGCCCGACGAGGCGGGCATCTCCGATGCGATCCCCAGAGCGAAGGCCAGGCAGATGCTCAGGAACATCGCCCACAGGGCCGAGCGTCCCACCACCAGCGCAGCGATCGCCATGTAGACGGCCAGGACCGGCTGTTCGAAGCGCTGGGACGTGAAGCCCCCGGTCCAGTAGGAGATGCACAGTGAAACCGCGAACACCACCAGCGTTTGCCTGGCAGCCCATTGGAACCGGCCTCGCCGGATGAGCACCAGGCCGCTGAGCGCCACGATGCTCAGGCCCACGCTCAGGTACATGCTGACCTGCTCGCCTGGTCGCCATGGCACGTCCATGAGCAGTCCGCGATAGCCCCAGGCCAGCATCGGCAGGGTCGCGAAAAGCAGGAGCACGATCTGCAGCATCGGCGCATTGCGCCGGTCCACGGGATCGAGCACCGGCGCGGCCCTGAGCCAACGAAGCGGTGAACCCAATCCCCTTATCGCCACTCCACGCCTGCTATCCATCGTCCGTTGCTGACCCTGTATGCCCCCCGGCGCCCTCCCACGAGAGGGTGGCCCTGCGGTCGAATACTAATAGGTCCCGGTCATGCTGATGTAGAACCCATGCTGGTCATCGTCGAAGTCCGTCAACGTATCGCTGAAATCGGTGAAGTTGTAGCCGGCCCCGATGCGGAAATTACGGCCGATGTCGCGATCCAGCCCCACCAGCCACCCCTGTTTGGTGCCGCCATTGACGACCTTCAGGGTGCGGTACTCGCCCAGCGCATGCCACTGCTGGGCCAGCTCGTAGCGGACCTGGCCGGAGTGGAACGTGGTTGCAGAATCAAACCACTGGCCGGTACCGCGACCGTAGCGGACCTGGCCTTCGCGGCGGGCGATCTTGGCGGCGAACTCCCAGTGCTGGTCCAGCTTGTAGACGCCCTCCAGCGACAGCACCTGGGTCTTCTGGTCTTCATCGGCGCCTCCGATCTGCTCCAGCGTCGCCAGGTCGTACAGATAGGTGTAGCGGCCGAACACGCCCCAGCGCAGTGAATTCCATGGACGCCAGGCGAAGCCCACGTTGCCTTCGATGAAGCGCGCGCCGGCCAGCGGGTCGAGCTTGTCGTCGGTATCGGAATAGTTCACGCGTGCCGCGATGCGCCAGCTGTCGCTGAATTTATGGGTCAACCGGTTCGTGGACACCCACTGCTCGCGCTGCTCGGCGCCGGTGTCGCGGCGCCACTCGAGCTTGCTCTGCCAGTCGGTCAGCGGCGAGGTGCGCCCGGCGCTGACGCTGACCGCACGCCGCTGGACGCTACCGCCCTGGCTGTTGACCAGATCGCCCCGTTGCAGAGTGAATCCGGTGTTCCAGCCCTGCGCGGGATAGAAGTCCAGGCCAAAGGTATGCGCCAGGCCCGATTCGGTGCCGGTGTCGGATTTCAGGAACTGGCTTTCGTTGAACACGTTGACCTGGTTGGACAGGCGCCAGCGCTGGCCCAGCGTCCAGCCATCCTGGGCGCTGCTGTTGAACAGCGGGTCGTAGGCGTCGGTATCGGTACTGGCGGTGTAGGCGCCGTACAGGCTGTGGTCCGGCGTCAGCCGGTACTCGGCGTTGACCTGGGCCGCATCGCCGCGGTCGCCGTCGGTGAGCTCGGCACCGACGGAGGACAGGTCGCCGAACAGGTATTTCCCGCCCACCGTATACGCATCGTTGTCGGCGTAGCGCCCGCCGTCGTCGTCCAGGGTGAGCTGGGCCTGCCCATACAGGTCCAGGCTGGTGCCGAAACGATGGGTGTACTTCAAGGCGCCCAGCAGCCCGGCGGCGTCCCCGGAGCGGCGTTCTTCGTCGACGCGGCGCAGTTCGGCGGCCAGGGTGTCCAGGTCACTGATGCGCCACTGGCCGGTGGCCTGGGCCTGGATCAGCGACTGCGCCCCGGCTTCGGCCTTGGAATACCGTGCATAGAGGCTGATGTCAGGTGTGAACTGCCCGCTGACTTCCGCCCCGTATTCGGTTACCGGCTCGCCCGTGTCGTAGCGGCTCACCGAATAACCCGCATCCACCGTGCGCCACCACGCGCCGGCCGACCAGTCCTGCTGGGTCCAGCCCAATTCCCTGAAATTGGCCCGGGCTTCCACCGCCTTGGCGGCGCCCTGGCGTGGACCGCCCGGATTGAGCTGGGTGAAGGTGAAACCGCCGTTGTCGGAAAAGAACACCGGGGTGCTCAACGATTCGGTGTGGGTGTACTCGGCCTTCAGATAGGTGCCCTTGCCCGCCTGCAGGGTCATGTCTCCGCCGGCCAGGGTGTAGTCCTGGCCCGAGCGGTTTTCCTCCACGTAGGTGGTGCCCAGCGCGAGGTGGTCGCCAAACCACTGCTTGGCGCGCACGCCGGCGGCGATGTCGTTGGGATCAAAGCCATTGGGCACGAATTCGTAATCGGCCAGCAGGCGCTGCTGGTAGCCGTCCAGAGGTGTATCGCGGGTCAGTGTGGGCACGTTCTCGCGGGTGATCTGCGCCAGTGGCCGGGTCAGCAGGATGCGGCCCTGGATCTGATCGACCTCGTAGTCGACGCCGCGGACCAGGCTGATGCGGTCCAGCACCCGCCCGGTGGTGTTGTCACTGACCTCCAGCACCACCACGTCCGAGCCGGCCAGGATCTGGGTGTGCTTGAGGTAGTACAGGCTGCCGCCCGTGCCGATGAACTCGCTGTGGCCCGGCGCGCTCTGCGCCTGAGAGCCGAACGCGCGCAGCTCGGTGTTCGGATCGCCCCACGGGTTGGTGCTGCGCGAGCGCCAGTCGAGCGCCGCGCCATACAACGAACGGCTGTACTGGCCGTACTCGGTCCCGGTGAATCCGGTTGCGTAGTTGCCCCACAGCGCCTGGTTCTTGTCCCAGTCCACACGCGCGTAGAAGCGGCCCTGGGTATCGACGTCGCGCGTCACCGACGCATCATCGCCGTAGGTCGGGTAATACAGGTCCGGATCCAGGCTGCGGAAGACGTCGGTGGCGTAGGCCTCGGTGAAGCCATCGAACAGATGCTGCAGGTCCTGCTCGGTGGTGTCCGCCTGTGCGGTCACCAGATACTTGCCCTTGAACTTGGCCTTGCCGTAGAACGCCAGACGGCCGTCGCTGATCACGTCGTCGTCGTAGCGTACATCGCTGGTCAAGGCATCCACCGCGCCAGAGACCTTGTTCTGGGACACGGTCACATCGGCCAGGCCCACGCCAAAGAAGTAACGGCCGGTGACGTCCATATCCAGCGCATGATGCACCGCGGCCTTGCCATCGGTGGACAGCGTACCGCCCAGGCCGTCGGCGCCACTGGCAAGGGCCACATCGAAACGGTGGTGACCGACCGGGACCAGGTATTCGGCGGCGAACTTGCGCTCCAGGTCCACCGGATAGCGCTCGCCATTGATCTCCAGCGCATCGCCGGCCGGCAGGTTCCGGCCCTGGATGCGGATGCGCGAACCGTACAGCGGGATGTTCTGCTGACGCAGTCCGTTGCTGGAGAACACATTGTCGAGCAGACGCTGGGTCTGGGCCTGATCGCTGCTCAGCGAGGTACCGAGCGATTGCTCGGTGGCCTGGCGCAAGAGCTCGCTGCCGCGCTCGGCTTCGTCGGGCTGCACCAGCTGCAAGGTCTTGGGAAACGTCTCGTCGTAGTTGCCTTGCGCGTCGTAGGCCCGCAGGACGTACACCAGTGCATCGCCGGTGCGATAACGATAGGTGTCCGGCAAGGCGCCGTCCCAGTCGATGCGGCTGACGTTGCCGACTTCCAGCGGCAGCGTCGCCAGCGGCGCGACCAGGTCGGCATCCGAGCTTCGATACACGCTCATTTCAAAACGCGCGACGAAGGCCGAGTAGTTGCTGCGTACGTAAAACTGCACCGGCTTGACGATGGCCCGACCATCGAACGCCACCAGCGAGGGAGCCGAGACCGACAGCTCCGCCCTGCCAATGGCCGGATCCTCGGTGGCCCAGATCACTCCGCCATTGGCCAGCTTCAGTGAGAACCGCCCAGTCGCCACGGCCTTGCCCGGGCGATCCTGCAGTACGTCCACCCGACGATCCGGCTGCAGCTGCGCAGGCGTGCCCGCGTCGGCCGGCGTGATCGGCTGGCGATCGCCGCGGGTGCGCACCTTGAACAGCAGTCCGTCCTGCGCATCGCAGCCGCTGGCGCCGCAGTCGATCTGGCTGCCGCTGGCGGGGTCTTGCGCGGCGGCCACGGGCGCGGCGCCTGCCATCAGGCAGATCAGGGTGGCATCCAGCAACTTCATCTTGCTCTTCTTGATCTTCATGGCTTTCCCCTTCACTGCCCGGCCACGCCGGCGGACGCCGTCGGATCGCTGCTCGATTGCACTTGCACGCGTGCCCGCAAGGCCGGGCTCAAGCGCCTTGCGAGCGCCTCATAGACCGCCTTGGCGCGACGCGTTCCCAGCGCGGCGTTGTAAGCGTCCGATCCCCGCCGGTCCGCATGGCCGACCAGCGAAACCACGCCGCCGCCCTGTTGCTCCAGATAGGTCGCGATGCTGTCCAAAAGCGGATCGAACTGCGGCTTGACCACCGCCTTGTCGGTATCGAACAGCACCGTTCCCAGCCGCGCGCCGCCCGCCTCGATGCCTGCGGTCATCGAGGCGGGGTCACCGACGTCGGTGCGCAGGCTGATGGTCAGAGCGGCCGCCGTGGCAGGCTCGAGCTTGTCCAACAGCGCGGCCTTGACCGCGGTGGCGCGGCCGAAGGCCAGAGGCTGCGACTCGCCATCGGCGGCAATCAGCAGCTCGCCACCGTGATGGGCCTGGACCTGCGCGGCGATCCTGTCGATGACCGGCAGGTAGGTCGTGCGCAGCGCGCTGCTGCCCGGCGCAAACAGCACCTGGCCCAGTTCCAGTTCCACGACATCTTCGGCGCCGGTGATCTCTTCGACCGGCAACTGCACGCCAAAATCGAAGCGCACCGGCAGGCCCGGGGTGATCCTGCGCAGCAGCGGATTGGCAGTGGTGAAGGTGGCACCCTGCGGCAAGGTCGACGGGTCTACCTTCAGGATGAAGTTGCGACCGCGCGCCGCGTTGCCGCCGTCGACCCCTTCCAGGTGGAACCGGCCGAACTGGTCGGTCTCGATCAGCAGCCCTTCCACCGAAGCGATGCGCACGCCTGGCACGCCGCGCTCGTCGATGCCGGCGTTGCGGATGACGTAATCCACGGTCACCCCGTCGGCAGCCTGCGACACCAGGCGCTCGACGGTGGGTTCGGCCGCATTGAGGCCCTTGGCCGCCGCTCCCTGCCTGGTCACGCGGGTATGCCCGGCCGCATCCATGCGCACGCTTACGCCCTGGTCGGTCGTCAGCACGAAGTCGTCGGTGAAGGCCGCCTCGCGCAGTCGCTGGCGGATCACCACCTGGTGGGCCTGGACCGGGTCGGCGCTGGACTGGCGCGCGGCGATGGCGCCCACGGCGATGCCGTGCAGCAAGGGCGCACTTGCATCGGCCAGGGTTTGCCAGCCGTTGCCGCTGTCCATGACGGTCGAACCGGCAACGTAGGCATCGGCCGCAAAGCCGCCCTGGACGTGCAGCCCGGTGATGGCCGCGCTGTCCTGCCAGCCGTCGTGGTCACGGTCATCGAAGACCGTACCGAACAGCAGGCTCTCATCGACCATCGGGTCGGACGCCACCGTGACCGAGGCGGTACTGAGATTGGAGGCCGGCTCGCCGGAACCGGTCATGGCCTGCGCCAGGTTGGTCTGGGTCCCCTGGCGCACGCCGGCGCCGATGCGCATCAGGTACACGAAGGTCGCGGTCTGTCCCGCGGCCACGTCCACGCCTTCGATGCGGATCGGACGCTGCCCGGCCACGGTGGCGGCATTGTCGCCATCGCCGGCCACCAGGGACCCTTCCACGTAGGTGAAGCCGGGCGGCGGCGTATCGATGATGCTGCCGCCGACGAAGGGCGACTGGCCCACGTTCTCCACGGTGATCGTGTAGCGCACCAGATCGCCGACCTGTACCTGCCTCACGCCCACCGTCTTGAGCAGGCGCAAGTCGTAGTTGGAGACCACCGGATGCTGGGTGGTGCAGCCGGCATCGCAGGTGGGCGCATCGTTGCCGGTGGCCACCACGACGTTGCCCACCGTGCCGCTGGCGTCGGCGTCGACCGTGGCCCGGTATTCGAAGGCATAGCGGCCGATCGCAGTGCGTGCCGGCAGCGTGCACACCAACGACTGGCCACCGCCGGTGCAGCCGGCCGGCAGTGCGCCGGTCAGGGTCTGGTCGCCGCTGAGGGTATCGGCCAGGGTGAGGCTCTCGCTGGTCGGGGCACTGCCCACGTCCACGGTCACGGTGTAGGCGATGACCTGACCGGGCGTGACATTGCTGCCGCTGGCCGGATCGGAGCGCTTGGCCACCGTCACCACCGGACGCACCACCGGGTGCTGGGTCGCGCAGGTGCTGCAGGTCGGTCCGTCCGCGCCGGATGGCACCACCGCGTTGCCGACGCTGCCGCTGGCCGTGGCATCGACCGTGGCCCGGTAAAGGTAGCGATAGCTGCCCGGCAGCGTGCCTGCGGGCAGGCTGCACACCAGCCCGGTCGCGGTGGCCGCGCAGTCGGCCGGCAGGTCGCCTTCCAGGGTCTGGTCGCCGTTGAAGGTATCGGTCAGGGTCACCACGTCCTGGGTCGCGGCACCTTCCACGTTCACCGTCAGGGTGTAGGCAATGCGGTCACCCGGGGACACCGTGGCGCCTGCACCGGGATCGGCGCGCTTGCTTACCGACACCACGGCCACCGCCACCGCGTGCTCGGTCGTGCAACTGCTGCAGGTCGGACGGTCGCTGCCGGTGGCCACGACACTGTTGCCCACCGTGCCGCTGGCATCGGCATCGACCGTGGCGACGTAGCTGAAGGCGTAGCTGCCCGGCACGCTGCCCGCGGGCAGGGTGCAGGACAGACCATTGCCGGCGGCAGCACAGCCGGCGGGCAGCGGCGCCGAAAGCGTCTGCGCGCCACGCAAGGTATCGGTGAGGGTGACCACGCCGGTGGTCGGGGCATCGGCCACTGTCGCGGTCAGCGTGTAGGTGATCGCCTGGCCGCGGCGGACCTGCGCGCCCGGCGCAGGGTCGGACGCTTTGCTGACGGTGACCGCGCTGGGGGTGAGCGGGTGTACGGTCGTGCAGGTGGTGCAGATCGGGTTGTCGTTGCCGGTGGCCACCACACGGTTGCCGACCGTGCCGGTGGCATTGGCCTGGACCGTGGCCGTGTAACGCACTGGATAGCTGCCCGGCGGCGTGCCGGCCGGCAGGGTGCA
>JBIIHJ010000012.1:0-26716 GCA_044235875.1 Pseudoxanthomonas sp.
ACCGCCGCCGGCATGAGCGAACGGATGCTCGTTGACGAAGACAACGACAAGCGCGAGCTGGACCGCGTGCCGTGTGGTCCGGTTGTGATGCAAGGAGAGAGGAGAGGTCGGCAAGGCCTTTTTGTCCCCGAGCCGCAGCGACGCAGGGCGTGCCACAGGGCGCGAACCTGGCCTTGGAAGGTGGCGTCACGGCGGCCAACGGCCAGCCCTTGTATGACGGTCCAACACTTTTGAAGGAGCCGCCATCGCCAGGCTCCTGTCCAGGGAGTCCCCGTGCGCAGCCGCAAACACATCAATGCCAGCCTGAAGGTCCTGCAGGCTGAAATTCTCTTCATGCCCCGGGACCGCACCAGTTTTTACTGCGCCTTCGAAGAAAAGACCGAGCCACTGCTGCCTGAGGTGGTGCACGAAGGCAAGCGCGACGCCCTGGATCGCCCCAGGGAGGTGGTGAACCGTGCCGGCAATCAAGGTTGAGTGGCAGCCACTGCCGCGGCAGTTCTACCGCCGGCATCCCACGCTGGTCGCACCAGAGCTGCTGAACAAGCTGCTGGTTCGGGACGATGGCCGTGCAGGCCGCATCGTGGAAGTGGAGGCCTATGCCGGCTCGGAAGATCCTGCCGCCCACTCCTTCCGCGGCCAGACCCCGCGCACCGCGACCATGTTCGGCGAGCCTGGACATCTGTACGTCTACTTTTCCTACGGCATGCATTGGGGTTCCAATGCTGTCTGCGGCGAGGTGGGTCAAGGCTGGGGGGTACTGCTTCGCGCGTTGGAGCCAGTGGCAGGACTGGAGCTGATCCATGCGGCACGTCCCTCCATAAAACACGCGCACGAGCTTGCCAGTGGGCCCGGTCGCCTGTCACAGGCGATGGGCATTGACAAGGCGCTCGATGGCGCTGACCTGGTCAGCAGTGACCGCGGCATCTGCATCGTCAGCGACGGCACCGCGCCAAGTGCCGAACCGATCGTCGGGCCGCGCATCGGCATCACAAAGGCAGTGGAGTTTCCATGGCGCTGGCACGTTCCCGGACATCGACATGTCTCGGTTCGCCCTGCCCGCGCCCATCTTCGCAAGGGATCGCCATGACACCGCTCGATAAGCTCATCCGCCGCGAAGTGACCGTCGGCGATGCGACCTATACGCTGACCATTGATCCGGAGGGACTCAGGCTGGTACCCAAGGGCAAGCGCAAGGGCATTGCGTTGCAATGGATTGATCTGGTCAGTGGCGACGCTGCCCTGGCCACGGCCTTGCAAGCCTCGCTCGCCGATTCGTGAAAAGGCCGTCCATGGTGCGCGAAGGCGCTTCGCCAGGAGCGGTATCTTCCAGTCACGGCAGTGCCGTTGGTATCGCCTGACGCATCACGATTCTTGGAGCTGCCTTGCCGTTTCCACGTGGCTGGCCGACAGGCCTGGTGTAGCAGCGAGCATTCCCCGGGCGTATGCAGATGACCGTGACCCGGCCGCGGCCTTGGATATTGAGACGTTCCAAGATATCCACCGGCAGCAGCCGCTGCTTTCCGTGGAAGATGGAGACACGGGGCAACCATGCAAGCGCGTCCAGACTGGGCGGCAGCTGTTTGGATATCGATAGGCGAGCGCATCGACCGCGCGCCGCATTTTTTTGGAAGGGGGGGCGGGACCGGCAGCGACGGTGCGGGAGCAGTACCTCAACCACGCCGATTGGCCGGCCCTTCCCATGGCGCATACACCCGCGCGTTTAGCGTTGAACCGCAGCGCACCACCATGCCCGCATGGGCGGGCGGCCGATCTGCACTGCTCACTGGAGGAAAGCACATGGCACTGATTCATTCGATTCTGATGGGCGCCGTGGCCGGCATGCGTGCCATGACGCCCTTGGCAGCGGTCACCAATGCTGCCCGCAGCGGCATGCTGCCGGTCGACAACGGCGCTCCCCGCCTGCTGGCCAACCCACTGGCTTCGGCGGGGATGCTGGCCCTGGCTGGCGGCGAACTGTTGGGCGACAAGATGAAGACCGCGCCTGACCGCATCGTGCCGGCAGGCATGGTGGCGCGCGTTGCGACCGGACTGATCGTCGGTGCCGCGCTTGCCCCGCGACGCCAGCGCGGCCTGGGCGCGGTCCTGGCGGCGGGCACTGCGGTCGGTGCGGCTTACCTCACGTTCCACCTGCGCATGCGTGCCATCGAACGCTATGGCCAGACCAGCACAGGCGCGGTAGAAGATGCTGTTGCCGTGGGCGCCGCCGCCCTGATCGCACAAAGCGCGGCACGCGGCCGATAAGGGTCGGTCGCAGCCTCTGTACCCCATCGAAGGTCGTGCCTGGTCCGGGGTCCAGATGGGACATGGCCCGAGTGGCCCGCTGGGGCGCATCGACCCGGCCTTCCCGTGGATGGCACTCCAGGGCGTTGAACTACACCCGCTCCACGACGCTCGTGTGAATGCCAACGCCCGACTCAGTCGCGCTGGCCGCTCGGATCTGAGTAATCGTGCTCGGGATCCACACCATTGTCCCTGGGGTCGTCGGGCATGTCGTGGTCCTTGCGGACCGCGTTGGGATCGTCGAGGACCTTGTCGGGCGTGTAGGCTTTCGACTGATCGCTATGGTCGTTGCTCTTGGTGATTGGCATCTGCCTTCTCCGGATCGGTGGGCCAACACATCACAAGGCCGCACTGGTGGCGGCCTCCAGGTTTGACTAGCGTGTCACGGCGCGCCCAAGTGACTTAGCGGCGCCCTTGACCTTTTCCAGGCCGACAATGGCCGCCCCGGCCGCAGATCCCTTCCATGTCTCGTACTGCTTGTCAAAATCGGAGAGCTCTCCCACGCTGAACAACTGGCGAGCAAGTTTGAAGACCGTGTTTTCTTCCTCCGTGGCGTGATGGTCGATCTGCTCGCCGAAGACTTTGGCGGCGCCAGCGAATTCAGGCGTATCGGTCGCGGCAGCCTTGACCTCGGGGATCACCGCAGACTCGACGGCGTGATGCTCGAGGTAGGCTTCTGCAATGGCTTTCTTGCCATCGCGATCAGCACGGTCGCGCAGCGCCGGATAGAAAACATCCTCTTCCCACTTGGCATGCGGCAGGAGCCCTGCTTCGATCCTGGCGAGCAGTTCGGTCCGGGTCTTCTTGGCCCGGTCGGTCGTATCGTTGATCTGGTCAAACAGCGAACGCAGCTGATCATGTTCGCCGCGGAGTGTCTTGAGGATGTCGCGTCTGGGCGGTGCCGTTGCCATGTCGAATCTCCGAGGGGACTGGGGAAGCTCACCATCCATGCGCCGCTGTTACGGCCGTGGGTGGGAACGATGGCTCGCCGATGCGGCGGTTTTAACGAAAGCAGCCGCGCCGCGCAGGTCAGTGGCGTTCCAGTGCTGGCCGGTGCCGTGGTCAGCCCAGCAGTTGGCGTCCTTTCTGGGTCAGGTCGATATCCCCATCCTCACCCTGGGTCGCCAATGCCATCTTGACGGCCCAGTTGGCCTGCTCATCGCTCACGGGCCGTCCCTCGCCAATCGCGCGCACGATCTCCTGGTGCTCGGCATTGAGGTCATTGAAACTGGAATCGCTCATCGGTCTTCCTCATATGAGGCGCTGGATCAACCAGCCGCCTTGCGTTGCCGCGCTCAGTTGAGCGCAGTCGGCTGTTCGTAAGGCAATGCACGGGCCCCCGTTGCCAGCACTGCGGCGTCGGCCCGCTCCAACAGCGACGGTTCGGCGTCGATGACCACCAGGACGCTGCCACCTTCGATCTCCTCCTCGAAGGTGCGTCGAACAGGATCGGGGACTGACGAGCCCACCAATGCAGCAGACCACGTCCCCACCGCCGCGCCGGCCAGCGCCAGGGCGCCCGCACCTGCGAGCGTCAACCCAAGCGGCGGGAACGCCACGCCCACCAGGCCGGCGACAAGACCCGCCGCGCCGCCGCCTACCGCACCGCGCAACGCGCCCTGCTTGAAGTCGGTTTCAGATTCCTTGAGCGCATCGGGAACTGCGTCCATCTCGATCTCGCCCTTTGCGATGAGCGAGACGTCGTCGTGGGGGATGCCTTGATCCAGGGCGGCCTGGATGGCGGCATGCGCCGTCGCCAGGTCGCGGGTCGCAAACACGTGTCGCGTCTTCATGGTGTGGCCTCGACAATCAAAGTCAGGGAATCCACAGCCTCAGAGAGAGCCGGTTATGCAGGCGTGACCCTGGCGCATCTGCCATACAAACGCGACACCGTGCCAATCCGGCTGGCGGGTTGTACATGAACCGTGAAGTGCTGTCGCCCGCGTCCTTCGACCGGCCTCGCGCCTGTGGATGGCCCGAGCGCCTGGGCGGGCTGGACAATGCGAATACGTCCGGTCAACGCGCGATCTCACTCGCCGCCCTATCCTCGTACGGCAGCTTTAGGCCCAGGAGCAGCCCTTGGAAGTTCTGCGTCCGCGATCAGTCTGTCGGTCGTGCAAGACGTATGGCAGCGACGGTCCCGGAATGGTCTTCCCTGGCGCGCAGCGTCAGTGAGCCGCCCTGCGCTTCGATGATCTGACGCGACAGGACCAGACCGATGCCCGAGCCGTTTGCTTTCGTAGTGAAGAACGGGACGAACAAGCTGCCGCTTTCCGGCAAATCCCGTGCCGTTGTCCTCCACTTCAATGCGCACATGCGCGTCGTCGACCTTCCAGCTCAAATGGACTTCGGTATCGGCCGGACCGGCCTCAAGCGCGTTGCGCAGAAGATTGATCAGGACCTGCTCCAGCTGATCGACGTCTGCCAGGACGATGAGCGTCGCATCACCGTGCAAGGTGATGCGCGCATCATCGAGCAACAAGTGCACGCGTCGGGCCACATCGCTGATGAGCACATTGCTCAACAGTGGCGCGGGCAGCTTGGCCAGGCTTGCATATCCGCCCAGGAATCGCTGGAGCGCACCGCTACGCTGCTCGATCAGATCGAGCCCGTGCATCAGATCGTTGCGGCGCTCGCCTTCGAGTGTTGAGCCTTGATCGGGCATCAGGCGCTGCAAGGTGTCGGCCATTGAGGCGATGGGCGCCAGTGAGTTATTGATTTCATGGCTGAGCACGCGCAGTAGACGGCGGAAGGCCTGCGCCTCTTCCTCGCGAAGTGCGCGTTCCATCGGCTGCACAACCAACAGGCTTCCCGCCTGGCTGCGGCTGCGCAACGAGGCGTGGTTGACCTGCCAACGCACCATCTGACCGCCAAAGGCTTGGGCGTGGATGCTGCCGGACGGCAATGCAAACAACGTGTCCAATCCCAGGTCAGCCGCCAGCTTTCCCACCAGATCGGCCGCCGGCTTGCCCAGCAGCCGTTCTCCGGCGGGATTGACCATGCGCAGTCGCGCTTGGCCTTCGAACGCGAACACCGCGCCATCCAGGGTGGCCAAGGTCTTGCTGAGCAACTGCAAGGTCTCGTGCAACCCGCGGCGCTCGTCATGGAGATGTATGGCCAGGCGATTGAACCCGTCCACCAGTGCCGCGTAGTCGCCCTCCTTCGGCGGCACCCAGGCACGAACGCTGTAGTCTCCTTCACGCAACGCTTCGACCAGATTGGCCAGCGTCCTGGTCCAACGTCCAGGCGTGGCACGCAATGTGTAGGCCGCCGCCACGCTCAGAACCAGCACCGCAGCCAACAGCAGCCAGCGCGCACCGCCCTGTGGCACGCCCGCCAACAGGACCAGCAGCAGCGCGGAAAAGGCCGGCATCGCCACCAGCAGCAGACGCACCGTGCTGGACCAGCGCGAAGGCATCAGTCTTCGGCATCCGTGGCACGCAGGCCGTGTTTTTCCATGCGTCGATAAAGACTCTGTCGGGTAATGCCCAACTGGTCGGCGGCGCGCTGCAGGTTGCTGCGGTGCTCACGCAAGGCGCGGCGCAGCAAGAATTCCTCAGCTTGTTCCAGGGTCATCCTGCCCAGGTCGTCACCAGCCCCCGGCGGGGGTAACGCCTGCAACCTCAGCGCGTCGACGTCCAGTTGTGCACCCTGCCCCAGCAGCGCAGCGCGCTCCATCACGTGCGACAGCTCGCGCACATTGCCTGGCCAGGGATAGCCGAGCAACGCACGCTCTGCGCTTGATGACAGGGTTGGCTGCATGCGCCCATATCGCTGGCTGGCGCTGGCCAGGTAATGGCGGGCCAACGGCAGGATGTCGGCGTGCCGCTCTCTGAGTGGGGGGACGCGCACCTGGAAAGTATTGATGCGGTACAGCAGGTCTTGACGGAAGCGCCCAGCCGCCACCTCCGCGTCCAGGTCGGCATTGGTGGCCGCAATGATCCGCACGTCCACACGCTGCGTGCGCGACGCGCCAAGACGCTCGAATTCGCCGTCTTCAATCACCCGCAGCAGCTTGGGCTGCTGCTCCAGTGGCAGGTTGCCGATCTCGTCCAGGAGCAGGCTGCCGCCGTCGGCGAGTTCGAAACGTCCAACACGCTCGGTGCGCGCATCGGTATAGGCGCCACGGACGTGGCCGAACAGCTCGGCCTCGAACAGCGTCGGTGCAATCCCGCCCAGGTTCACCTTCACCAGCGGCCTGGCGCTGCGCGGCGACCACTGGTGGATGCGTTGACCGATCAGGCTCTTGCCGGTGCCGTTCTCTCCGAGGAGCAACACCGGGGCGTTGCTGTGCGCGATTTGCTGCAGCTCGCTCACCAGCCGACGCATCGCCGGTGATTCGGCGATGAAGCCCGGTTGCCCGTCGGCCAGCAGCAGCGCGTTGTTGGCCGACAGCCGCTGCACATCGCGCTGGCTGCGCTGCAGGGCGATGCGCGATTCCAGCACTGCCAGCACGCGTGCGTTGTGCCAGGGCTTTTCGATGAAGTCCGCCGCGCCCACGCGCATGGCCTCCACTGCCAGATCCACGCTGGCCCAGGCGGTCATCGCCACGATCGGCAATGCAGGCCATTGCGCGGCAACCTGCGCGATGAGCGCCAGGCCCTCGGCGCCGGAGGTGGTGTCGCGGCGGTAATTCATGTCCACCAAGGCCGCAGCAAAACTGTCGCCGTTCAGGCAGGCCAGGCCTTCTTCCGGCGAGGCCGCGCCCACCATGCCGTAGCCTGCGGTCTTGAGCAGCAGGCGCAACGCATCGCGCACGTCCGGCTGGTCGTCGATGACCAAGATGGTTGATGTTGAAGACGGATCAGACATGGAGGACATCGCGCGCAAGTTTAGTGGGTGCCGGCCGGCACATCACGCGCGCAGCGCCTGCATCGGCGGCACGCGCGCGGCGCGCAGGGCGGGTACCAGACTCGCCAGCGCAGCGGCCAGGGCCAGCACCACCAAGACCACCCCGATCGCCAACGGATCGGCCGCGCCGACGCCATAAAGAAAATGCTGCACCAGCCGCGACAGCGACAGCGCCGCGACCAGGCCGATGCACAGACCCAGCGCGACCTGGCGCGCGCATTCGCCCAGCACCTGCCGCGCCAGCCGGCCGGGCGAAGCGCCCATCGCCGCGCGCACGCCGAATTCGGCGGTACGCGACGCCACCGTCACGGCCGTCACCGCATACAAGCCCACCGCGGCAAGCAGCAGCGCCAGCCCAGCGAACACCCCCACCAGCAGCAGGTTCAATTTCTGCCGGCTGGTCGTGCTGGCGACGACCTGTTCCAACGGCTTGATGTCTCCAATGGGCTGGCCCGGCGCCACCCGCTCCACGATGCGCTGCAGATCGTGTTGGATCTGGCCCAGATGTCCCGGCCGCACGCTGACTGCATAGCTCAACGGCTGAGAACCACGCACGACATTCCACATCGACGCCGGCATCTGCTCCAGCGGGACGTACAGCACACCTGGTGCAGGCTCGGCGGGGCCCGCCTGGCGGACATCGCCCACGACCCCCACGATCCGCATCGGGAACGGGCGGCCATGGCCGTCGTCAGGCAGCTGCACGACCTGCCCGATCGCACTCCCCCCGTGCAGGTAGTCACGCACGAAGGTCGCGCCGACCAGGCACACCACTTCGCCGCCAGCCACGTCGCGCTGCGGATCGAAGGCTCGACCGGCCAGCAAGGGGATCCCGAATACCTGCAGAAAACCCGGCGTAACCGGACGGTACTGCACGCTTGTCTGCCTGCCGTCCGGGAACTGCATGCTGATGTTGAGCTGCGATCCGGTGGGAAGATTGGTTGATGCAACAGCACCGGTCACGCCCGGCTGCGCTTCCAATCCATCGAGGATGCGCCGCGTCTGTCGATTGACTGCCAGGATGTCGGGCGCTCGCTCGAGCACCGGTGCCAGGCTGAAGGTGGTGATGGCGCGGCTTTCGAAGCCCATGGGGACCTGCGCCAGTTGTTGCAGGCTCCGCAGGAAAAGCGCCGCGCCGGACAACAGCACCACCGCCACGGCGAGCTGCAGGACCACCAGGACGCGTCCCAATTGCCCGGACTCGCGGCTCAGACCCGAACGCCCGCCGCCGACCAGTTCAGTCACCAACGTCTGCCTGCTGGCACGCCATACGCCGATGCAAGCGGCCAGGACTGCGACCAGCAGGGCCACCGCCAATGCGAAGACGACGGTGGTGACCGAGAGCTGCAGCGCCTGCGCACGCATCCATTCCGGCGGCACCCAGGCCTCCAGCATCCGCAGACCCAGCCAGGCCAGCAACAAGCCCATCACGCCACCCAACAGGCCGATCAGCAGACCTTCGGCCAGCGAGGGCAGCGCCAGGCGCAGCCAGGGCGCGCCCATCGCCACGCGCACCGCACCATCGTGACTGCGCGCCAGGGCCCGCAGCAGCATCAGGTTCGCAAGATTGACCGCAGCAATGACCAGCACGCACAACGCCGCACCAAGGAACAGCTGCAGCGTGTCGCGGCCGCTTGAAAAAATGAACTGCTTCAGGTCGCCCACACCCAGTCTTACATGGCGCCAATATTCCCGGCCTTCCGTCGACATGGTGGCGCTTTGTGCATCCACCGCCGCGCGCAGGCGCGCGCCGGCTTCGGCATTGGCACCGGCCAGGCTTGCGCCAGGCGCCAGCCGCGCGACGATGTATTGATTGTTGGAAAGATCGCGCTCTGCCAGGTCCGGCTGCAGGGGCAGGATCATGTCGAACACCGTATTCCATTCGAAACCGGCAGGCAGCACGCCGATGACCACCGCCGGCTTGCCTTCCACTTCCAGGGTCCGGCCCAGCACCGCGCGGTCGCCGCCAAAGCGGCCTTGCCAGAAATCATGGCTAAGGATGACGCCCTGAGGGCCGTGGGGTCGATCCTCGTCCGCGTTGAAATTGCGACCCAGCGCCATGGGCCGGCCCAGCGTCCGCAGAAAGCCACCATCGGCATACAGGGCACTCACGACCTGCGCCTGGCCGTCCCCGGACACATTGACGTTGCGTGCCCAGCCCATCGCCATGCCCGAAGACACCAGCGACTTGACCGACTTGATGGGGCCATACATTCCGGGCGCCGCGCTCATGGCGTCGCCATCGTTGTGCATGCCTGCCACCACCAGCCGGTCCGCCTCCGGGAATGCCAGCGGCTTGAGCAGCGCCTGGTCCAGCAGCGAGAACACCAGCGACACGGTGCCGACGCCCAGCGCCAGGGTCAGGCTGGCCAGCGCCAGATAGGCCGGCTTTCGCAGCAGTCCGCGCCAGGCCTGGCGCGCTTCGGCCCACAGCAGGGCTGCGCGCATCACGAAGCCAGCTCCGCAGCTGCGATCGGTAGGGCGATGTCCTGCTCGTGGCGCAGCCGATCGAAGGTGTCCTCATCCACGATGCGCCCGTCAAGCATGTGCACCACCCGCTGTGCGCGGCGGGCAAAAGCGGCGTCGTGGGTCACCATGCAAAGCGTGGTGCCGGCCTGGTGCAGCTGTTCCAGCAGCTGCATCACGCCTTCGCCGTTGCGGCTGTCCAGATTGCCGGTGGGTTCATCGGCCAGCAGAATCGCGGGATTGCCTACCAGCGCACGTGCCACGGCCACGCGCTGCTGCTGGCCACCAGAGAGCTGGCCCGGGTAGTGCCGGGTGCGATGGAGCATGCCAACCAGTTCAAGCACCTCGCGTACGCGATGGCGAATCTGCTCGCGGCTGATGCCGTCGCGGTAGGTCAAAGGCAGGGCGACGTTTTCTTCGACCGACAGGTCGGCGATCAGGTTGAAAGCCTGGAAAATGAAGCCGATCTGGCCGTTGCGGATCCTGGCCCGTGCACGGGCATCCAGGGTCGCCACATCCTGGCCTTTCAGCATGTAACGGCCGTCGCTGGCCGGGTCCAGCAGTCCCAGGATCGAGAGCAGCGTGGACTTTCCACAGCCCGAAGGTCCTGTGATGGCAACGAAGTCGCCGGCATCAATCCGAAGCGCCACGTCGGCCAGTGCATGGGTCTCCATCTCGTCGGTGTGGAAAACCTTGCGCAGTCCTTCGAGCTGGATCAGCGGGGTCCTGGCGGAATTCTGGTTCATGTGTGCTGCCTGCGGGCATGGGGTGGTTGGAAGGATCTGGCTCAGCGCACACGCAGACGGTCGCTGCGGTTCCACTGGCTGGTGTCGGACAACACCACTTGGTCGCCTGGCCGGATGCCCTGCGTGACCTGGATACGATCGGAAGACACTGCGCCGAAATGCACCGGCACTCGCTGGGCGATGGATGCGCCGTCGCGCAGGACGAACAACGTGCCGTCCGCATTGGGCGCCGACAGCGGCGGTCGGCCGATGCTGATGACGTCCTTCAAGGTGCCCAGCACCACGCGCCCCTGCACCGACAGGTCTGGTCGCGCGCCTGCCGGCGCCGCCTGGTCCAGGGCAACGTCGACGGTGACGCTGCCTTGACGCACCGCCGGATCGATGCGCGCCACATGGCCGCGTACGGTCGCCTCACGCAGTTCCACCACGACCTGCAGATCGAGGCTGAGTTCGCCGGCCAGTGCCTCGGGGACCTGCAGGCGGGCAATGAGGTCATCGGGCCGTGCCACGCGTGCCAGTTTGGCACCGGTCACGACCTGCTGGCCCGGTTCGACTTCCACCTGCTGCAGGATGCCGTCGATGCCGGCATGCACCTGCAGCGCAGCAAGTTGCTGCTGGGCGATGGACAGCATGCTGGACGCCTCATCGCGGCGCGCCTGGCTGGCCTGCAACTGCGCCACCATGTTCTGCTGGAAGGCGGCCACACGCTGGCCTTCGATCGTCGCGCGGTTGCCGTCCTGTTCCAACGCGATCTGGCTCTGGCGTAGCTCTACCGCTGAAATGACGCCTGCATCGTGAGCACGGGTGTTGGCCTCATTCTTGATTTGAGCGACCTTCCAGTCCGCATCGGCTGCGGCCTTGGCCGATTTCTGATCCAGCAACTGCGAGGCCAGCGAAGCGCGCGCAGCGGCCACGTCGGCCTGTGCGCCCGCCAGCGCGGCCTGCGCCTTTTGCACATTGGCCTGCAGCTCCGGGTTGGTCAGCTGCAGGATCACCTCGTCGGCCTTGACCCGGGCGCCAGCCAGCACCACGACCTGTTGCACGGTGGCCGTGGCTCCGGCGGTGATCCAGCGCGTGTCCTTGGGCACCAGCGTGCCGGTCGCGCGGATCTCCCGGCGCATGTCACCACGCGTGGCCGCGTCGATCCACAGATCACCACGTTGTGCGGTGGGTGCAGCCTTGCCTAGCCCGAGAACTCCGCCGAGCAGCAGGAGAACCGCGGACGCGACGCCCGCGATCAAGAGCGAGCGTGGACGCCTCCAGAGGCGCTGCGTTGGCATTGGCTTGGTGATATCCATGGATGACATGGAGCACATCGCGTGCCAATCACAAGAGAACAATAAGTACTTGATTCTGCTGGAAAGCGGACGAGCGTTGCCGATCTGCGAAGGTACGATTTCGGACGACGCGTCCGGGATCGTACGAGTCGAGGCAAGGATCAGTGGCCGGCGATCGGCCGAGGCCGTATGAAACCTTCGCGTCGCCGACAAGTTCCGGGCACGCCTTTTACCTGCTACTGGTCATGAAACGGTGGGTCGCAGGACCAACAGATCACGTTGACCGATCATGACGCCCGTTGGATGGCCTCAAGCAGTCGCCGAACCGGCACGGGGTTCCAACGCGTATTGGTGGCAGCACGAGCACGGTTTCGCACGTCTCCAGCGGATGGGCAGGCGCATCCCGAACGAGCGCCGACCGTCATGGCAGCGCCGGTCGGCTGAACTCCCTCCGTCACTGCCCGATTCCCACGCTGGACTTGTCCCCAGCCCGATCCGGCTCGCGGATCTTGAACCAGATGGCGTACATGGCCGGCAGGAACACCAGGGTCATGACCGTGCCTGCGATGGTGCCGCCGATCAGGGTATAGGCCAGGGTTCCCCAGAACACGGAATGGGTGAGCGGGATGAAGGCCAGCACGGCGGCCAACGAGGTGAGAACGACCGGCCGGGCACGCTGGACCGTTGCCTCGATGATGGCGTGGAAGGGAGCCATGCCCGCATGTTCGTTTTCATGGATCTGGCCGATGAGGATCAAGGTGTTGCGCATCAGGATCCCCGACAGGGCGATCAAGCCTACCAGTGCATTGATGCCGAACGGCTGCCGGAACAGCAGCAGCGTGGGCACCACGCCGATCAGACCCAGCGGGCTGGTCATGAACACCATGATCATCGCCGAGATCGAGCGCACCTGAAGGATGATGATCAGCAGCGTGATGGCGAGCATGATCGGGAACAGGGGCAGCATGGCGCTCATCGCCTTGCCAGACTCCTCGATGGAGCCTGCCTCGGCGATCGCATAACCGTCCGGGAGCGAGGCAATGATCGGCTGGAGCTGCCTGGTGATCGCGGCAGACACGTCCGGCGGTTGCAGGTCTTCGGCGATGTCGCCACGGACGGTCATGGTCGGCATGCGATCACGGCGGCGCAGCACGGGCTCCTCCATTCGGACGTCCACCGATCCGATCTGGGCAAGCGGAACGCGCTGGCCAGCTGATCCCACCAGCGTGAAGTCCGCAACCTTCGCAGGATCGAGTCGGGCCTGGCCCGCGGAGCGTGCCACCACTTCCACGGTCCGGATGTCCTCGCGAACCGTGGTCACCGGCACGCCACTGAGGAAGAACTGAAGCTGCTGCGCAACCGAGGCGGAGGTCATTCCGATGGCTTGCAGGCGGTCCTGGTCCAGCGTGAAGTGAAGCGCGGGCGTGCGGACGCCCCAGTCGGTGTTGACCGTGCGCATCATCGGGCTGGATTGCATGGTCTGCTCGACCTTGGCCGCGATTTCACGCAGGACCGTGGGGTCCGGTCCACTGACCCTGTAGGCCACCGGGAACGGCGAGTACGGTCCGAACACCAATTGGGTGACACGCACCCGCGCCTCGGGCGCAAGCCCCGCGGCCACCGCTTCACGCAACCTGGCCTTGAGCGCGTCGCGCTCGTCCTGGCTGTCAGTCCGTACGACGATCTTGGCAAACGCCGGGTCCGGGAGCTCAGGCGAGATCGCCAGATAAAAGCGCGGAGCGCCCTGCCCCACGTAGGCGGTGATGATCCTGGATTCCTTTTGAGTCGACAGCCACTTCTCGACCTTCCGGGTTGCAAGGCTGGTCTGTTCAATGGAGGTGCCGTACGGCATCTGTACTTCGACCAGGACCTCCGGTCGATCGGAGATCGGGAAGAACTGCTTCTTGACCAAGCCCATGCCAAGCACGGACAGCACGAACAATGTCACTACCGACCCGGCCGCGAGCCACTTGCGCTGGATGACCCTTGCAAGCACCGAGCGGAATCGGTTGTAGCGCGGGGTGTCGTAGAGCGCGGCATGGCCGCCCTCCACCTTCTTCAACTCGGGAAGCAGCTTGACGCCCAGATAGGGCGTGAATACGACGGCCACGATCCAGGACGCGATCAGTGCGATGCCGACGATCCAGAACATGTTGCTGGTGTACTCGCCCGCGGTGGAGCGGGCAAAACCATTGGGCATGAAACCCACTGCCGTGACGAGCGTGCCTGCCAGCATCGGCGCGGCCGTGTGGCTCCACGCATAGGCCGAGGCCGCGACGCGGTGGTAGCCCTCCTCCATCTTCACCACCATCATCTCGATGGCGATGATCGCGTCGTCCACCAGCAGGCCGAGCGCCAGGATCAGCGAACCAAGGGTGATGCGATCGAAGTTCTTGCCGGTCGATGCCATGACCAGGAACACCGCGGCCAGGGTCAGAGGCACTGCAGCAGCCACCACGATGCCGACCCGCCAACCCATGCTGACGAAGCACACCAGCATGACCACCAGCAGCGCTGCGAAGAACTTCATCATGAACTCGTCCACCGACGAGCTGATGTTGACGGCCTGATCGGTGACCTTGTCCAGGGTCATGCCCAGCGGCAGCCCGTCATTGATCTTCTTCACCTCGGCATCCAGCGACGCACCCAGGTCCAGTCCATTCCACCCGTCACGCATGACGATCCCCAGCAGCAGCGCTGGCTCGCCGCCATTGCGGATCAGGAAAGTGGAAGGATCTTCATAACCCCGTTTGACGGTGGCGATGTCCTGGAGCTTCAGTGTTCGACCCTGCGCGGAGATCGGCGTGTTCCGGATCTTCTCCAGCTCGTCCAGTGCACCGTCCAGACGGATGAAGATCTGAGGTCCCTGTGTCTCCACCGAACCTGCCGGGGTCAGCGCGTTCTGGCCGTTGAGGGCGGCGAAGACAGCCTGGGGCGTAATCCCCAGCGTTGCCAAGCGCGCATGCGACAGCTCGATGTAGATGCGCTCGGCCTGTTCGCCAATGATGTTGACCTTCTTGACACCGGGCACATGCAGCAGGCGCTGTCGCAGGCCCTCGGCATCGCGCGCAAGCACGCGCAAAGGCTCCCCTTTTGCCTTCAGGGCAAAGAGCGCAAAAGTCACGTCGGCATACTCGTCATTGACGAGTGGGCCGATGACGCCGGCGGGCAGATTCGCGGCCTCGTCGGCCATCTTCTTTCGCGCCTGGTAAAACTCCTCCTGGACGGCCGACGGCGGCGTGCTGTCCAGCAGGGTGAGCGTGGTAAAGGCCAGGCCCGGCCGTGTATAGGTCTCGCTGCGCTCGTACCAGCGCAGTTCCTGCAGGCGCTTCTCCAGCTTTTCCGCGACCTGGTCCTGCATTTCGAGCGGGGTTGCACCGGGCCACGCGGTGACGATGGTCATGACCTTGACGGTGAAGGCCGGGTCTTCCGCTCGACCGAGCTGGAAGAAGGACACGATGCCCGCAAGCGATATCAGGAAAATCAGGAACACCGTGATCGCGCGTTCGCGAACGGCCAGCGCGGACAGGTTGAAGGTCACTGCCCCGCTCCCTTGGCGGCAGGCGTGGCAGCCGCGCCGGCGATGCGCACGGGCTCGCCTTCCCGCAGGAGGTGGGCACCAAGCGCGGCCACGCGGTCCCCCTGCTTGAACGCGCCTTGCACCAGCGCGGTGTCGTCCCCGATCTGCCTGATGGCGACCGGGCGCCAGGTTGCTTTCAGCGGGTTGCCGCCGATCAGCCAGACACCCGGTCCGGTGCCCGGGTCGAACACAGCCGCCAAGGGCACTTCATATCCGCCTGTCCTGGGGTCCAGGGCGGCGCCCGTGAGCTGGACGGTGACGGTTGCTCCCAGCGGCAGTTCGGTATCCGACGCATCCAACGTGTATCTGGCTTCGAAGGTTCTGGTCGCTGGATCCGCCGAGCCGGAGAGCACCCGGAGACGGGCCGCGATCGCCGTGCTGCTACCGAACAGTGATGCGGTGGCGGGCGCGCCGATCGCCGGACGGAGCGTCTCAGGCAACTGGACCAGGGCCTCGCGCGCACCTGACCTGGCGACCCTGGCGACCACCTGGCCTGCCGAGACCACCTGGCCCGGTTCCGCCAGCACGTCCATGACCACTCCGTCGGCATCGGCGACAAGTGCTGAATACCTGCTTGCGTTGCGCGCGACCGAAGCCTGCGCTTCGGCCGCCCGAAGCTGAGCCGATGCGGCCTCGGCGGAGGCCTTCGCTTGGTCGTAGGCGGACCGGGAGACCACGCCTTTGGCCTGGAGCTCGCGGTACCGGGCTTCATCGGCAGTGGCCTGCACGCTCTGCGCCCGAGCCGCGAGGACCGCCTGCTGCTGCGATGCCGCCGCCAGATTGAGATCGATCGGATCTATGCGGTAGAGGACTTGGCCACGTTTTACCGTCTGGCCGGTCTCGACCAGGCGCTCAACGACTTTACCCGCCACGCGGAATCCCAGATCACTCTGGATTTGCGCTGCAATCGTCCCGGTGAAGGCCCTGGAGTTGCTGGCACCTGCCTTGACCGCGGCGACGCGCACCATGGGAGGGTCGTTGCGCGGATCAACCGCTGTGGAGCGTCCACAGGCAATGAGCAACAGCGAGAGCGCGCATGTGGTGACAGGAAGGACGAGACGGCGCCGCATACGGTGTCCGGAGTGGGAGATCCGGGCGCAGTTTGGAACTAGTGACCATTAGTGTCAATAGTCACAACGAGCGCGACGACAGGCTCCTGAGGATGATCCCGGCCAGTGACGTCGGCGCCTCCCGATAGGTACCGGCAAGGTACTGGAGGGTCACTGGATTGACGTAGGGCAACAGCACCATGTAAATCGACCGTGCCGCCTCGTCCAGCGGCGTCTTGCGCTCAAACTCGCCTGCGTCGCGTCCCTCCTGGACGAGCCTGGCGATCAGGTCGCGGGTACGCACCCCGTAAGCATCTACCGAGCCCCAGCGCTCGGTCGCGGCGGCGGCGGCGATTTCGTAAAGCCTGCGGTCCTCCAGGAAAAGTCGAAGGCTGGATTCCACGATCACCGTAACCAGTGCGCGGAGCTTCTCCGCCGCTCCTTCGACGCGCGCCAGGGCTTCCTGGACGTCCGCTTCGATCTGGCTCAGGCAGTTCGAGCAGATGACTTCGCCAATGGCCTGTTTCGAGGCGAAGAACTTGTAGATGTAGGCCTTGGAGAATCCGATGGACTTGGCCAGGTCCGAGACCGTGGTCTTCTCGTATCCGTAGTGCCTGAAATGCTCGGTGGCGGCCAGGACGATCTGGGTCCGGACGTCATGTTCGAGCGGACCGCGCAGTGCCTGAGTTGGGGAGTTGACCATGGACGGAGCTTACAACTCGCCCCCTGCCACGAACAACGCATTACCATTTTGGTAAGCGGTCACTTGAAGCCTCAAGCCGGCTGCGAAGCTTTGACTCCAGCTTCACGGTGGTTGTCTGGCTGGCCAACGCTTTGCGCCAAGCCATCGGCCGCAGACCACTGATGCCCTGGCTGCGTGACAATCGGTGCCCAAGGAGGACGGATCCTGCAAGCGGCGGCTCAAGGTGATCGGCCAAAGAACTGCAGTGCTTTGTCTTCGCTCATCCGATAGCGCGGCGAGGCGTGGGGCAGCAACAAACGCAGCCATGCCTGTCCGACCGCGCGCGCCTCGCGGGGACAGCCCCTGGCGCGGGTTGCCGGCAGGTCGCCCTGCTCGACGATCCCCGCATAGTCCACCGGATCGGTGCCGTAGATCAGGCACTGCAGATTGAAATAACGCTGCTCTCCCAGCGCGTGTTCGTCGGCGTAGGCGTCCAGGTCGTAGGCACCGGCCGCGCGTGAGAGGAGCCAGTCGGCCGCCATGCGCAGGTTTTCCATGACCTGTCCGGGCGTCTCCTCAGACGACGAGAAGTGCAGCATCAGCATGGCCGTCAGCTGGTCGACCGCATCTTCCTGCCGACCGGTCACCGGCAGGTCGAGCAGATCGACCAGTGCGTGTCCGGTCTCATGCAACAGCACGAACCGCACGTTGGCGCGTGTGTAGCGCACGGCATAATCGGGCTCCAGCCGCTGCTGCACCTGCTGCTTGAGGCCGCGTTGGTACAGCGTCTCCAGCAGCTCGTAGCACACGACGACTTCGGCGCGCTCCGGCCGGTAGAAAGCGCCCAGCTCACCGCACTCGGACGTCACGAAACGGATCGGCCTGGGCAAGGCGAATACACCATCGAGCGCCTGGATCTCCGGCAGGCGCCGGATCAGATCCAGTGCGCGAACGCGCGCCTGGATCTTCGTCAATTCCGGTGAAGTGGCGGGCAGGTAGAAGAATTCGAACGCCGGGCCGGCGGGCCGATGGGCGTGGGCCGGCAGGACCATCCCGGTACGCCCGTCCTGGTGGAGCAACACATCCGCAGCGGTCGCTCTGTATCGAAGAGACAGCCCACTTGAGCTGCTTGCCCCGGCGCACCCGCCGAGCATCAACAATGCGGCAGCCCAACGCAGCCATGAATCAACGATTCTCCCCCGCATCGATCCTCCTGCGCACGCGGCGTTGCCCGCGTGCATCGTGCATGAGTCCGTGCGTCAACGCACCTGGATCGACGCGGGCCGAGCACTGCAACCGGCGCGGATCAGCCGGTCGATGGGTGCGGCAGCCATGCCGGTGCGCCGCGCGCCTGTCTCACGGAGTCGATAAGCCTTTCACACCATCGGCGGCTGTCCGCCAATGGCGGGATGAAGATTCAGCGCGACACCTCATCGGGGCTTATCAGCAGGGACACTTCGATGAAGGTGACCACCACGCCTTCGATCTTGTTGTTGCCTGTCCGGTATGGGGCGATGCGAATCAGATAGTTGGCGGTAGCCCCCTGCCCGTCCGCGCGGCGCTCGATGGGCGGATGGCCTTCGGAGACAAGCAGGATGTCGGCAGCCAGGTTTCCCAGCTCGATGCGCGCGGACAGGTCTGTCAGCGGGCGGCCCCGATCTCCCGGGCGTATCGCAAAGACGCGTGACACCGCGGGAGTGAATGAGCGGATCACGAGCTCGCGATCCAGGAAGATCGTCGCCACATCAGTGCTGTCGAACAGATTGAGCAGGTCGCTGTTGGCCTGGTCCAGCGCTTCGACCTTGCCATGCAATTCGGCGTTGACCGTCTGGAGTTCCTCGTTGACCGACTGCAACTCTTCCTTGGAGGCCTCCAGCTCTTCGTTCGTCGACTGCATCTCTTCGTTGAGCGAAACCAATTCCTCGTTGGAGGACTTGAGCTCCTCCAGGGCCGTCTCGTACTCCTCGATCATCGACTGCAAAAGATCGCGTGTGTCACGCAGTTCGCGCTCCGCGTTCAGTGCGTTGCCGTGGTGGTTGAGTGAAGCGCGCTCCAGCGCATCCTCGCGACTGAGCAGGGGTCCCTGGTCCGAGAACAGGACCAGGAACAGCTGCCCGGAAGCATCAGGCCCGCTGATCGGCTCGATCGCGATGCTGACCAGCTGCACGCGTCCGTCGTCGGTGCTGACCGGCACGCTGTCGCGGACCGCGGGCATGCCCGTCTCCACTGCTTGGCGGAACAGGGTCCTCAGGTCCAGGCGAAGGTCCTTGCGCGCCATCGTCTGCAGTTGGCGGGTGGGCGCACCGGCGGGCGCTTCCAGGTATTTGCCGGTGCGGCCCGAGTAATACATCACGTCGCCGTCCTGGTTCACCACCACGTGCGGTGGCGAGTGCCGCTCCAGCATCTGGTTGTCGACCGCCTGGCGCAGGCTTGCGCCACTGAGCTGCGCGCGGCGCGGCATCATGTCGTTGAACTGCGCCGTGCGCAGGGCATTCAGGCGCAGCGGAAAGCGACGCGGCGTGCCGGCGTCGGTGCGGCGGCGGAAGATGCGATTGCGCTTTTCCACGCCCACAAACAGGTCGTCGAACTGCGAAACGTTCTCGGCCGAACCCAGGAAGAGGAAACCTTCCGGACGAAGCGCGTAATGAAAGGTCGGGATGACCTGGCTCTGCACTTCCGGACCAAAGTAGATCAGCAGATTGCGGCAGGACACCAGGTCGATGCGCGAAAATGGCGGATCCCGGATCACACTGTGCGGGGAAAAGATACACAGCTCCCGGACCTCCCTGGACACCACCAGGCTGTTGCCGTCCGGCATGAAATACTTGGACCTGCGCTCCTCTGACACACTCTCCAGCAACGGCAACGGATATCGCGCAGTGCGTGCCACCGACAAGGCGCGTTCGTCGATGTCGGTGGCAAATATCTGCACGCGCGGCACGCCCGACAGTTGCTCGGTATGTTCGCGGACCAGGATCGCGATGGAGTAGACCTCCTCGCCGGTCGCGCAGCCTGGCACCCAGATCCGGACCGTGTCGTCGGCACCGCGCCCCTGAAACAGCAGCGGGATCACCACCTCGGCCAGCTTTTCGAAGGCTTCGCCATCGCGAAAAAAGCTGGTCACGTTGATCAGCAGGTCGCGGAACAGCAAGGCCACTTCAGCCGGGTGCTGACGCAGCTTGTCGATGTAGGCATCAACGGTGGGCAGCTGGGTGACCTGCATGCGCCGTTGCACGCGGCGGATGAAGGTCCGCGTCTTGTAGCCACTGAAGTCATGCCCTACCTGGCTGCGCAACAGGCCGTAAAGCGCCGGGAGCGCATCGGCGATCTCGGACTCATCCGGATCGCCGTCGGCATCCGCCGCGAGACGACCAAGCAGCGCCGTGCTTTTCGCAAACGCAACCAGCTTTTCGCCCATGTCCTGTACGGGAATGGCGAAATCCACGAGCCCGCTCGAGATGGCCGCGTCCGGCATGTGCGGATGACGGGGGCCAAAGTCGTCCATCGCCTGGGCGAGCGTCAGGCCGCCCTGCTCCTTGATGGCTTTCATCCCCAGCGTGCCGTCGCCGTCGCCGCCGGACAGGACCACGCCAACGGACCACTCCCCTTGGTCGGTCCCCAACGCGCTGAAGAACACGTCGATGGGCTTGCGCTCGCGATGGATGGTGGGCAAAGCGAACTTCAAGCGCCCCCGTTCGATCAGCAGGACGCATCCCTGTGGCATCACGTAGATGTTGTCGCGTTCGACGACGGCCCCGTCGACCGCGGCCTGTACGGGCATGGGCGTGAACCGCTGGATGATGTCGTGAAGAAAGCTGGGACGATCCGGACTCAGATGGGTCACTACCACAAAGCCCAGGCCGGGTTGCGCTGGCATGCCGCGAAAAAAGCCTTCCAGCGCCTCGATGCCACCGGCCGAGGCGCCGATGCCGACAATTGGAAACATGGGGGGCATTTCTGGACCGCTGGGCATGACGATGATGAGCCTTGACTCCTGGAAGGTGCAACCGTGCGCAAGTGCCCACTGCGTCGCCGCCACATGATGGTCCGGTCCAGCCCGACTGGCTAGGGGATGGAATCAGCGGGCCTCCGGTCATCACTGACGCGCGCGACCACCAGCATGGTCCCCACCTGGATAAGGGAGACCGTCTCGCCCAACCATTAAAGGCACATGATGCTCCATGGCCTGTTGTTGAGCGCGCCTGAAGGTCTGACCGCCGAGGATCGTGTCAGCCCTCTCATCGTTTACGGGGACCTGGCTGATCCGCTAGGTTATGACAATTATTGGTCGTACCGCCGCTCCATCGGGCGTTTGGGGTAGAACATGGTGACGTCACTGGTGTGTCACGCGGACCGGTCTTCGCTTGAACGATGTTTGGGGGCGAAAGTCGCCACGGCGGAATTCCTCAAGCTTTACCGAGCACGTGAAGCGGGCGGGCAGATCCTGATTCCCAAGCACATTGACGCCATGTTTTCCGAGCCCATGGACGACGCGGAGCAGGATATCCACTGGCTGATCCTCAAGTGGGACGCGCGCCAGGTCATGCGGCTGGAGAGCGAATACTTCAGCCAGCGCTCCGAGTTCACGTCGATCAGCCGGAAGCTGGCGTATCGAGCTGACGCTGCTGCCTTGCTCCGCCGAAGCGAGCTTGTGACCAGCATGGCGTCCATTGCCAGGCAGCTGGCGACCTTGCGGCGCAGCACCTTGATCCCCGAGGATCGACGCATCTATCCAGGCATGCATGCGCCCGTCCTGGTCTTCCGGGATGGGGCGTTGGTGATCGAGCCAAGGCGATACGGCCGGAACGGGCCTGACATGCGCGGCACATCGGCAAGATCCTTTTCTGTTGCGCGCGAAGACGCAAGCAGCGAATTGCGCGCCTTCGGGTCGCAAGTTCCTGGCCACTCCCATGGTGTGGTGATGCTGAGCGGTTTCTATCTTGGCGAGCAAACCACGACGCACACCGCATGCGAAACAGTGAGCCGCATCAAGCGTCCAGCCCTGGTAAAAAAAACGTCTTCGGCGGCCTTCCTGGTTCCCTGCCTCTGCATGGAAGGCAGCGGCGACCTCCAGGCAGCCCCGACATTCACGCCGATCAGTGCCCATGCCGAAGGAGACTTGCAACGTGCTGGGTATCTGCGCTGCCTGATCGACATCAGCCCGGAGAGCGCGGCGTGCTGGATTAATCCTGCAACAGATGAGTTGCATCAGCTCGAACAGATCCTGGCCCAGGCGACAACCTCGTCCTACGCAATCGCGGCCTGAAGTCCGCCAGGATCAATGACCCCTCGACCGGCACGCTCAGGGTCATACCGAGCGCCCCACCCTTGAAGACCAAGGCGAGTGTGCAGCGGCGGCCAGGTCCCAGGTGATCTTGCCAACCGCCGAACCCGCGCTAGCGCGAATCGCTTGTGCCAGGATCGGTGCCGAGCAGTTCCATGAGGCGGAGCGCATTTTCGGTGGCAAATCCATGGGCGGTGTTGTCGAACATCACCCAGGGGCGGATACCCGGCGCACGCTGGCCGACCTCGCCAGCCAGCGTCTTCAAGGCGAGGTCCTGGTAGGCGCTGTAGTAGGTCCGGGGCGCCCCGTGCAACCGCCAGTAAGCCAGCTGGTGATCTGCCTGCGGCACCGCGCCTCCCGCCACGGGCGCCGGATCCGCTCCCACTCGATCGATCCTGTACTTGGTCAACATCACCCTGGCCTGCATGCCAAACCAGGAGGGATGGCGCGGCTCGCACACCAGCGGCAAGTCGGTGCGGGATCTGAAGGAACGAAAGAACGCGGCCGCCTGGCGTGCATCGAATGCAAGGCTGGGCGGAAGCTGCAGCAGGAGCGGCCCCAGCCTGGAGCCCAGGAGGCTGGTTTGCGCCAGGAAGGCATCCAGCGCGGCCCCGGCCCCACAGAGCCTTTGCTCATGGGAGATCAGCCGTGGCAGCTTGACCGAGAAGCGAAACGCCTCAGGCACCGTATCGGCCCATCGCGCGAATGTGCCGGGTCGGTGCGCCCTATAGAAGGTGCTATTGATTTCGGTGGCGTTGAAGCGGGTAGCGTATCGCTCCAGCGCATCCCGGCCAGGGCCGAAAAGATGCGCATCGCGGCTGGGAATGGACCAGCCCGCAGTGCCCACGGCTGCGGCAGGGACTGACATGCGTGGTGAGTGGACCGCTGGCGGCATCGTGTCGTTTTCTCGGGTTGGATCAGATCGATGCGTGCCTGGCAGCGAGCAACGACGACTGCCGCATGCTGCGCCTGTGCGACGTTAGCGCCGGTGAGCTCGGCCAACCGCTCCCGGCCCCCCGCTCCGTTTGAACGCCTCAGGCGTGGATGTGCTCGAGGCAGCGCACGCCGGACAAGCGCACCTCAATGCGCGGCCGGCATGCCCAGTCGTGCGGTCATCTGCAGACGTCGTGGTGGCGCGCCTTGTTGCTCGATGAGCGAGAGCGTGCCCGCTTCGCCATTGGCCATGGTTGCTACAAGCTCAAAGCGACCGGCCTGTTGGCCGGGGGCATCGCAGATCAACAGTCCGGTGCGAGGGGTCTGCCTGAAATCGGACAGCACGCCGTTGCAGCGCTGCATCCCGATGGTGAGCACGATTTGACCCGTCTGCGGCAGCACAAATCCGAGGACCTGCTGACCCTGGATCACGCCGGAGATCTGCAGCGCCTGGTCAGGCGCTTTCGGGCCACATCCCACCAACATGGCAGTGCCGCAGGAGAGAAACACCCAGGCCAAGCATCGCATCGCGACATCGCTCCCTCATTGGTTTGATGTCCCGATTGGAGGCGCGATGCGGTGGCCTGGCCGTGAAGATCGCCACGGCGCAGGATCCGACGCTCGCCCCGCGCGGTGCGGCCAGATCCAGACTGCCGATCCTGGTGCCTTGGCTGGGCTGGATCGTTTGCTTGCGCGTCTTCGATGGCAGGCGCACATGCCGCCGCTGACGAGAAATCGCGGGGCTGGGCATCCGATGCGCACCATGACAACCGGATCGAGTCCTGGCATCCGTATCGGATCTCGACGTGAAGAATCCGTGCAGAAAGCACCGGTGCCCTCGGGGCGTGAAAGCCAAGCTGAATCGGCTAACATCGTCGCCCCTTCAACTCCCCTGGCCGACATGCGCGCGACCACTGCACCACGTGACCCTTGGATCTGGGCCGCGGCCTTTGGCCTGCTGATCGCAACACTGGTCCTGGAGCTCATCACGCCACTCGGCTATGCGGTGTGGCTGACCCACTTCCTGGCGGTGGGCATCACCATTTTCCAGCGGCGACCCAAGCTGCCGCTGATCATCGCCCTGCTGTCATGCGTCCTGCTGGTGGTGGGCTTCCATGTCGCGCCACCGAGCAACAACTCGTCCTTCTCGATGGTCAACCGCACCATCGGCGGCGCGTGCTTCCTGGGTACGGCCCTGATCGCCATGCAGGCCATCCGCTCCAAGCTCACCGCGCAGGTCGCGCTGTGGCTGCAGGCCAGCGAAAACGAAGTGGCCGTGGCGCTTCAGGGCGACCTGTCCCCCAACGAGATGGCCGAGACGTCACTGGGCGTGCTGTGTGACGTGCTGGGCGCGCAGGTTGGCGCGCTGTATCGCCTGTCCGGCGAGCGGCTCGTGCTCGCCGGTGGCGTTGCCCTGCCAGCCACGATCGCGCGTGATCTGCCCGCCGCCGAGGGGCAACTGGGCGAGGTGTTGCGCCAGCGCAAGTCCCGTCAGCTGCGCAACGCAGGACAGAGCCAGCTTGCCATCGAATCGGCCCTGGCCCGCAGCGCGCCCTCCGAGCTGCTGCTGGCACCGGTCACCGCCGATGGACGGGCGGTCGGTGTGCTCGAGCTGGGGCGCAACGGCGCGCACAAGACCGACGGGCGCAGCCTGGAACTGCTCGATCGCTGCATGGAAACCATCGGCATGGCGCTGCGCACCGCCCAATTGCGTGCCGAGCTGGTCGAGCTGCTCGAGGAAACCCAGCGCCAGAGCGAGGAGCTGCAGGCCCAGCAGGAGGAGCTGAGGGTCGCCAACGAAGAACTCGAGGAGCAGAGCCGCAGCCTCCAGCATTCGCAGGCCAACCTCGAACAGCAGCAGAGTGAGCTGGAACAGATCAACGTGCATCTGGAAGAGCGCACGCACGAGCTGGAAACACAGCGTCAGGTGCTGCTCACCGCACAAGGCGAACTGGTGCGCAGCGGCAAGGAGCTGGCCGCCTCGTCGCAGTACAAGTCCGAGTTCCTGGCCAACATGTCCCACGAGCTGCGCACGCCGCTCAACAGTTCGCTGATCCTGGCCAAGCTGCTGGCCGACAACCGCGAGGGCGGCCTGACCGCCGAGCAGGTCAAATACGCACAGGCCATCTACTCCTCCAACAGCGATCTGTTGGCCCTGATCAACGACATCCTGGACCTGTCCAAGATCGAAGCCGGCCACGTCGAGCTCAGCGAGGAGATCATCTCCACCGCGCCCCTGCTAACGCGCCTGCGCGAAACCTTCGAGCCGCTAGCCGGGCAGAAATCCCTGGCCCTGGACATTGCCGCTGCCCCCGGCGCGCCGGACCGGCTTACCGTCGACAGCCAGCGACTGCAGCAGATCCTGAAGAACCTGCTGGCCAATGCGGTCAAGTTCACCGAGCACGGCCGGGTGAGCCTGACGCTGCAGGCACACGGCAAGCATCGGGTGCGCTTTGTCGTCAGCGATACCGGGATCGGCATCGGCCGTGACCAGACCGCGGTCATCTTCGAAGCCTTCCGCCAGGCGGACGGCAGCACCCAGCGTCGCTTTGGCGGCACCGGCCTGGGCCTGTCCATCTCGCGTGACCTGGCCCAGCGCATGGGCGGATTGATCACGGTGGACAGCGAACCAGGTCGCGGCAGCATCTTCGTCCTCGAACTGCCCATCGACGGCGCGCCGGCCGAGGCCATGCACCAGGCCCCGTCGGCCGAGACGGCCCCCGTTACCGCGCGCCCCGCGATCCAGCCGGGCAACGCGTCCATCCCGCCAGCGGCGCAGCCGCGTCCGGCTGCCGCGCAGGACGACCGCGACCATCGCACCCGCCCGGGCCGCGTCATCCTGGCGGTGGAAGACGACGTCACCTTTGCCCGGGCCCTGGTCGAGCTGGCCCACGACATGGATTTCGACTGCGTGGTGGCCGGATCTGCCGAGGAAGCCATCGCCCTGGCGTCCGACCTGCGTCCAAGCGGGGTCCTGCTTGATATCGGTCTGCCCGACGTGTCGGGGCTGAGCGTGCTCGAATCGCTCAAGCGTGATCCGGTGACGCGCCACATCCCGGTCCACGTGGTCTCGGCGCAGGAGCGCAGCCAGGTCGCGATGGAACTGGGCGCAGTCGGCTATCTGCTCAAGCCGGCCACGCGCGAGCGCCTGGTCGCGGCGATCCGCCAGCTGGAGGAAACCAGCGAGCGCGACATGCGGCGCCTGCTGATCGTCGAGGACGACCGCGAGCTGCGCGAAAACCTGCGCCGCCTGCTCGCCCACGAACAGCTGGACATCACCACGGTGGGCACGATCGCCGAGGCGATGGAGCAGTTGGCCGCCGCGACCTTCGACTGCATGGTCACCGACCTGTCCCTGCCCGACGGCAGCGGCTACGACCTGCTCGAGCGCATGGGCAACAGCGATTCGGCGGCGTTCCCGCCGGTGATCGTCTACACCGGCCGGGCCCTGACCCGGGACGAAGAGCAGCGCCTGCGCCGCTATTCCAAGAGCATCATCATCAAGGGCGCCCGTTCGCCGGAGCGCCTGCTGGATGAAGTCACCCTG